>NZ_JAQVCH010000022.1:25738-46554 GCF_028689845.1 Flavobacterium sp. | reverse complement strand
ATCTTCAATTATATCTAAATGAGTTTGTTTACAAGTTAAATAGAAGATATTTTGAAGAAAAACTATTCGATAGATTAGTAATTGCTGGCATTACAGGATTATGACAAAAAACGGACAATCAAAAAAATAATCAATCTAAGTAAAAAGAATTTGTCTTTTCAGAAAAAAAGATTTTCTTTGACACTATAATTACGTAAAACCTATAAACTGAATATAAATGAGCAAAGGACCTATCAGCCAATTTATTGAGAAAAATTATCTTCACTTCAATGCGGCTGCTTTAGTAGATGCTGCTAAAGGCTACGAGCAACACCTGTTAGAAAATGGTAAAATGATGATTACGTTGGCAGGAGCGATGAGTACTGCAGAACTTGGCAAATCATTGGCCGAAATGATTCGACAAGATAAAGTACATATCATTTCGTGTACCGGTGCCAATCTAGAAGAAGACATTATGAACTTAGTGGCTCATAATTCTTATAAAAGAATTCCAAATTATAGAGATTTAACACCTCAAGAAGAAAGAGATTTGTTAGACAGTCATTTTAATCGTGTCACGGATACTTGTATTCCCGAAGAAGAAGCGTTTAGAAGATTACAATCCCATTTGTTTGACATTTGGAACAATGCTGATTCAAAAGGAGAACGCTATTTTCCGCATGAATTCATGTATCAAATGATTAATTCAGGTGTTTTAAAACAATATTACGAAATTGATCCAAAAGATTCATGGATGGTTGCTGCGGCAGAAAAAAACTTGCCAATTGTGGTGCCAGGATGGGAAGACAGTACCATGGGAAATATTTTTGCTTCGTATTGTATAAAAGGTGAATTTAAACCAACAACCATGAAAAGTGGTATTGAATACATGATGTGGTTAGCCGATTGGTATCCAAAAAATTGTGGTGGAAAAGGAATTGGTTTCTTCCAAATCGGTGGTGGTATTGCAGGAGATTTTCCTATTTGTGTTGTGCCAATGCTAGATCAAGATTTAGAAATGGAAAATGTGCCTTTTTGGAGTTATTTCTGTCAAATTTCTGATTCTACAACAAGTTACGGTTCTTATTCAGGAGCTGTTCCGAACGAAAAAATTACGTGGGGAAAATTAGATGTAACCACACCCAAATTTATTATCGAATCTGATGCTACCATTGTAGCCCCTTTAATATTTGCTTACTTACTAGATTTATAAGATTTTATGAGAAGAATTATTGTTGACTATGCTAAATTAACGAATGATATTTTATCCATGTTGGTGGAGAAATTTCCTGATGGATATGAAGATTCGGATATTATTCGTTTCAGAAATGCACAAAATGAATTGATTGAAGCGGTAGAGGTTCGTACAGAAGATACCATTTATTTGGTAAAAGTCAGTAAAAAACTAGCAACACGTATCGAAAATTTTGAAGAAGATGAAGATATCGACATTGAAAATGAAACTATCGTTCCGGTAAAAGGGTTAGATTTAGACGATGATATTGAAGAAGTTGAAGTAGATGATGAAGACGAAGATGCCCCTTCTGACGACGACGTAGAAATTGATTTGTTAAAAGATGCTGGTGGTTCTGACGACGACGACGAGGATGACGAGGAGGATGACGATGAACCTTCCGATGAGGAGGATGACGAAGACGAGGATTAAAATTTAAAATGCTAACTAAAAATTCCAAATTCCAATTGTATCGATTGGAATTTGGAATTTTCTATTTTTGATATTGCAACTTCTTTTACCTTATCAAACAAACAATTACCCATTTTTCAGGTAATCCCTCAAAATAAAATAACGCTTTTCCATATTTATCTTTTACTTTTATCGATTGACCATCCACAAAGTACAAAGGGCTTCCGTATTTATTTTTTGTACGAATAGTTTGTCCGTCAAAATAATACAACGCTTCCCCATATTTATCTTTTATCCGAACCGTATTTCCGTCTAAATAATAAACCGCTTCGCCGTATTTGTTCTTTACTCTAATGGTTTGTCCGTCAATATAATAAAGCGATTGACCATATTTATCTTTAGCTTTCAAGCTTAATCCATCTTGATAAACTAGAGCAAGACCATACTTATCCTTTTGTTTGACAACTTGAGCATGAATTACAGTTGCAAAAAATAAGACCAATACCAGTAGCAACACGAATTTTTTATCTTTCATTTCAAGCTGTAGTTTTTGTATTAATAATTCCTGAAATCAGCATTAGTATTCCTCCAATAAAAAACTTGTATAAAACGAATAATGTTTAATTCATTTTCAATCACAAATTTAATAGGTTGCCGATTCAAGTTTTGTTTATTATTTCTTTTATGAAAGCCAGTAATTAATTTAACAAGGAAAGGCACCACAAATTTATTCCATAAAAAAAGGAGGAATAGGATGAAAAGTAGGCTTGCTATTTTTGATAGAAATTCCATGTTTTAAATTCAAGAATTAATTTACTAAATACCGTTCCTTAAACACTTCCAAATGATGGATTTGGTGACCGCTAATAATAAAACCGATGGCTCGCACAGAAACAGGTTTATCGGAAGCTGTTCCCATAAAAGTCAATTGTTCAGCTGTAAATGTGCGAAATAAATGAATCGTCGATTGGCGAACAATTTTGAATTCTTCCATCAAATCAGTTAGTTCTCTTTGATTAGCCATGGCGGCATCAACATAATTATTTTCTTCAAAACCTGGCAAAGGAGTTTGGTCTTTTCTTGCAATTCGCAAAGCCCGATAAGCAAAAATGCGTTCGCAATCTATTAGATGTTGAATAATGTCTTTAATAGTCCATTTTCCTGCTGCATAGCGATATCCTACCTTCTCCGAAGGAATTGATGGAACAAATTGAATCAACCGTTCAAGTGAACGTTCAAGCTCTTTAACGATAGTAGTATCCGTAGAAACTTGTTTTATATAATTCGCATAATAAGGGGCGTATTCTGATGTAGATAATTCTAAAACAATCATAGTTGAATTTTTTATTTTATTAAGCCGAATTTAAGCCGAATTCCTACTTGCATTAATATTTCCAAATAAGGAACGTGTTACCATTTTTTCATAAATAGCTATTTGTGCATCATTTGGATTTGTTTCTTTTTTTAACGCATTGATTTTCAACAAAGCATATTGTTGTATGGTCAATAACGGCAATACAATTTGTTCTCTAATTGCAATGGAAGCTTTTCCGTCTGGATGATTTTCCATCAACGTTGAAAAACCAGCTAATTTCAATACTAATCGATGTGTTTCGAGGTATTCTGAATAAATAATTGTCCAAAATTCGCCAAATTCAGCATCTTTTTCCATATAGGCGGTTAATGGAAAAAAGGATTTTGACAACGACATCATACTGTTTTCTATCAAGGTTCTAAAAAACAAAGAATTCTGAAACAATGCAGCAACTTCGTCCCACCGGTTGGTGTCTTCATACATTTTCAAGGCTGTACCAACGCCAAAAAACCCAGGAACATTTTGCTTTAACTGACTCCACGAACCTACAAACGGAATAGCACGCAAATCATTGAAATCAAGTTGTGCTGATTTACTTCGTTTGGAAGGGCGACTACCAATATTAGTTTTTGCATAATAATTTAAGGTGCTCATTTGTTCCAAATAGGGAATAAATTTGGGATGTTGCTTAAACGAAAGGTATTTTTCATAACTCTTTTTCGCTAATTCCGTAATAATTCTACTTTCGTCTTCCGTTAACCGATTTTCTTCTTTGCTAAACAACTGATTGGTTGCTCCTGCACTTAACATATTTTCTAAATTAAAACGGCAACTGTCCAAGGTACCAAAAGTGGAACTAATCGTTTGACCTTGAACTGTCACTTGAATTTGCTGATTTTCAATTGTTGGCCCAAGCGAAGCATAAAATTGATTTGTTTTTCCGCCACCACGAGCAGGTGGCCCGCCTCGTCCATCAAAAAAGATAACTTTTATATCGTATTTTCTAGAAATGGCTGTTAATTGTTCTTTTGCTTGAAAAATTCCCCAATTTGCCATTAAATAGCCGCCATCTTTGGTACCATCAGAAAAACCAAGCATGATAGTTTGAGTGCGACCCCGATTATTTAAATGGTTTTGATAAGCTGGATTGGTATATAATTTTTCCATAATTACATCGGCAGCTTGTAAATCTTCTACCGATTCAAATAGCGGCACTACATCAACCGTGGGATGCTCCCAATCGCACAATTGAATCATGGCGAAGGTTTCCATCACATGCAACGCACTTTCGTTGTTACTGATGATATAGCGGTTACAACCCATTTCACCATTTTCATGTTGAATGCTTTTCATTGCTTCAATAGAGCTCAATGTGGATTGAACAATTTCAGATTCAAAATCAGAGGCCTTAATGTTACCTTTTACAGTAGACAAAACAGCTAATTTTTCATTTTCGGTCAATTGGAAGTAATTTGACGGAAAAATTGCAGGACTATTATGGACAATTTCTTCAAAAACTTCGTGGTGAATGCGGCTGTTTTGTCGAATATCTAAAGTTGCAAAATGGAATCCAAACAGGTTCAATTTATTCAACAATAAATCAATCTCATCGACATAAAGCGATTGGTGTACTTCTATAATTCGTTGTTTGATATTTTCCAAAACCGTTTTAAATTCTGTTAAAGTCAAAAACAATTCCCCTTCCGAATAAAAAACGGAACGATATAATTTATTTTCTATCGCTGCAATTTCGGAATCGACTTGTGTAAAGGTGAGTTTGCGTTTTAACTTACGAATATCTTGGTAATAACATTTCAAAATAGCAGCACGCAAGCGATTCGCAACTTTTAATGTGATTTCTGTTGTTACAAATGGATTGCCATCCCGATCGCCTCCAGGCCAAAAACCGAGATTAAATAGCGAATTACTTATCGGATTACCTTGAAAAACATTTTTTTGAAGGTATTGAATCATCTCCGCAGCCGAATCATAAAAAACATTTTCCAAATACCAAATTAAGCTGACGGCTTCATCATAAGGCGTTGGCTTTTCTTTCTTAAAAAAAGGTGTTTTCCCTAATTGGGCCAACAATTCTTTGATTTGAACCAAGTTATTTACCCGAATTGCATGCGTTAAATCGGTTATAATTCCCAAAACCGAACCCGGATAAAACTGGGTTGGATGGGCAGTGAGCACCGTTCGCACTTTAAAATCTTCTAAAAAAGCACGTAATTCTTTGTTTTTAGAAGCTTGGTCTGCTTTTTCTTTCATTTCTCTAAGCGAACCCCTCCCTTCCAAGTTATTCACTACTGGAAAAGCAGCATCTTCAATTGCATCAAACAAGACGATTTGTCGTTCTACATATTGAATAAATCGAAACAGCAATTCTATTTTCTTTTCTTCATTGGGCTTGTCTACATATTTCGAGAAAAACAATTCTACAATTTCATCTGGACTTTGTTTATTTTGATATCCACTTTCGCAAAGTTCTGAAAAAAGAGGAAGTAAAACACCGGTGTTTTCTATCGCATCAAACGGAAGCGTTAAAAAAACACTATTATAAATTTGGTATTTCGAAAGGACATTTTGCTGAAAACGTTCAATTTTTGGAAGGGTATACATCGTACTGAATTTGCTTACTAAATTACAAAAAAACAATGACAACTAATTATTAAAAACAAAAAACCCTCTCGATTGGAGAGGGTTTGTATAACTTATTTTGAAATTACATTTCTTTAAAAATAGTATGCATCAAACGTTTTTTATCATTGATACTTTCTTCTAGCGAAATCATCGTTTCTGTACGATACACTCCTTCAATATCATCAATCATAAAAATAACATCTTTGGCGTGTTTGGTATCTTTTGCACGTATTTTACAAAAAATATTAAATTTTCCTGTTGTTACATGAGCCACTGTTACATATGGAATTTCGTTAATTCGTTCTAATACAAATTTGGTTTGTGACGTATTATTTAAAAACACACCTACATAGGCAATAAACGAATAACCTAACTTTTCATAATCTAACGTTAAAGAAGAACCCATAATGATTCCACTGTCTTCCATTTTTTTTACCCGAACGTGAACCGTTCCAGCAGAAATTAATAATTTTTTAGCGATATCTGTAAATGGAACTCGGGTATTTTCAATCAACATATCCAAGATTTGGTGATCAACTTCATCTAATAAACGAAACTTACTCATTTTTTTATAATTAATTTATGTTTAAAGTACAAATGAAATACATTTTATTCAATAAAAATTGAATTTATTAATTTTTTAGCAACCCATTAACAAATTTTCCTATATTTTCAACAACAAAATCTGCTTTTTTGCCAATTTTCAAAAAATCAGCTGCTTCACCTTCAATCAGCTGCTCTTTCAAATCGTATTCTTGATGACCAAAGTAATCACTTAGCTCGCCGATTGTTTCAATGTAAGCAGTAAATACTAATCCGTTGGGTGTAAATTCTTCTTTAAATTGTGCGGCAAAATTCGTTATTAAAAATGAATTATCATAATTAATTTT
Source organism: Flavobacterium sp. (assembly GCF_028689845.1). GTDB lineage: Bacteria > Bacteroidota > Bacteroidia > Flavobacteriales > Flavobacteriaceae > Flavobacterium. Next base: position 40,082 of record NZ_JAQVCH010000022.1, on the reverse strand, counting down.
GACATTTCGATAAACAATATCATAAAAACAAGGATTATTTTGCGGAATTTTCAAATAATCGATTGTTTTGTTATTAACTATATCGTTTTCGTAAAGCAACTCAAAACTACGGAGCATACTCACAAAAATATATTTTCGAGTTTCTTCTCGCTGATAATCGTTTTGAAAATGACCCGCTTCAAACAAGACAGTTGAAACGCCTAGCTGCTGAAATGCATCACCCACACAATTACGATTAAAAGCATCATCAAAACGACCTACTTGATTAGGAATATGCTCTTGCAGTAATTTGTTTAAGCCATAAATCAAATTAATCGCCTTTTGTCGAACCGAATTAATCTCACAAGCTTCGTTATAAGAAGGAGCCAAAAAAGAAACCGTGGCAGGATGATTACCTTTTCCTGCAGCAAAAATAGTACGCTGGTCATGAAGATTAAAGCAAAAATCAGGTTTAAATTCTTTGAATATAGCAAAAAGCAACTGGCTCTCTGGTTGTGACAAATTCAAAAAATCACGGTTTAAATCAACTTGATTTGCATTTTCACGCGTATAATTTTCTGCTCCATCCGGATTTAACATTGGAATAAAAAAGAAGGTGAACTTCTTTTTCCATTCAAGAACTGTCGTTGCATCCGAATCTAAAAAATTAAAAAGGTCAAATAAGGCTTTTGTCGTAGTCGATTCATTGCCGTGCATTTGAGACCAAAGTAATAAATTAAAATTTCCAGTTCCGACTTTCAAACCATAAATAGGTTTGCCAAGGACAGAATTTCCTAAAATGGAAACTGTGTTCTTATGCTCATGTTTCTTTAAAATTGGTTCAATTTGATTCAAAGTTAGGTGTCGACCTTGAAGTTGTTTTTCGTGATGATTCTCAAAAATAGAAAGATGATTCATTTCGGTTTAATTTTACTTTTACAAAAGTAAACATCTTTAAAATAACATTTGTAAACGAGTAAAAGATGTTATTAATTTACGTTTGTAAACACCACTTTGTGAAGTAATTCGATTGTAAATTGACAAATGTTATTCAATGCCCAAAATTATAATTTATTTATTAATTACCAATTAGTTAAATATCTTTATATAAAGTAAATTATAAGTTGTTTTGTATAAAATATGAACAAATTACAATTGTAACTATTGTTGCTTCACGCAAAATGATTACATTTGTAACAAATAAATTAGCAGCTCAAAAATGACGATGTTAAACACCCAGGCAATCTCAAAAAAACTAGAAATCTTATTCGATTACTACCAACTAAACGCTTCTGCTTTTGCTGATAAAATTGGCGTACAGCGTTCTAGTTTGTCACACCTTTTATCAGGCCGCAACAAACCTAGTTTAGAATTTATCATGAAAATTGTAGAGGCATTTCCAGAGGTGGATTTATATTGGCTCGTAACCAATAAAGGAAGCTTTCCTAAATCGGACGCTCCTGCTCCAACCCAGCTGCCTCAAGAAACAACTACGCAAAAGCCAGTAGAGCCAATGAACACGGTAGCTGCTGAAACAAAGTCTAGTCAAAACAGTAGCACTGTTTCAGCAGACCTTTCGATTGAAAAAGTGATGATTTTCTATAAAAACGGCACGGTAAAAAGCTACCAATACAAAGAATAAAGGCTAAGCAACCTCAAAACTGTTCTCTGGAACTTTACCTTTAACATTCTTAAAATAGGCTTGCAAAAGCGGCAAATCGTGCTCAAGATTGCCAGAAGGATAGAACGGCTTATCCAAGCGAACCGTTTTCAATCCCCAATCAAACGCAACCGGAACAATAGGAACTTTTGCTTGAAGTGATATATAATAAAAACCTGTTTTCCATTCAGTTACTTTTTTTCTAGTTCCTTCTGGAGAGATGGCTAAGCGAAAAGTTTTTCGTTGTTCAAATAATTTTGCGATGGCTTCTACACGATTCAATCCGCCTGTTCGATCAAGTGCCGCACCACCCATCCATTTGAAGTAAAACCCAAAAGGAAATCGGAATAATTCTTTTTTAGCCACAAAATTCATCTCCAATCGAAGAATAGCTCGTGTAAATATCCCCAAATAAAAATCATGCCAACTAGTATGTGGCACAACAATCATTACACATTTTTGGATAGATTGGTCGATTGTTCCTTCAATTTTCCATCCCATAAGATTGAAAAAAACAAACTGATATAACCTTTTTTTCATGGTAAAATATTTTATTAAAAATACGAAAATTCGTTTATTTTTACTAAAAATTATTTCATGCTCAAAAAACTATTAAGCTACCTATACCCTATTAACCTTTACAAAACCACTTCGGAAATTAGCAAAACACTGGAAGTCACGTTAGTAAATGGCGAATTAGTTTTAGACAGTCAACATACCAATTACTCTTACGGAAGCTTACAACGCGTGTTGCGTAAAGGCCTCGGTTTTATTGGTTTTGACACCATAAAATCTATGAATCACATTTTAGTTCTTGGTGTTGCAGGAGGAAGTGTGATTAAAACCCTTGTGGATGAAATTGGTTTTAGTGGAAAAATAACGGGTATCGAATTGGACGAAAAAGTAATCGAAGTGGCTCAAAATCATTTTGGATTAGATAAAATTAAAAACTTTAACCTTATTCATCATGAAGCTTTTGAGTTTGTTTTAAAAACAAAATATCATTACGACCTAATAATCGTTGATGTTTTTCAAGATTTAGTCATGCCTAGCTTTTTATTTGAAACTTTTTTTCAATATCGAATGAGTGAAATTTTAAATCAAAACGGCTATATCTTGTTCAATACTATGATTTTAAAAGAAACAGACAACGTTAGAAACAAACACTATGCTCGCTTTTTTGAGTCAGAAGGCTTACAAGTCAATCGCTTGCCTCGCGTGGAAGAACACAACGAATTGATTATCATTCATAAAAAAGAAATAAAACCGTAAATTGGTACGTTTCTTGCAACTTAACTCATACCTCAAAAAAAATTGTATTTTTGACTTTTAATATATATGAAACGATTCTATTTTAGCCTATTACTTTTATTTGGTATGCTTCTATTTTTTGGATTTAACACCACCGATTCCAGTAAAAATACAGAAAAAGCGGGTAAAAAAATGCAAGAATTTGTAATTCAAATTTCGAATTTTGCTCGGAAACAAAATGCAGATTTCATTGTGATTCCCCAAAACGGTTCTGAATTGGCATTTGAAAATGTTAACCCAAACAATTCGTTGCACCTTCCTTTTTTAAAAGCGATTGACGGCATAGCTATTGAGGAATTGTTTTATAACGAAAAAGGGCAAACTGACGAATACCGAATTTCAAACTTAAAAAAACTGTCTGCCACGAAAAAAATAATCGTTTCAGAGTTTGTAAAAGATTCCACTCAACTTGAAAAAATAAATCACCAAAATTTAGACGCTGGTTTTGTTCCTTTTATTAGAACTGCCGATAATTATCATTATCATTTGCTTCCGTCCATTGTAAATGATGAAAATGACCGCCCTATTACAAAACTTGCAGATGTTAAAAATTTTCTCTACTTAATCAATGCGGATGATTTTGACACCAAAAAGGAATTTATCCAAGCCATTGGTCAAACGAACTACGATATGGTACTGATTGATTTGTATTATTACAGTTTTCCGTTTACGAAAGCCGAATTAGAATTGCTCAAGAAAAAGAAAAACGGTGGAACACGATTAGTGATTTGCTATATGAACGTTGGAGCAGCCGAAAATTGGAGAGGTTATTGGCAACCGGGTTGGAAATTAGGCAATCCGAAATGGCTCAAGAAAAACTATAAAGGGTTTGATAATGAAATTTATACCGAATTTTGGAATAGCGATTGGCAAAAAATAATCGTAGGAAATCCTGATTCTTATACCCAAAAAATAATCAATGCCGGATTTGATGGCGTATTTTTAGATAATGTGGAAGCGTATTATGCTTTATACAATGATTAAAGCATTTTTCGAGCTTTTTCTAAATCTTCGGGTGTATCAATGCCAATACTCACATGATTGGTCTCAACCATTTTGATTTTTTTTCCGAATTCCAAATAGCGAAGTTGCTCTAACTTCTCGGAGGCTTCTAATGATTTCATGGGTAATGTATAAAAATCGAGTAACGCTTGTTTTCGAAAAGCATAAATTCCGATATGCTGAAAATAGCGAACCCCTACATTTTTTTCTCTTGGATAGGGAATCACCGAACGCGAAAAATACAAGGCTAATCCGTTTTGGTCGACCACTACTTTCACATTATTTGGGTTTTCAATCGCTTCCAAATCAGTAATTTCACGCATTAACGAAGCTAAATCGATGGTTTGCTGACTATCCTTTTTAAAAACTTCAATGACTTTAGCCAACGACTTTTTATCAATAAAAGGTTCGTCGCCTTGCACATTCACAACAATATCGACATCTAAATCTGCTACTGCTTCTGCAATTCTATCACTTCCACTTTCGTGTTCCTTAGTGCTTTTGATTGCTTTTCCGCCCACGGAACTAATTTCATCGAAAATCAAATCGGAATCCGTTACCACAAAAACTTCATCAAATAATTGGGTGTTTACAGCGGCTTCATAGGTGCGAACAATGACCGTTTTTCCGCCTAAATCTTGCATTAATTTGGCGGGAAATCGTGTAGAGGCATATCGAGCAGGAATAACAGCAATTATTTTCATGAGTAAAATGGGTAATTAAGAATTATATCTTTTCAAAATTATTCAAAATTTTCGTCTTTAAATCCAATTAAGTATAATTTTTCTTTGGCACGCGTCACTGCCGTATACAACCATCGAATATAATCACGGTCGATGCCGTTGGGTAAATACGGTTGTTCTACAAAAACAGTATTCCATTGGCCTCCTTGCGACTTATGACAAGTAATAGCATAGGAAAACTTAACTTGCAACGCATTAAAATGTTCATTTTCTTTCACTTTTTGTACGCGTTTATAGGCGGGCCTCACCTCTTCAAAATCTTTCAACACTTCTTGATACAACCGATTGCTTTCTTCTGACGATAAGGATGGCGACTCACTTGAAATCGTATCCAGTAAGACAATGGTTTCAAAAGGTTGTTGGTTGGGATAATCGACCATTCTCACTTTAACATGTGCAAAATGAAACCCATATAATTCTTGTCTTTTATAAATAGACAAAACTTCTACAATATCGCCATTGGCAATAAATCCAGCTTCATCGGTTTCTTTCAACCAAAAATAATTATTCTTCACAACCATTAAATAGTCACCGGCAGAGAGGTCGCTTTCGCGGAATAGAATCGCATTTCGAATTTGTTGATTATATTGGTTTGCTCTTTTATTGGTACGTACAATAAAAGCGGTTTCTTCCATTCCTTGTTGGCTATAGGCTGTATTAATGGCGTCTTGAATATCATAACCATCGGTTAACCGAACAATGTCTTTAAAACTTTTAACAGAAAACTGAATGGTGTCGATAAAATGTTCCTTTAAAATTTCACGGAGCAGCGTTGCATTATATAAAATACCAGAATTTTCTTCCTGCCGCATGACTTCGTCTAATTCAATATGCGAAACTTCTTTGTTATAATAGGTAAGCAAAGTTTCAATATTTAAGGCCGGACTTACTTCCATGTGAATAGGCGGCAACTGAGCGGTATCGCCTAATAAAATCATTTTACAATTTTCGCCACTGTAAACATAACTCATCAAATCATCTAAGAGCGAATTACTCTCCGTGGAATGAATGGCAGTATTTACATCTGAAATCATGGAACTTTCATCCACAATAAAAAGCGTATTTTTATGTTTATTGAGTTGTTTAGTAAACAAAATGCCGCCTGAACTATTTTTTTTAGGAAAATATATTTTTTTATGAATGGTAAAGGCAGGTTTTCCAGAATAATTTGCAATAACTTTGGCTGCTCGTCCGGTTGGTGCCAAAAGCACATATTTTTTATTAGCGGATATTAAATTGCCAACCAAGGTAGAAATTAACGTTGTTTTACCAGTTCCAGCATAGCCTTTTAATACAAAAAGTTCATTTTTAGAATCATTTGTGACAAAATCAGCAATTTTTTGAAAAAAAATAGACTGTTTTAACGTTGGATTAAAAGGAAAAGACTTGAGTAAAATACTGTAAAACAGAGCTGAATCCATGTTGAAATTTATAAAGGAGAATAAAAATTCAAATATACTGATGAATTTTCGGGGAAATGCTTTTGAGAAATAAAAAAAATTGTAGATTTGCCTTAAACTGAAATTAAATAAAAATTAAAATGATTATACTATTAATTATTATCGCTGTTATTCTAATAGTTGTATTTTTTCTTACAAAATTGATTAACAAATCAACTAATAAAACATTAAAACCTGTTTTATCTATTGTTTTATGGATAATTACCTTAGTTTTTGGTTATTTAATTTATCAATCTATTCAAGCTCCTATTGAATTTGATAAATTGAAAGAAAAAAGATTTCAAATTGCGGTGAACAAAATGCTAGATATTAAATCGGCAGAATTAGCTTATAAAAGCGTTAAAGGAAAATATACTGATAACCTAGATTCTTTAATCTATTTTATTGAAAATGAAAATTTTGTAATTCTAGAAAGAAAAGACACTTCTGTTATTGATGTGGAAAAAAACCAAGCCTATCGATTGACGGTTGATGAAAAAGGAACTGGTGGTTATTTTAAAGATGTTGTGGTTACTAAAGAATTAGGAAGAGTTAGTATTAAAGATTCTTTATTTAAAGGTTCTGACCGATACAGAAACTTAACTACAGTAAAAATAGGTGACATTGAAGCTAAAATTGATTTGAAAGCTGGAACTATTGAAAGAGATAATATGAAAATATCTGTATTTGAAGCAAAATTAGAGAAAGCAAAACTATTATCAGACCAAGATGCTTCTCTAGTAGAGAAAGAGAAAAAAGTAGTTTCTGTAGAAGGTATTAATGGAGAATTCATTTTATTAGGTTCAATGGAAGAAGTAAGTACGTCAGGAAACTGGCCTAAAAAATATGGAAATAACGAATAGTAACATCATACAGAAAAGTTATAAAAAGTTGTCCATTCAGGTTTCTCTGAATGGGCTTTCTTTTTGTTGCCGAGATACTTTATCGGGACAACTTATTGCTTTTGACACAATCGATTTTTCTGTTTTTCCCAAAAACTTTACCCTTGAAAATAGTTTATGGAAAGCCTTGTTGGATTTTCCTGACTTGACAAAATCGTATGACGAAATTATCCTTTTGCATGAAAATAGCTTAAATGCTTTAGTGCCTAAACCGCTTTTTGATGAGGAATACAAAGGCAGTTATTTGCAATACAACACCAAAGTTTTTGAAACCGATTTTTTTGCTGTTGACGAAGTGGATAAATACGAAATGATGAATGTTTATGTGCCTTACGTTCACATTAACAATTACCTTTTAGATCAGTTTGGCTCGTTTGAATACAAACATTACAGCAGTTACTTAATTTCTAAATTGTTAGATTTATCTAAAAATGATGAAGCTCAAAATATGTTTGTGCACGTAGCCGATACTCATTTTGAAATTAGTGTGATTCAAAATCAAAAACTAATCCTCTTCAACTCGTTTGATTACCAAACCAGCGAAGACTTTTTATATTATTTATTATTTACCGCCGAACAATTGCATTTAAATCCGGAATCGATGAAACTATTCTTTTTGGGTAAATGTGAAGAAAGTGATGAATTATTTAAAAAAGCGTACCAATATATTCGAAACACCTCTCTTTTGGACGTAAGCGACTTACAAAAAACAAATTCTTATTCTGCTCGAGAAAACCGAACTAATTTTATCCTTTTTAACACGTGAGAATCATTTCTGGTCAATTTAAAGGAAGAAGAATATCGCCTCCTAAAAAACTTCCCGTTCGGCCTACAACCGACATGAGTAAAGAAGCGTTGTTCAACATCTTAAACAATCATTTTAATTTTACAGAACTTCGTATTCTCGATTTATTTGCCGGAACTGGCAATATTAGTTATGAATTTGCTTCCCGCGGTAGCCAACCAATTATCTCGGTTGATGCCGATTATGGTTGTGTTTCGTTTATCAAAAAAACGGCTGCTGAATTTGAATTTAATCTCACCGCTATCAAAAGTGATGTATTTGCCTTTTTAGAGAAAAACAAAAGTGAATACGATATTATTTTTGCCGATCCTCCTTACGGAATGAGTCAAGCAGATTTTGAAAAAATAGTCCATTTAGTTTTTGACAATAAGCTCCTATCCGAAGAAGGAATGCTCATCGTAGAACATTCTAAACATACTAAATTAAATCACTTAGAACAATTATCTTTTCAGAAAAATTACGGTGGTTCTACTTTTTCATTTTTTGAATTAGAGTCAAATAATACTGATACAGACGAAGATGGCGGTTCTGAAGAAGAATAAACGAAGTATTCTAAAATTTGACCTTGTTTCAGATTTATAAAGATGTGATGGCCAATTTTTGGATTTCCACACGATACTACTCGTATTAAAAAAAATGCAGACCTATAAGCCGGATTCTGTATTCCGATAAATCGGAACCCTTATCATTTATCTTGCTCAATAGTTACCTATTGAATCTAGCTGCCTACCCTTCAACCTCGGACGAGTAGCCCTTATCCTTTCGGAAAGTTGATATACATGGCATTTCACCGCATAGAGTTTACCTGGTTTCACTACAGCCGAACTGTACATACTTTCTGTTGCACTGGTCCTCATTTTTCTTTCAAAAAACGGACGGGCGTTACCCGTTATGCTACTCTTTGGTGTCCGGACTTTCCTCCCCGATAAATCGAGACGATAAGGTGGTCTGCGGTGCAAAGATACCAATTTCAACCCTTACAATTTTCGGAAACAAATAATCTTTGTAAATTTGTTTGCAAAAGAATCAAATGAACATCAAACTCATTGCCATTGGCAAAACCGACGATAAAAATCTTCAAGCGTTGATTGAAGAATATCAAAAGCGATTATCCTTTTATATTAAATTTGAAATAGAACTCATCCCCGACCTCAAAAACGCAAAAAATCTTTCAGAAATTCAGCAAAAAGAAAAAGAAGGTGAATTAATTTTAAGCAAACTTTCCCCTACCGATTATTTAATTTTATTGGACGAAAACGGTAAATCATTTTTCAGTGTTGAGTTTGCCAACGAATTACAAAAGAAAATGAATGCGGGAATTAAAACGCTCGTTTATGTCATTGGTGGCCCTTATGGTTTTCCGGAAGTCCTTTATCAAAAAGCTCAACAAAAAATTTCACTTTCTAAGATGACGTTTTCGCATCAAATGGTTCGGTTATTTTTTATTGAACAAGTTTACCGTGGTTTTACCATTTTACGAAATGAGCCGTATCATCATCAATAAATTACTTAGCACAATCGCAATCAGGTAATTTTTTAAGATTGTATATAAAATGCGTGGTAGAAATACTAATTTGCTCACTTTCTAACGCTTTCAGTTCGATTACTTTGGAAAGGTATTGATCAAAAGTCAATCGCTCATCAAAATTTAAATACAATAAAATTCGTTGATTCGGACTTGAAAATTCGGTATATTCTTTTAGGAAAGTTGACAAATCATTCATGTCGACTTCATTGCCATCTACCGAAACTTTATTGTTTAGTTTAAAATTGACAGCAAAAGTTTGAAAATTAGCATGATAAGCTGGATTATCTTTTACATAAATTGTTGAAAAATAGTTATCAAAAGTATAATTAATTTCTCTAAAGGACATAAAAGCCAAGGTTTTCTGCACACTATCCATATACGAATAATAGTCGGAAGCCTCTTTATTTTCATGCATTTGCGGTCCTCGTCTTTTTTCTTGCAATTTGATAATTTCTGGAATCACCATTTTTAAAGGCAGCCGTTTGTCGATATTAAAAACCCAATTGGTTGTGCCAATCGTATTTTTCCGATTTACCTCTGCCAAGGTATCCTTCCCTTTAATTTCAAAAAAAATATACACCGGCGTATGGTTGATCATCGTAGAATCAATAGTTCGAACTGCTTGAACCAATTCTACCTTTTTTTGACATCCAATCAAAAACAATGTAATTCCTAAAAAAAATATTTTTTTCATCTTATAAATTCATTAACGAAAACAAGTGTACACATTCTACCGCTTCTTTCACATCATGCACGCGTAAAATTTTCGCTCCTTTGGTTAACGCCATCATATGCAGTGCCGTTGTCCCATTCAAAGCTTTATCTGGCGTGGTTTGTAGTGGTTTATAAATCATTGATTTTCTAGAAATGCCAACTAAAACAGGAACATCTAAGCTCGAAAACAAGTCGAGTTTTTGCAAGATTTCATAATTCTGTTCTACGTTTTTTGCAAAACCAAATCCGGGGTCAACAATTAAATCATTAATCCCAGAACGTCTAGCTGTAGCGATTTTTTCAGAAAAATAAAAGAGCACATCTTTCACCACATCTTCATAATCAGTCAATTTCATCATTGTTTGTGGTGTTCCTCTAAGGTGCATCATGATAAAAGGCACTTGAAAAGCAGCAACCGTTTCCATCATTTTTTCATCTAAGCTTCCCGCAGAAATATCATTAATCATCGCTGCTCCGGCTTCAAGGGCTTGTTTTGCCACTTCACTCCGAAATGTATCGATTGAAAGCAAGGCTTTTGGAAATTCCTTCACAATACTTTTTAACGTCGGTATCAATCGCTCTAATTCTTCTTGTGTTGAAACAAATTCGGCATTTGGTTTACTAGAATAAGCTCCTACATCAATAAAATCGGCACCGTCCAACAGTAATTGTTCTACTTGTTTCAAAACAGCAGTATCGTTTGCATACTTTCCACCATCAAAAAAAGAATTAGGCGTAAGATTTAAAATCCCCATTACTTTGGGAAAAGCTAAATCAATCAATTTACCTTGGCAATTTATTAACATCTCGTTTGAAAAAAGGCGTGAAAAAGTAGCATTTACTTCTGTTGAAAATTGTATTTTTGAAAATCTTTACAAATATATAGTAATAATGAATAGTACTTCACAACAATATGATAAAGTCGTAGCTTCCTGCCGAGCATTGTATTGCAATAAAATGAAAGATTACGGAAGTGCGTGGCGAATTTTGCGTTTGCCCTCACTAACCGACCAACTATTTATCAAAGCACAACGTATTCGAAGTTTGCAACAAAATGACGTCCGCAAAGTAAACGAAGATGAAACAAGTGAGTTTATTGGTATTATCAATTATTCAGTCATGGCCTTAATTCAATTGGAAAAAGGGGTTGTCGAGCAACCCGACTTGAATTTAGAAGAAGCAACCCATCTATATGATGAAAAAATTGCCGAGACCAAATTGCTTATGGAAAACAAAAACCATGATTATGGCGAAGCATGGCGAGAAATGCGAGTGAGTTCGCTCACCGATTTGATTTTACAAAAATTGCTTCGCGTCAAACAAATTGAAAACAACAAAGGAAAAACCTTAGTATCAGAAGGAATAGACGCCAATTACCAAGACATGATAAATTATGCTATTTTTGCTTTGATTCACTTGGGCTTTCACCAAAAATAATAGATTATTAAAACTTTACTATGATGAAATTACTTACTCATTTAGCTCGATTTTTTGTTGGCACTTTATTTATCATTTCCGGATTAATCAAATTAAATGATCCCGTTGGCTTTTCGTTCAAATTAGAAGAATATTTTTCAGAAGGGGTCTTAAATTTCCCTTCGTTACTGCCTTATGCCCTATTTATTGCAGTAGTAGTCGTTATTTTTGAAGTGGTTTTAGGCATCATGTTGCTCATTGGATTTAAAACGAAATTCACGGTGTGGAGTCTTTTTTTAATGATTGTGTTTTTCACTTTTCTCACGTTTTATTCGGCTTACTTCAACAAAGTAACCGATTGCGGCTGTTTTGGTGACGCTATTAAACTAACGCCATGGGAATCGTTTACAAAAGATGTGATTCTCTTTATATTGATTTTGTTTTTATTGCTTAATCAAAAATACATTCAACCGCTTTTTGGCAAATTAGGACAAAACGGGATTTTATTTGCCTCTTATACTGCTTGTTTATTTTTGGCTTATTATGTGCTCATGCATTTGCCGATTATCGATTTTAGAGCCTATGCCGTTGGAACAAATATTCAAAAAGGAATGGAAATTCCAGCCGATGCGGTAATGTCTGAATATGAAATGATTTTTATTTACAAAGTCAATGGTGTGGATACTGAGTTTTCTCAAGCCGATGTCATGGCAAACAAAGTTCCTGAAACGGCCGAATTTGTCGACCGAAAAGACAAACTCATCAAACAAGGTTATGTGCCACCTATTCATGATTTCACAATCGAATTAGATGGAAATGACTATACCGAAGCAATGCTAAACGAACCTAAATTAGTCCTGTTAATTTCCTATAATTTGGATAAAGCAGAAAGCAAAGGATTAGCTTTGTTAGAAGACTTTCATCAACAAGCCTTGAAAAAAGGATACAAAGTGATTGGAATGACGGCTTCTGATGAAGAAACAATTCAGGCTGTAAAAGACCAACATAAAATCACATTTGATTATTATTTTTGCGATGCTACGACTTTAAAAACCATTGAAAGAGCTAATCCAAGTATTGTGATTTTAAATCAAGGAACGATTGTAGACAAAAAACATTTTAACGACATTGACGAAGTCAGTTTGAAATAACTAGGATTCGTTTTTTAAAAAGATAAAAATTGATTCGCTATTTATTTTATAAAATTGGTTATGCTTTGCTCACCTTATTCGGAGTAATCACGGTAATTTTTGTCTTGTTTACAATTCTTCCTGGTGATCCTGCTCGAATGATGTTGGATCAAAATGAAAATTCAGAGCAATTGGCTTTAGTCAAAAAAAAATATGGTTTTGACAAACCCGTTACGACGCAATATTTATATTATTTAAACGATTTATCGCCACTTTCTTTTCATAGCCAAGACCCAACTGATTATACTTTTCTGGCACCAGAAAAATACAATTCATGGTCATTACTGAGTTTAGCCTCCACAACGATGGTGCTTAAAACACCTTATTTAAGAGAAAGCTTTCAAAAAAGCGGCAAAAAAGTAACCGAAGTAATTGGAAACACACTTCCCAACACCTTTGTTTTAGCATTTTTTGCTATTATAATTGCCATTGGAATTGGCGTTTTTCTAGGCATTATTTCTGCTTTATACAAAGATACACTGGTTGATCGATTGATTGCTTTAATCAGTACTTTAGGCATGAGTGTCCCCTCCTTTTTTAGTGCTATTTTATTTGCTTGGCTTTTCGGATTTGTTTTACATCGCTACACCGGTTTAAATATGACTGGGAGTTTATATGAAGTAGATGATTTTGGAGAAGGAAGTTACATTCAATGGAAAAATATTATTCTACCAGCAATTGTACTAGGGATCAGACCGTTGGGCGTGGTTATTCAATTGATGCGAAATTCGTTATTAGAAACATTTAGTCAAGATTATATCCGAACGGCAAAAGCGAAAGGATTAAATCAATTTCAAATTATTAAAAATCATGCCTTAAAAAACTCATTAAATCCTGTCGTAACAGCCATTTCGGGTTGGTTTGCTTCCATGTTAGCTGGAGCGGTTTTTGTTGAATATATCTTTGGATGGAACGGTTTGGGAAAAGAAATTGTGGATGCCTTAAACACCTTAGATTTACCAATCATAATGGGTTCAGTAATTGTCATTGCCACTACTTTTGTGGTCATCAATATTTTGGTAGATATGATTTATGCTTATTTAGATCCTAAAATTCGATTGGGATAAAACAAGACGTTCAAATATAATTAGGATTATTTTACAACTTCATTCCACAAGATATTGTAAATTTGTTTTTCTATTAAAAATGAAAAAATGAAAAAAATACTTTTAAGTTTATGCCTCGCTTTAGGTTTTATGGGATGTACCACTGCTCAAAAAACGGAATTTACCAAAGAAGCCTTAGCAGAAAGCATGCTTGGCGTAGATGGAAACACCTATAACTTTAGAGAAATCATCAAGAAATACCAAGGAAAAACGGTCGTAATTGACGTTTGGGCTTCTTGGTGCACGGACTGTGTGAAAGCAACACCCAAAGTAATCGAATTACAAAAACAATTTCCAGAAACGGTTTTTTTATTTTTGTCTTATGATAAAACTCCTGAAAGTTGGGAAAAAGGAATCGCCAAATTTGGAATAGAAGGCGAACATTATTTAATTTTATCAAAATGGAAAGGCGGAGCCTTTAGTGAATCTATTGATTTAGATTGGATTCCACGTTATTTGGTTTTAGATAAAAACGGAAAAATTGCTTTATATAAAACTATTGAAGCCGATGATGAAAATTTGATTACAGATCGGAAGAGCGTCGTGTAG
>NZ_JAQVCH010000022.1:0-25728 GCF_028689845.1 Flavobacterium sp. | reverse complement strand
AAATATAAACGAATGAGACAAAAGATTGTAGCCGGAAACTGGAAAATGCACAAAACGGCCGAGGAAACCGAAGATTTATTGAATGAATTAATTGATAAAATTCCAACTGATTTAGAACAACGCGTCATTGTAGCTCCCACTTTTGTGAATCTAGCCGCGACTGCAGATCATTTAGAATTTACGCCAATTGAAGTCGCCGCTCAAAACATGCATCAAGCGGAAGCTGGTGCTTTTACAGGTGAAATATCAGCATCTATGTTAACGAGTGTTGGTGTGACCATAGTGATTTTAGGCCATTCAGAACGAAGAGCTTATTTTCATGAAACCGATGCTTTACTAGCAAGCAAAGTTGATACCGCTTTAAAACATGAATTGGAAGTGATTTTCTGCTTTGGCGAAGAATTAAAAGACCGTCAAGCAGGTCAACATTTTAACGTGGTCGAAAATCAATTGAAAGATGGTTTATTTCACTTAGAATCGGCAGCTTGGAAAAAAATCATTTTGGCTTATGAACCTGTTTGGGCCATTGGCACGGGCGAAACTGCTTCACCAGAACAAGCACAAGAAATGCATGAATTCATTCGTGAAATTATCCGTAAAAATTATGGAAATGCGGTATCAGACCAAGTTTCTATTTTATATGGTGGAAGTGTAAAACCAGATAATGCTTCCGAAATTTTCTCTAAACCTGACGTTGATGGCGGACTAATTGGCGGTGCGGCTTTAAAAAGCGATGATTTTACAAAAATTATTTTAGCATTATAAATACTACAAAATAGTAGTTCATAAAAAAAGTCGTCTGTTATAGACGACTTTTTTATATAAATTTTTATTGTAGAAAATTTTTATCCGTTATTCATCGAGATCAAAAACTCATCATTATTTCGGGTTTTCTTAAATCGTTCATTAATAAAATCCATGGCTTCAACAGGATTCATATCCGCTAAATACTTACGCATAATCCACATCCGTTGAATCGTTTTTTCATCTAGTAATAAATCGTCCCGACGCGTACTAGAAGATGTCAAATCAATCGCAGGGAAAATTCGTTTATTGGCAATTTTTCGGTCTAACTGTAATTCCATATTACCCGTTCCTTTAAACTCTTCAAAAATAACTTCGTCCATTTTTGAACCGGTTTCCGTTAACGCAGTGGCAATGATACTCAATGAACCACCATTTTCAATATTTCGGGCAGCTCCAAAAAAACGTTTTGGTTTTTGCAAAGCATTGGCATCTACACCACCACTCAAAACTTTTCCAGAAGCAGGCTGAACTGTGTTATAAGCACGAGCTAAACGAGTAATTGAATCTAATAAAATGACCACGTCATGACCACATTCAACCAAACGTTTGGCCTTTTCTAAAACAATATTAGCTACTTTTACATGACGATCTGCTGGCTCATCAAACGTAGAAGCAATTACTTCGCCACGCACATTACGTTGCATGTCGGTTACCTCTTCGGGCCGTTCATCAATTAGTAAAACGATTAAATAAACTTCTGGATGGTTGGCCGCAATGGTGTTGGCAATATCTTTCAACAACATCGTTTTTCCCGTTTTGGGTTGAGCAACAATCATTCCGCGTTGTCCTTTTCCAATAGGAGAAAACAAATCGATTATTCGAGTAGAAACCGTTGCTTGTTTTTCGGCTAATTTGAATTTTTCTTGCGGAAAAATAGGTGTTAAATGTTCAAAAGAAACACGGTCTCTTACGACTTGTGGGTCATGTCCGTTGATTTTTAATACTTTCACTAAGGGAAAGAATTTTTCTCCTTCTTTAGGTGGACGAACAACTCCTTTTACGGAATCGCCTGTTTTTAATCCAAATAAACGAATTTGTGACGTCGATAGATAAATATCATCTGGTGATGCTAAATAATTATAGTCGGAAGAACGCAAAAACCCGTAGCCATCTGGCATCATTTCTAATACGCCTTCACTTTCAATAATTCCATCAAATTCATAATCGGCATCACGATAGTTCTGTTTTTTATTTTTATAATTTGGATTATTGGCGTTGGCATTGTTATTATTATGCTTTGAAAAAGCTGTTTTTGAAGGAGAAGAAGGAACCTCTTCTGTAGAAGAATTGTCTTCGGAAACTTCTGAAGAACCTGACTCTTCCTCTTTACTATTTTGAGCTTCGGGCTCCTTTTTGAAATTCTTTTTTTCAAATTTTGCCTTTTGAAACTTGACCGGTCTTTTTTCTGTTGGTTCAGTTTCTTCGGCAACTGGAGTAGGTTGCTCCTCCTTTTGTACTGGTTCTTCGCTTTCAGGTTTAGAGAAAAGCGAATTAGCATCAGAAGATTTCGACACAGAAGGGGTTATTCTAGCTCTTTTGGCTTTAGAAGCACTTTCTTCTGTTGGATTATCCGTTGGCTTTGTTGCTGAATCTTGGGTTTCAAGAATGCTTTTGATAAGGGCTTCTTTCTTAACGCCGTTGTATTTTATATTTTTTGCAGCTTTTGCAATATCCTGAAGCTCAGCAAGCTTCATTTCTTTTAATGCAGAAATTTCAAACATGAATGTTCTTTGGTATTTAATTTTTTTTCCTAAAATGTATTGGGATACACGTTAATTTTGTGACTGTTAAATGAAGTAGAAACAGAATTGTATTGCAATATTACAAATATTTTTTTAGCAAACAATAGCATTTATTAAAAAAGAAAATATATTTTTGTAAGGTTAAAAGTTTATAATGTTACAAAGAATTCAAACCCTATATCTTATTGGTGCATTTATTACAAGTGGAATAATTCCGTTCTTTCTCCCTTTATGGTATGACGAAAATGGTTTCCCTTTTTATTTTCAAGCAGATTTACCTATTTCATTACTGTTTGGCTTTAGTGCTGTTTTGTCTTTTTTAGGAATTTATTCTTATAAAAAAAGACAACAACAATTTGTAGTCAGCAGATTGAACATCATATTAAATTTAATTTTACTGTTGCTATTTGTGTTGTATGCCCCAAAATTATCTGGAGACCCTTATGTGTCTAAGAAGGGTATTGGGCTTGTTCTTCCTTTTATTTCTATCGTATTTTTAGCGTTAGCCAATTTCGCTATTCAAAAGGATGAAAAGCTCGTAAAATCGTCGGGCAGAATACGTAAATAATACCTTAAACTTAGTTTATTTTAGTGCGTTAAAAATCCGAACTTTTGGTTCGGATTTTTTTTTATTCCAACTTATTGGTTTAAATTTTAAAAAAAATTATGATTAATCGGATTTAATTATAATATTCTTTACATTTGAGATTAATTAATCACAAGCTTTTAAGTGTTTTTTTTAATATGCCGAACAAAATAAAAATTCATTTAGCTGACGATCATCAGGTTTTAATAGACGGGATGTTGGCGGTATTAAATACCAATTCAAAATTTGAAGTTGTTGGTCATTCCTTAAATGGTGTTGATTTAGTAGAAACAGTCAAAAACAATAAAGCAGAAATACTGATTATGGACATCAATATGCCTCATAAAGATGGCATTGAAGTGCTAAAAGAATTTTCGGAAAAAGGATATACTTGTCGCGTAATTATTCTATCAAGTTATGATGATGTAAAACTCATAAAAGAAGTTTTAAAACTGGGAGCCAGTGGCTATCTTTCCAAACAATGTGCTGGCGAAAGTATTTTGGAAGCGATTGAAGTCGTTTCTAACGGTAAAGAATATTTTTCAGAAAATATTCAAGATAAAATTTTTAGTTCATTTTCAGGAAATCCAACTTCAGACACGAATAACGAATTTCAAATGGGAAATATCCTAACCGAACGCGAATTAGAAATCTTAAAATTAATTTCTTTAGAATTGAGCGGAAAAGAAATTGGCGAAAAATTATTTATAAGTTCACATACGGTGGAATCTCATCGCAAAAATTTAATTAAAAAATTAAATGTAAAAAACACTATTGGATTAGTGAAATATGCTTTAAAAAACGACTTAATCAAGCAATAATTATGGAACTATTAGGCACATACAGCATTAAACGAGTAGATGAAAAAAATTATGAGGTAACCTATGATTTTCCAGACAATTGTCTTTTCTCAACTGTACACAAAGATGGTGTTTATGTTTTTACCATCGAACTGAAATCAGGTCAAACACAACCTTCTACTACGTTTGTTACGGAAAAGGCTACTTGCACCGCTTTTAAAGATGTAATAGAGATTAGTTTCTTACAAGAAGATTATTCAATTCTGCTTAAAACATTCAAAAAAAGACCTAAAATCCGTATAGATATCAATGAGTAAAAAAATTTCTTTTTATTTTTTTTTATTTTTTTGTGTTGTTGCTTTTTCACAAACAAAAACAGATTCTATTGACTACTACGTTAAACAAAATGAGTTAATCAAGGCATTAGACTATGGTCGTGCTCAGTCTAAATATTATTTTGAAAACAAACAATTTGATAATTATTGTAAAATATCTATCAAGAAAGCTGTTGTATTTGGGAGACTAAATGATCATGACAAATCGTTAAGCACACTTTTTAATGCTTTAAACATATCAAACACTCATAAATTAAAAGGTAGTGCTGAAATTATTGAGCAAATTGCAACGCGATATTCCATGATTAGAGATACTTCAAAAGCTTTTAACAACTATTATAAAGCGTTAAAGATTGGAGAAACTGAAAAAGACACTGCAACGCTTGTTAATATATATCAAAACTTATTTCGCCTTTATTCTCAAAGAAATTCAGACAGTGCTTATGTTTATATGTCAAAGAAATTTGATTTAGATAAAAGGACTAAATCTGTTAAAGGAATTTCGATTAGCTATAACAATCACTTTGCCTATTATACTATAATTGGAAAACCAGAATTGGCCAAAACATATTTAGATAGTTGTTTTAATTTTGCTCAAAAATATAAACTTAATCAACAAATAATCAGTGCTTTATTTAATCTTGGTTATCATGAAACGGAAAGCAACAACGATTTTAAAAAAGCATTAGAAATTTATAATAAAATAAAAAAAGATTTTCAAAAAGATATGACGACCACAGACCATATCGATTTATATTCTAGTTTAGTTTATGTTTATGAAAATTTGGATGATTATGAAAGAGCAAATTATTATAACACGCTACTCCACGAGTATAATAACAAAATGTATAATGAACAATTAAGCGACAAAGTTCGCGAAATTGAAACTAATTATGAAATTAAAAAAGTAGAAAATGAATACCAAGAAAAATCAAAACTACTTCATGAAACTCAAAATAGAAACAAAAAGATAATTTTTGTTTTCGTTGCTCTTTTTGGATTTAGTTTAGTGCTTTTTTACTTTTTTTATCAAAACTTACAATTAAAACAACGCAATAAAATTAAAGAAATTGATAGCGAAATTCAAGAAAACATTATCAACGCATCATTAGATGCTCAGGAATTTGAGCGAAAAAAATTAGCCGAAGTTTTACATGATAGTATAAGTGCCTTACTTTCTTCTGCTAGCTTACATTTATCAGCTTATTTAGTTGGAAATAAAACAGAAATACCACAAGAAATTTTAAAAGCCCGCTCTTTATTAAAAGAAGCCCATGACCAAGTTCGCGATTTATCACATGAATTAGTCCCGCCCGTATTGGCAAAATTAGGATTGTTTTATGCTTTACAAGATTTGTGTGAAAAAAACTCAAATTCCGTGATAGATTTTACATTCAATCATTACGGTTCTTTTCGACAACGCTTTAATGAAGAATTTGAAATAAAAGTCTATTTTATCATCACCGAATTAGTCAATAATATTCTAAAACACAGTAATGCCTCTCTGGGAAATATCAATGTAGAAGAACGTAACGGCCACCTAATTATAAATATTGAAGACAACGGAAAAGGATTTGATGACACTAAGTCACTAAATACGGATGGTTACGGATTAACGCAAATTAAAGCCAGAGTTCGAAGTTTAAAAGGAAAAATTTCGATTATTTCAAAAATCAATAAAGGCACATTAATCTATATCAAATTACATATTCCGCCTCGTTAAATCCGCTTTTCAATTTCAATAATTTCCAACGCTTGAATCTTGGCTCCTTCAATTTCAAATCGCAACATTGTTCGCACTTGGTGAAAACCATGAATACCGGCTGCACCTGGATTCATGTGTAATAAATTCAAAGTTTTATCAAATTGTACTTTTAGAATGTGCGAATGGCCACAAATGAATAATTTTGGAGGATTTTGTTGTAAAATTGGACGAATTGCCGGATTATATTTCCCCGGATAACCGCCAATATGTGTTATTAAAACAGCTACTTCTTCACAATAAAACCGATTGTGAAGCGGAAATTCCATTCTGGCTTTATCGTCGTCAATATTGCCATAAACACCTCTCAAAGGTTTTCTTTTTTTAATTTCATCGGTCACGTCTAAATCACCAATGTCTCCCGCATGCCAAACTTCATCGGCTTGGTCTACGTATTTCAGAATTTTATCATCTAAAAAACTATGGGTATCCGATAAAAGAAGGATTTTTTTCATGAAGACAGGATTTTTTTGCAATTTTTAGAATGGATACAAAATTACAAACTAAACTGTTAAATTCTGTTTAAAAACTTTAACCTTCTCACAACACAAAAACTTCGTAACTTTGTGACTTTAAAAATTGGCAACTTCAATCTTGAGATATTTCATTAAATTTGCATATAACGGAACCCTCTACCACGGTTGGCAATCGCAACCGAATGCCCTTACTGTGCAAGAAACGCTACAAAAAGCACTCTCACTCTTGTTTAAAAAACATATCGAATTAGTAGGTGCTGGAAGAACAGATACTGGTGTACATGCCAAAGAAATGTATGCCCATTTTGATTTTAACGAACAGCTTGAAACTAATTTTTGGATTCCGAAATTGAATTCCTATTTACCCAAAGATATTGTGATTTATGAAATTATTCCGGTCACAGCTGAAGCTCATGCCCGTTTTGATGCAACTAGTAGAACCTATGAATATTATATCCATAGCTTTAAAGATGCCTTTTTAACTGACTTGAGTTGGTATCATTATTATCCGTTGGATTTGGAAAGAATGAACGAAGCAGCTTCTACCCTATTGGAATACACCGATTTTGAATGTTTTTCTAAAACAAATACGGATGTATTTACTTATAATTGCAAAATCACCGAAGCCTTTTGGCAGAAAAAAGGAAATCAATTGATTTTTACGATAACTGCGGACAGGTTTTTGCGAAATATGGTCAGAGCGATTGTGGGTACGTTAATCAATATCGGTCAAGGAAAAATAGAAGTAGCTCAATTACAAAAAATTATAGAAAGTAAAAACAGAAGTGAAGCAGGTTTTTCCGCACCCGCACATGGCTTATATTTAACCCAAATTAAATATCCTTACCTCAGCAAATGAAAGCTTTTGATACGCATCTTTTTAAACGAATTTTACAATATACCAAACCCTATCAATGGCGTTTTAATGGCGTAGTGATTTGGGCTATCTCACTTTCTATTTTTGCGGCTTTGCGTCCGTATTTATTAAAAGAAACTGTGGATGGATATATCCAAACGCAAGACAAACAAGGTCTTTTATTCTACATTATCTTGATGGGAATTGCGCTGTTTTTAGAAGTGGTCTCTCAATTTTACTTTGTGTATTGGGCCAATTGGCTCGGACAAGATATTGTTAAAGATATTCGTGTCAAACTTTTTGATCACATGCTTCGTTTCAAAATGAAATACTATGACAATTCTCCTGTTGGACAATTAGTTACGCGTTCTGTTTCTGATATCGAAGCGATAGCTCGAATTTTTAGCCAAGGCTTGTTTATGATTATTAGTGATTTGATGAAAATGATTGTGGTTTTAATTTTCATGTTCTTTATGAATTGGAAACTCACTTGGATTGTAATCTTAGCAATGCCACTCCTACTCTATGCTACGCGGATTTTTCAGCTAAAAATGAAAGTTGCATTTGAAGAAGTGCGTACGCAAATAGCCAATTTAAATACGTTTGTTCAAGAACGCGTCACAGGAATGAAAATCGTGCAATTGTTTACGAGAGAAGAAGTAGAATTTCAAAAATTCAAAGTCATCAATAATAAACACAATAAAGCTTGGATAAAAACAGTTTGGTATAACTCGATTTTCTTTCCTATTGCGGATATTATCTCTTCGTTAACCTTAGGTTTTATTGTTTGGTATGGCGGAATTGGTATTATTGGCGGTGATTCTACCACAACTTTTGGCGATTTTTTTGCTTATACCATGTTGATTTCTATGCTTTTTAATCCGTTGCGACAAATTGCGGATAAGTTCAATGAATTACAAATGGGAATGATTGCAGCCAATCGCGTTTTTGCCATTTTAGACATTCAAGACCAAGTGCAACAAAACGGTACAGTTCAAGCACCTCATTTTAAAGGAGCTTTGTCATTTAAAAATGTGCATTTTAGCTATATTGAAGGGGAAGAAGTTATAAAAGGAATTGATTTAGAAATTCAACCCGGCCAAACTGTGGCCATTGTCGGTTCGACTGGGGCAGGAAAATCAACTATCATTAATTTACTAAATCGTTTTTATGAAATTCAAGAAGGCAGTATTTGCATCGATGAACAAGATATCAAACGATTTGAACTTCAAAGCCTTCGAAAACAAATTGCGGTGGTTTTACAAGATGTGTTTTTGTTTGCCGATACGATTATGAATAATATTATGTTAGATAATCCAACGATTACACGTGAAGATGTGATAGAAGCCGCCCAAAAAATTGGCGTACATGATTTTATTTTGACTTTACCCAATGGTTACGATTATAATGTAAAAGAACGTGGTGTGATGTTATCTTCAGGACAACGTCAATTGATTGCCTTTTTACGAGCCTATGTAAGCAATCCTAGCATTTTGATTTTAGATGAAGCCACGTCGTCTATTGATACCTATTCTGAAGAATTGATTCAAGAAGCCACGCTAAAAATCACAAAAGGACGAACTTCTATCGTCATCGCTCATCGATTAGCAACGGTTGTCAATGCAGATAAAATCATTGTTATGGACAAAGGGCTCATTGTAGAACAAGGAAAACATTCCGATTTATTGCAACTAGAAAACGGATATTATAAAAATTTATATGATTCTCAGTTTGTCGGTTAGATTTTTAAGCTCCCCGTTTTTCAGTTACAATTTGAAACCATTACCCATAACCAGTAAGGTGCAACAAAAATTCCTCTTAAACTTTTTAAAAAGAGATTTAATGCTTATTTTCGCATGGTGAAATTCAGAAAATTCAAGATACAATGAAATACGATATTATTGTTTTAGGTAGCGGTCCCGGTGGTTATGTAACAGCCATTCGTGCTTCGCAATTAGGCTTTAAAGTAGCCGTTATAGAAAAAGAAAGTTTAGGTGGCGTTTGTTTAAATTGGGGATGTATCCCAACAAAAGCACTTTTAAAATCAGCACAAGTATTTGATTATCTAAAACATGCCGCTGACTATGGATTGATTGTTGACTCATTTGATAAGGATTTTGGAGCTGTAATTAACCGAAGCCGTGGAGTGGCAGACGGCATGAGCAAAGGTGTTCAGTTTTTGATGAAAAAAAATAAAATTGACGTAATTGAAGGATATGGCACTTTAAAACCCGGAAAAAAAGTAGCGGTTAAAGCTGCCGATGGAACGGTAACCGAATATAATGCAGACCATATTATCATTGCCACTGGAGCACGATCTCGTGAATTACCAAACTTACCACAAGACGGCAAAAAAGTAATTGGTTATCGTCAAGCGATGTCATTGCCAACCCAGCCTAAAAAAATGATTGTAGTAGGTTCTGGAGCAATTGGTGTGGAATTTGCAAGTTTTTATAACTCGATGGGAACAGAAGTAACGATTGTTGAATTTATGCCAAATGTGGTGCCTGTTGAAGATGAAGATGTTTCCAAACAATTTGAACGTTCACTTAAAAAAGCAGGAATTAAGGTTATGACCAATTCTTCTGTTGAACGAATCGATGCGAGCGGTGCTGGTGTAAAAGCGTATGTTAAAACGGCAAAAGGAGAAGAAGTTTTAGAAGCCGATATCTTATTATCTGCGGTGGGAATCAAAACAAATATTGAAAATATTGGACTCGAAGAAGTAGGAATTGCTACTGATAGAGATAAAATTTTAGTAAACGATTATTGTCAAACTAACGTTCCAGGTTATTATGCCATTGGCGATGTTACGCCAGGTCAAGCGTTAGCTCATGTGGCTTCTGCAGAAGGAATCTTATGTGTAGAAAAAATCAAAGGTTTACATGTTGAACCAATTGATTATGGAAATGTTCCGGGTTGTACCTATGCAAATCCAGAAATTGCATCTGTTGGTTTAACTGAAAAACAAGCAAAAGAAAAAGGGTATGAATTAAAAATTGGTAAATTTCCTTTTACCGCTTCTGGAAAAGCGAAAGCAGCTGGTACGCCAGACGGTTTTGTGAAAGTAATTTTTGATGCAAAATATGGTGAATGGTTAGGTTGTCACATGATTGGTGCTGGCGTAACCGAAATGATTTCCGAAGCAGTTGTTGCAAGAAAGTTAGAAACAACTGGTCATGAAATCTTAAAAGCAATTCATCCACATCCAACCATGAGTGAAGCCGTAATGGAAGCAGTAGCCGATGCTTATGGTGAAGTTATTCATTTATAATTTTATTCCATCTTATATGAAATCCTCAACATTGTTGGGGATTTTTTTTGAATAACCATTATTTCAATATCCTATTAAATAACTTTTTATAATCATCTCTTTTTTTAAGCTAAAATTAATTATTGTTGTTTTTGAAGTCCTTATCTTTATTAAAATTCTAAATTTTGATTCAAGCAATTAATAAATACAGGCGAAAAATAACCCGATTTCTTACAAAGAAATTAGGAAAAAACAGCTATGTTAAAGTCGAACCTTCTCAAATCAAGAGCATTCTTGTTGTTCGGCCAAATCATCGATTAGGAAATATTTTACTTATTACCCCGCTTATTGAAGAAATAATCCATCATTTTCCAAATGCCAAGATTGATTTATTTGTGAAAGGGAAAGTGAGTGAAATCATTTTTGAAAATCATCCTAAAATCGATAGAATACTAAGCTTGCCTAAAAATCATTTTAAAGAAATTTTCTTATATATTTCCACATGGTTTAAAATAGTATCAAAAAAATATACTTTGGTAGTCAATGCAAACCACAGTTCCTCTTCTGGAAAAATTGCCACTAAATTAGCCTATGGAAAATTTAAATTTTATGGAATAGAGCAAGAAAATAAGTTTGAACAATTAAGCGATTATATTCATTTTGCAAAATTTCCAGTTTATAATTTCCGAGCCTATTTGTCAAAAACTTGGCCTAATTTATCTTATACAGAAATTTCAAACTTAACTGTTAAACTGAGTCCAGAAGAAGTAAATAAAGGAAAATGTTTATTAGAAAGAATTACAGCAAATCAAAAAAAAACAATTGCTTTCTTTACCTATGCCACAGGCGAAAAACGTCTATCCAAAGAATTTTGGAATGAAATGTATGCAAAAATGCAACATGCTTTTGGGCAAGAGTATAATTTAATCGAAGTCCTTCCCATTGAAAATACCTCTCAAATTGATTTTAAAGCTAGCACTTATTACAGCAAAGATATTCGGGAGATTGCTTCCTTATTATTTCATACTCAACTTTTTATTGGAGCCGACAGTGGAATGATGCATTTAGCAGCGACAAGCACTACCACGCTTGGTTTGTTTACTACAACTCTCAAAGAAAAATACCAACCTTATGGAAATGCTAGTAGAGGAATAAATACTAAAAAAACCAGTATCGATGAATGCCTCAATTTAGTTCAAAACTTAATTCAATAATAAAGATGATTAAAAGTTACCTGGCTCTTTTCACTTTTTTACTATGTTGTTCATCATGGTCTCAAAAGATAAAAATTCCTTCAATAATTAAAGTAGACTCCATTGAACAAAAAATTACGATTCCCAATACAAACGTTTTAATTAATAATCCGGTTGGTTATACGTTCGATTCAAAATTAATCGCTTATCAAAAAGGAGATTTAAATTATTTTCAAATTAGTGAATTCCCAAATCAAGGTTTTTTCACTTCGTTAATAAAAGCGAAAGAAACCTTAAAGGATTTAAAAGAGGAAGGCGTAAAGTTTTCGATTCGTCAAAAAATACTTTTAGATGAATATCCCGGCTTTATTAACATTGGATATGATAAAGATGGAAAAGAATTAATCTACCTCATTTTTGGAGATGCTTCTTTTTCAGTCATTATCATTGGGCTTTTTGAAAAAAACAATCAAAACCCAACAGAAAATAGTGACTTGATTTTAAGTTCATTTTATAAAAAATAAGTAAATTACGCCTTCATTTAAGATTTAAAACCATGAGAAAAATATTTTTTATACTTTCCGGCTTCTTACTTTTTATAAACTGCGGAAAACCCACTGCTCCACAAGACCCCATTCCACTCCATGAAAGTTTTGATATCGAATCGAAATTAGTAGGCGAAAAACGAGTAATTAACGTGTGGACGCCGCCTTCCTACACTACCAATACCGATTCTTTATTTGTTCTTTACATGCCCGATGGCGGTATAAAGGAAGATTTTCCACATATTGCCAATACATTAGCCGAGTTAATTGAAAACAAAAGTATTCCTCCAATGATTTTAGTTGGTATTGAAAACACCGAAAGACGAAGAGATTTAACTGGTCCTTCTGAAACCAAATCTGATGGAGATATTGCTCCGATGACAGATGGAGCTGGAAAATTCAGAGGCTTTATTATAGAGGAATTGATGCCTGAAATTAACAAACGCTATCGTACTACGTCTCAAAAAGGAATTATAGGCGAATCGCTTGCAGGCCTTTTTGTAGTAGAAACTTTTTTGTTAAAACCAGAATCGTTTGATTATTATATTGCGATGGATCCTTCGCTTTGGTGGAACACGCATAAGCTTCAACGAACTGCGGCAACCTATTTAGCCAAATTTCCAAATGAACCTAAAAAATTATGGTTTGCAGGTTCTGATGCTGCCGACATGAATAAGTATACAAAAGGATTAGCCAAAACACTTTCGGAGACAAATTTGAGTCAACTAAAATGGAATTATTCAGACGAACCGAATGAACAACACAACACCATTTTTAGAGCCACAAAAGTAAAAGCACTACAATGGACTTTTAGTAATGATGTTGTACCGGCTCATAAATAAACGTTCATTTTCCGTTTTAACACTGCTCATACTATGCTGCATGAACCTATTTAATAATAAACTCTTCTGCTTTTGTCAACATTTTTTTTGTAATTTATTGAATTCTAAAGTGATAGTTTACGATGCACTCAAATCATTTAAAATTTAAATGATTTTTAAAAAAAATTGCTAAATCAAAGTATAATTTTTATAGATTTGGGATGAAAATAATGACTCGTTACATAATTGAATTTAAGATGTTAAATTGAATTATAGTGAATAATTATCAAAAGCGTATTTATTAAATGTTTAATATAAATTTAAAAAAAATGATTAACAAAACCATGAAAACAATGGCAATTATGTTTGCCGCTTCAATGTTACTAACTTCTTGCTACTCTTATACAAGTGTTGTAGGTGCTGGAGCAAAAGGAGCCAATGAAACTACAAAATGGAATCACTATGTACTTTGGGGATTAGCTCCAGTAGGTGTTTCTGATTCTAAACAAATGGCAGATGGAGCTACTGATTATTCAGTGCACACAAGACAGTCATTTGTAAACGGATTACTTTCTGGCTTGACATTTGGAATTTACACTCCAACTACTACAACAGTAACGAAGTAATTTTCAAAAATTAAAAAGAGAAAGGTAGCCTTTTTTTAAGCTACCTTTCTTTTTATCATGCTTTCGAGATGAGAAAAATAGTCTTTTATATTTCCCTTGTTTTATCGGTTGCTTTTTTAGTAAATATCCTCAATATTTTACTCATCGATTCACACCGCTTGAGTGAATTTGGTTACGGCTATTTAACTGCACAAATCATTCTAATGCTTATTTTTGCGGTTATTGCTTACTTCATGCTTAAAAAAAAGACACCGTCATAAAAATTCAACAATTAGATTAATTCTTTAAAATAGCGTTTTAAAACACCGTCGTTTTCATACGTTGGCGTAAAAATTTCTAAAATTTGAGGTTTATCTTGCTCCTTAAAAAATTGGGGAAGGATTTCCTTCAACCCTTTTTCATCACTAGCTTGATGATATTCAAAACGATACATCGTGGCTAATTGTGCTGCAGTAAGGCAATGAGCTGTTTCAAAATAAGTGTGAAATAACTCATTTTCTTGATGACCTGGTAAAATTCTGAAGATGCCCCCTCCGCCATTGTTCAAAATAATAATTTTAAAATTTTTCGGAATATAATTATTCCACAACGCATTACTATCGTATAAAAAACTTACATCACCTGTAATTAAAAGTGTTTCTTGTTGAGATGCAACTGCTGCACCAATAGCCGTAGAAGTGCTTCCATCTATTCCGCTTGTTCCGCGATTACAGAAAACAGGAACAGTAACCGGCATTGAAAATAATTGCAAATACCGAATCGAAGAACTATTTCCAACTTGCAACTGCAACTGTTTAGGTAACTGATTAACGATACACGCAACTGCTTTAAAATCACTAAAAGGAATGGTTGCCAAATAAGTATCGTGCTTTTGCTTTCTGTATTCTTTTAATTCCACGCCAAAATTGCGATACGGGCTAGCCACATACTTTGTATACGGCAAAAATTGATTAAAAAAATCATTTGGATTGGCTTCAAAATGAAAGGATAACGAACCAAAAGTATTATAGGCTCTCAAACGGTCTACATGCCAATGATTATCAGGTGGAAAATCGCGTAATAATGTTTTGATGCGTTTAGAAATTATCATTCCACCAAAAGTGAGCAGGAGTTCCGGTTGAAAAGCACGGATTTCTTCTTCATCAAAAGGAGTGATGATGGAATCGATATTATGTAAAAAAGAAGGATGATGAAAATTAGAAGTCGTTTCGGTCATCACAATCACCGACGGATCATTGGCTAAATGCCGAATCACACTTTCATCGATTTTATTTGGCTCAAACGAACCAACCAAAATGAGTTTCTTACTCGATGTATTCCAAATATTGGTCGATGCTATAATATCTTCTAACGGAATATGTCGATACACTTTCCCTAAAGTAGAAATCATCGTATCTACCGAAGAAACCGTAATCGTTTCATAAAGGGGCTCTTCAAAAGGGGCATTGATATGTGTTGGTCCCGATTTTAAAAACGCTTTATTAAACGCTTCATTTATCTTAAAATCATTCTCTTCTGATGCAACTGCCGTCAAATTTGCATTAAAATGGGTGTGATTGGCCAAGACATTTTCTTGACGAATTGTTTGTCCATCACCAATATCAACTTTATCAATCGGACGGTCGGCCGAAATTATCACTAACGGAATTTGACTGTAAAAGGCTTCGGCTACCGCGGGATAAAAATTTAAAACCGCCGAACCGGACGTACAAACTACCACCACTGGTTTATTAGTTTGTTGAGCAATTCCCAAAGCGAAAAAAGCAGCACAACGCTCATCTGCAATACTATAACACTTAAAATGTGGGTTTTGAGTAAAACCAATCGTTAGTGGAGCATTACGAGAACCAGGTGAAATAACAATATGTTGAATACCTTTGGCATGACAAATTTCGATAATGCTTTGAGCTAAAGGAATTTTGGGATATATCATGCCGTACGTTAAATTTAGGGCTCGTATTAAAAAGAGTTAATGACACAAATTTAAGCCTTAGTTCCTAAAAACAACTTTTTTTAACCTCTAAAGTTTTGTTATATTTGAACAACTTTTCAACAATATGCAAATAACCATCAGACCGTATTCCGAAGCAGATGTTCCCGCAATTCTAGCAATTGTAAATCATAATATTTTACATTCCACTTCATTATATGATTATGCTCCGCGAACTTTAGAAAAACAAATTGCTCTTTTGGCAGAAAAGAATACTAAAAATTTTCCGGTTTTTGTAGCAGAAACTGCTGGAGAAATTGCTGGTTTTGGCACATATGGAGAATTTCGTTTTCGAGAAGCCTATCAATTTACGGTGGAACATTCTGTGTATGTTTCTCATGAATTTAACGACAAAGGAATTGGCGGAAAACTTTTATCGGCTTTAATTGAAACGGCTCAAAAAAACAACCTCCACACCATGATTGGAGTCATCGATGCGGAGAATGTAGCAAGTATTCGTTTTCACGAAAAATATGGTTTTAAAACCGTTGGCATTATCAAAGAATCTGGATTTAAGTTTAATCGTTGGCTAGATTCCGTATTTATGCAACGCTTTTTATAGTTTAGGCTTTTAGCCAATTGGTAATTTCATCATCCATTGGATTGGTTCGCGGACTGATTACTTTTTCTAATTCACCTTGTTCGTTAAGTAGGTATTTTTGAAAATTCCATTCAACTTCGCTATCCTCTAGCCCATTTTGACTTTTTTGAGTCAGAAATTGATAAAGCGGATGCATTTCTTTTCCTTTTACAGTAATCTTACTCATCATTGGAAAAGTAACACCATAATTTTTTTGACAAAAAGCACCAATTTCTTCGTTTGTTCCGGGTTCTTGTTTCATAAAATCATTGGCTGGAAAACCAACAATGACAAAATTAGTTGAACCATATTTTTCATACAACGCTTGTAAATCTTTATATTGTGGTGTTAATCCACATTTTGAAGCAGTATTCACCACCATGATTTTTTTTCCTTTTAAGGAAGCAAAATCAAAGGTTCTTCCATCAATATCTTCCACTTTAAAAGAATAAATAGTTTGTTTCATCGACACTTCTGTTTTGGAGTTGGCTACTGTTAACTTGTTTTGAGCTTGGTTTTGACAACTAAGCAAAAAAGCAAAAGAAACCATTAGGAATAAATTCGTTTTCATTTTTAAGATTATTTTAGTCAAAATTACAGATTATTAACCGTCTATTCGCTTAAACAAATCATAATTGAATGTCAAAAAAAACCTATTTTTTATAGTGTTTTTTATATTGAAAATAGGATGCCACAGACAAAATTACTAATAAAACTACGGAAACATAGATAAAGGAAGGCGTCACTACTTTATCACCGCTGGCATACGAATGCAACCCCGTTAAGTAGAAATTCACTCCAAAATAAGTCATCAAAATAGAATAAAAAGCAAAAATACTCATCACATTAAAAACCCATTTTCCACGTAAAGAAGGTACAAAACGAGCATGAATTACAAAAGCATACACCATGATGCTCACTAAAGCCCAGGTTTCTTTTGGATCCCAACCCCAATAACGTCCCCAACTTTCATTGGCCCATTGACCACCCAAAAAGTTTCCAATGGTTAGCATCACTAAACCAATTGTTAAAGCCAACTCGTTGATATAGGTAATTTCTTGAATACTAAGATCCATTCGTTCTTTGTTCTTTTTATTGGTCAATAAAATCAATAATAAGGACACGATTCCTAAAATCATTCCAAGTGTAAACGGGCCATAGCTGGCCACAATCACTGCCACGTGAATCATCAACCAATACGAATTTAAAACTGGTTGTAAATTCGCAATCGATGGATCCATCCAATTCCAATGAGCAATCATCATAATCATCGAAGCCACAAAGGCAGCGGAGGCTACTGTTAATTTTGATTTTCTATCGAAAGCTAAACCAAAAAACATGGTAGCCCAACCTACATAAATCATACTTTCGTAGGCATCACTCCAAGGAGCATGACCTGAAATGTACCAACGAGCAATTAATCCCAAAGTATGCAGCAAGAAGAAAAAGCCGATTAAAATATGGAACGTTTCTACCGTATACCTTACAAATTTAGAAGAATTAAAGATTTGAATAATTGTAAAAATCAACATCAACACCCCAGCTAACATATATAAATAGTACAATTGTTT
The DNA here is from genome assembly GCF_028689845.1 of Flavobacterium sp. Classification (GTDB taxonomy): domain Bacteria; phylum Bacteroidota; class Bacteroidia; order Flavobacteriales; family Flavobacteriaceae; genus Flavobacterium. The sequence goes on along the minus strand of NZ_JAQVCH010000022.1, from coordinate 7,785 downwards.
AAAAATATCATACTTATTATAGACGATTTCCGCAGAGATTTTTTCATCACTCGGACGAACACTTCCACCGTATTTATGTTGAAATTTATCAATTCCTCCCACAATATCATCAGCCAATTGATAATCATTTTTCTGCGTTGCATCCATTAGTGTTTGCATATAAGCAGGTAAAATATTTTTGAGGTTTTTCAATTCTGTATCTTCATGCTCATTCAGTTCTAAATAAGAAATCCATTTATTATTAGCATCATTTGGAATAGGAAAAATACGTAAAATACTTCCAGACAAAGCCGAATTTAAAATGACAACTTTTTTATCAACTTCAATAAAATCTTTCTGAAACTGATTCGGAATGGTTGCTTTGTAGGCATCATCTAAAAACGGAGCGAGTTTATAATTTCCTTTATCATCAAAAAAGCTGATGAATGGTGCCAGTTTGACATCACTTTCCAAATTCAATATTTTTCGAATACTATCGTTACCGCGTTTTAAAAAGATTAAAGGAACTTCAAACCAAGCATTTGGCGTTTGCGACATCGACAAGAATACTTGATCAGAATTATAACCCTTGTAATGATCGCTTTTGCTCACTTTTCGTAGTAATTCACTTGAAAAAGTATTAACAGGTTTCATTCTTCCGCCTTCATCTTGAATAACTAATCGGCCAAATTTAGCTGCATGTTCTGCAGTAGCGATATTAGTTTCGATGAATTTTTCAATTTCAGCCAAAGAAGGTCGTTCGTGCTGATGCTCCTGAGCAATACCAACTTGAATGAAAAAGAAAACCACAATGGTAAGTAAAGCTGCTTTTTTCTTTTTTACTTTTTCAAGCTTTTCTTTGATGTCGGCAAAACGGGTGTTTTTATCAAATAAGATAGCCATCATCGCAATATAAAGTAAAAAATAACCAATATAGGTAAGCCAAGTTCCCCAAAAATCATGGTTTACAGATAATATTGTTCCTTTTTCATCTTGGTCAAATTGAGCTTGAAAAAAACGATATCCCTTGTAATCCAAAATGTTATTCATAAAAATATGAGCATCTTGCTTGTCTTTTCCGTCAATTACAGTTACTAAACTTTCAAAAGCAGAATAACTATTTACCGTTCCTGGATAACGTTTTGCAATAAAATCATTCAGTTTAATACCAAATGGTAATTCATATACTTTGCTTCCAAAAATCAAGGTAAAATCTAAATCTCCTAATTTAATATTTTGAGGCACGCTCATTTTTCCCTTTGCTCCCACTAAAGAAACTTCTTCTTTTTTACCATTGGCTTCCACTTCAACAATTAAAATATCATCGGTACGGGTATCTTTCCAATCGTTATTAGAAACCCATACTTTTTTTCCTTTCATCGGTGCATCAGGAAGCACAAATTGAGCTCCCGCGATGTTGTATAAAGAGCGGAACATCAGTGGTTGAACAGAATCTTTAACGACCGTTCCTTTTAATTTGTCGGCCATTCGCATGTAATCCCCTTCAAAAGTAGATTTAATAACATACTCTTCACCTTCTTTCATAATATTAATCGCTCCTTCAGTAGGCTTGTTGAAAGCAAATAAAATACCGTGTAAACTTTCTACTTTTCCAGATTCTAGAAAATGTTCATGCCGATTACCATCAGAAGATTCTACAACTTTTAAATAGGTTTGACCATTCTCATCTAGCTGAATGGTTTCAATTCCATTCATGATATAATCCTTATAAATCACTTTATAAGGTTTGCCATCAAATTTATCGCTCATCGAAAAGCTATTGTTTGCTGCTTGCGATAAAATCAAAGGTTTTTCAAGTGTTTTTCGTTTATTTTCACCTTGATAAACACCATCGGTATAAACAGTTAAGTAGCTTTTATCTGAATAAAACACTTTTTCAGTTGCTCCTTCACGGATGGGCATTAAGCCTTCAAAACTAATATAACGGGTGATAAATGCTCCCACTAAAATAAAAATAAAAGAAAAATGTACTAATAAGGTAGCCCATTTTTCTTTCTTCCAAAGTCGATATCGTTTGATATTTCCAATAAAATTGATAGCAAAAAACACCATAATCACTTCAAACCACCAAGCGTTATATATCCAAATTCGAGCAGTATCGGTGTCATAATAACTTTCTATAAAGGTGCCAATGGCCATCGCTACAGCAAAAATGATAAATAACGATGCCATTAAACGGGTAGAAAACAGGAAGGAGTAAATTTTTTTGTCCATTATAAACAAGTAAGATTTAAAAAAAACAAAAATACTTATAATTAAAGATTAAAACGAGTTTTTCAATTTTTTTAAGTCAAATTTATGGTCTGTTTTAAATTCTTTTAGAGCCATAAATTTTCCTATTTTTGCGTAATGATATCAATGGTACTACTAGGTTCTGGGAATGTTGCACAACATCTTATCGCTTCATTTTTAAAAAGTGAAACAGTGAAAATTGTGCAGGTATTCGCTCGTGACCCTTCAAAAGTTAATCATTTAATTGATAATGAGAATATTACATCCAACTATTCCGCTTTAAAAAAAGCAGACATTTACCTTATTGCCGTATCTGATAATGCGATTGCATCGGTTTCAGACCAACTTCCTTTTGAAGAACGATTAGTGGTGCACACTTCCGGAAGTATGCCCATGACCATTTTAAATGAAAAAAATAAGCGGGGTGTTTTTTATCCATTACAAACATTTACAAAAAATAAAGCGGTGAATTTCAAAGAAATTCCAATTTGTTTAGAAAGTGAAGAAGTTGCCGATTATAAAATTTTAGAAAAAGCAGCAGAAGCAATTTCAGAAGTCACTTATCCGATTTCTGGCGAACAGCGTCAAGCACTTCATGTAGCAGCCGTTTTTGTTTGTAATTTTGTGAATCATCTTTATGAACAAGGTCATGCTATTTGTCAAGAAAACAATTTGCCTTTCTCTATTTTGCAACCCTTGATTAAGGAGACTGCTTCTAAAATAGAATTTCTTTCGCCCGCTGAAGCACAAACTGGCCCTGCAAAGCGACGAGATACCTTGACGATAAACGCCCATCTGGCTTTTTTAAAAGATAAAAATCAACAAGAAATATATAAATTATTGACTAAATCTATCCTTGACCATGGCAAAAAGCTATAAAGAAATCATGAACCATATCGACACTTTTGTACTCGATGTAGATGGTGTACTTACCGACAGTTCGGTACATATTTCCCCAACTGGTGAAATGCTCCGAATTATGAACATTCGCGATGGTTTTGCCATGAAAGCGGCAATTGAAAGCGGTTATCGTGTGTGTATTATTTCTGGTGGAAGTAATGAAGGTGTTCGAATTCGACTGCGGAATTTAGGCCTTACCGATATTTATTTGGGTTCTTCTGATAAAGTGGAAACATTTAAAGAATACTGCGAAATCTATCAAATCAATCCCGAAAACGTATTGTATATGGGTGATGATATTCCAGATTATCATATAATGCAATTAGTGGGTTTACCAACTTGTCCGCAAGATGCTAGTCCAGAAATAAAAGCTATCTCAAACTACGTTTCTCATAAAAATGGCGGTAAAGGAGCTGTTCGAGAAGTGATTGAACAAGTCATGAAAGTACAAGGAAAATGGCATTTATATTACAATGGAAAACACGATTAGCTAACACCGAATTAAAAAAATGAAATACCTCTCTCTCGTTCGTTATCAAAATTTAATCTTATTGGCTTTAATGCAATTGGTCTTTCGATACGGATTTTTAGAACATGAAATGGTGGTACTGGCTTTGAACGATTGGCAGTATCTTTTATTGGTTTTAGCAACCGTTTTGATTGCAGCAGCCGGTTATGTCATTAATGATATTTTTGACCAAGAAGCAGATGCTATTAATCGGCCAAATCATCAATTGGTTGGAAAATCTATTTCTGAAACAGCAGCTTATAATTTATATGTTGGCTTAAATTTAATTGGTGTAGGCTTAGGTTTTTACCTTTCCAACGTGATTGAAAAACCGAGTTTTGCTACAATTTTTATATTTATCGCTGCTTGTTTATATTTTTATGCCACCACTTTAAAAGGAATAATTTTGGTTGGGAATTTTGTTGTGGCTTTTATTTTAGCATTAAGTGTTTTAATTATTGGCGTTTTCGATTTATATCCGATGACTTTTCATGGAAATCAAAACCAAATGCGTGTCTTATTCTCTATCTTAACGGATTATGCCGTTTTTGCATTCCTGATTAATTTTATACGTGAAATCATTAAAGATGCAGAAGATGTTAAAGGTGATTTTAATCAAGGAATTCAAACTTTACCTATCATTTTAGGAATAAACCGAACGGCAAAAGTTATTTTTGGTCTACTTTTAATTCCTGTATTGCTCGTTTTTTGGTATATCAACACTTATTTAATGCAAAACGAATTATACCTTGCTGTAATTTATCTATTAGTATTGGTTTTGAGTCCGCTTTTATATAGTTTAGTAAAAAGTTGGAATGCTAAAACCATCAAAGAATTTCATCATTTAAGTCAGATTTTAAAAATTATCATATTTTTCGGAATCTGTTCTATCCTAGTTATCACGTACACCAGACCATAAAATGCTTCGAGAACAATTAAATAAATACCGTCTTATTCTCGCTTCGGGTTCGCCTCGAAGACAGCAATTTTTTAAAGAATTAGGCGTTGAATTTGAAATTCGATTAAAAGAAATTGAAGAAGTTTTTCCAATAGAATTAAAAGCAGAAGAAATTACCAATTATTTAGCTGTTTTAAAAGCAAATGCTTTTGAAAATGAGTTAGAATCCAACGACATTTTAATAACTAGCGATACGATTGTATGGCACAAAAACCAATGCTTGGGCAAACCAAAAGATTATAACGATGCCTTTCAAATGTTACAATCGTTGTCAAATGCGACGCATGAAGTCATCACTTCAGTATGCTTTAAAACGACAGAAAAAACAGAAACTTTTTTTGAAGTGACTAAAGTTACTTTTCAAACACTTTCTGACGAAGAAATTCGTTATTATATAGATAATTACAAGCCATTTGACAAAGCGGGCAGTTATGCCATTCAGGAATGGATTGGAGCCATTGGAATAAGTAAAATTGAAGGTTCCTATACCAATGTCGTGGGAATGCCCATGCAAGCTGTTTATGAAAAATTAAAAACATTTATTTCTTAAAGTTAAACGTATGGAGTTTTTTAAATTATATATTAAAGAAGAAATTGCCTCAGGCGTAGTCATTTTGATGTTTTTCTTTTTACGCTATTTTATGGCAAAATTAATTCGCCGATTTGCCCGTGTTTCAGAGGCATTAGAACACCGTTCTAATCTGGTGATTAAATATTTTAATATCTTAATTGGTACCGTTTGTGTCATTGCTCTATTTGTTATTTGGGGCGTTAAACCACAAGACCTTATTATTGTCATTTCCTCTTTATTTGCAGTAATTGGTGTGGCAATGTTTGCTCAATGGTCAATTTTAAGCAACGTAACCTCAGGTATTATTTTATTCTTTTCTGCCCCTTTTAAAATTGGAGACAATATCAAAATTCATGATAAAGAGTTTCCAATAGAAGGTGAAGTAGAAGACATTCGCGGTTTTCATACCTATGTTCGAACGCCGGAAGGTGAAGTAATTACCTATCCCAACAGTTTACTTTTACAAAAAGGAATTAGTGTAGTGGCTCACAAAAAAGAAATTCAGGAATTTACAGATTAATTCGCTGAAATTAAGCTATGAGAGCAAATTACGTACTTTTAATTTTAATGCTTTGTCTAACTTTTACGGTTAACGGACAAGCGAAAAAGAAAACAGTAGATAGTACCGAAATTGCCTATAAAAAAATTGAAACTTATTCTAAAAACAATAAGTTTACCAGCTATTTTCATCAATTGCTTTTTAAATCTACTCGGAACAAAGCAGTTAAGCCTAAAATGAAGCGTGTTGATAGAAAATTTTACGCTTTTGAAGGAAAAATTATTCGCTCTATTACTATTGTTTCTCGCGACCCGTTTGGCTATTCTGCAACTGACACCACTATTAAGCCTAAACATCAATTAGAAAAAATAGGCAATAGCCTTCATCTTAAAACTAAAAATTTTGCAATTTCAAACTTAATATTACTCAAAAAAAATAAGCCGTTAGATAGTTTATTAGTAAAAGAATCTGAGCGATTATTAAGAAATCAACGGTTTATCCGAAGTGTTTCTATTGAGGCAGAAATTGCAGAAACGAGCACCGACAGTATTGACGTAACCATTTACACCTTAGACTCTTGGAGCTTACTTCCGAATGGTGCTCTTTCGACCAATAAAATTACTTACGAACTGAATAATCGAAATTTTTTAGGTTTCGGACATGAATGGGACAATACCTACCGTGAAAATTTAAATAACAGTAATTCCTCTTTTTCCTCTCGATATAGTATACCCAGTATTAAGAATACCTACATCACTTCGTCATTTTATTATCAAATTGATTTTGATGAAAATTATTACAAAGGAATACAAATTGATAGGGCTTTTTTCTCTCCCTATACGAGATGGGCAGGCGGTGTAATTATTGAAAATCGATTTCAAAAAGACAGCTTATCGACAACAGAAGATACCTACGTGCAACAAAATTTTAAGTACAACACCTTTGATTTTTGGGGTGGACATTCTATTCCTTTATTTAATGAACAAATAAATTTCATTTCGACATTGCGGTTTCTAAAAATAAATTATACTGAAAATCCCACCGCAATTATTGATCCTGAAGGATTTTATCGCGATGAAGATTTTTGGCTAACTGGTCAAGGCATTTCTAACAGAGGCTATATTAAAGATGAATATATTTTTAATTATGGTATTATCGAAGACGTTCCAATTGGAAAATATTATGGTCTCACAGCTGGTTATCAAAATAAAAACCAAGTCAAAAGAGCTTATTTTGGACTGAAAGCTACCTTGGGTGACTATTTTAAATGGGGATATTTTAGTTCAAATTTTGAATATGGTTCGTTTTTTAGAGGTTCTAAAAGTGAGCAAAGTGCTTTTACCATGCAAGTTAATTATTTCACTCCTTTATTTGAACCTGGAAAATGGAAAATTAGACAATTCTTTAAAGCAGATATTGTTTTAGGCGAAAATCGCTTAAATAGTAGAGGTGATCAAATTTCTATCAATGAGGATAATGGAATTTTAGGATTGAATGACCCAAAATACATTGGCACAAAAAAGATGGTTTTTGCTTTTCAAACTCAAAGTTATTCCCCTTGGAATTTAGCTGGCTTTAGAGTAAATCCTTTTTTTAATTATTCTGTGGCTTTTTTAGGAAATGATTCCAAAAATTTTCAAGAAAGTAGGGGATTTTCAAAAATTGGTATAGGAATCTTGATATCTAATGATTATTTGGTTTTTAGTACCTTTCAGCTTTCGTTCGCTTATTATCCGCAAACTCCAGACGGTGAAAACAATTTAATAAAATCCAACACTTTCAAAACAAGTGACTTTGGCTATTTAGATTTTGAAATCAATAAACCAAAAACAGTTTTGTATGAATAAAACTATACTTATGGGTTGATTGTGTATTTTAACAATTAAATTTACTTTTTATCGATGTTTTTAAATAAAAGGTAATATATTTGTTCTCGATAAGTTCAAGATAACTTTTTTAAATACCACAGTTAAAATTTATTAATTTAAAAATTGATTGTCCGTAATTATCCATAATTAAATAAAAAGTATTATTTTTGATAAAAAAAGCAATGAATTTATTCAGTTTTACAGCAAATTTTGGGAGTGAAGAATCCTGTAGACTTCATTTTAAAGAAG
>NZ_JAQVCH010000051.1 GCF_028689845.1 Flavobacterium sp. | reverse complement strand
TTGGGTTGCTGCCGGAGTCAACGTGTTCATCCATCATCTTTAAGGTGTTCCCGTATGGAATTTGATAAGGTGAATCGGGATTTAGCGGAGCGTGGTAACGTCCAGAAGCAATGTTCGTGGCAAAGTTGCCTGGAGCTACATTTGTTATTTCTATTCCAAATGCTTTTACTTCCATTCGCAAGGCTTCGGTAATGAGCTCTAAGGCTCCTTTGGAAGCAGAATACACACTTCGATACGGCAATCCCATATAACCTGCAATGGAGGTAATATTCATGATGAGTCCGCTTTTTTGCTCTCGCATTTGTGGTAAAACGGCTTTCATCATTTCAATAGGTCCAAAAAAATTGGTGTCAAAGTTGTTCTTGATTTCTACTGTTGGAATTTCTTCAAGCGGACCCATAATTCCAACACCCGCATTGTTTATCAAAACATCTAGTCTGCCTTCTTTTTCAAGTAAAATTGCCACTGCGTGTTGAATGCTGTTGACATCACGAACATCAAGAGTTAGCAATGGAAATGTTGTTTCCTTGACTTTGTCTGGGTTTCTACTTGTTCCGTAAACGGTGTATCCTTTTTGGGTTAGAAATTCGCCAATGGATTTTCCAATTCCAGAAGAACCGCCAGTGATGAGAATGACTTTAGACATGGTTCAATATTTTTTATAAAAGCAAAGATAGGAAAAAGGATGGAGGTTGATTAATTATCAATTTTTGATTTGAGGGAGTTAATTTTGTCAGTAATCCCTCTAGTTCCCAAAAATGTATTTTTTTATAAAATTTCTCCTTCTGCAAAATAACAAAAAGAAAAAAATTACCTGAATGATGATGGATATAGAAAAGAAAAAAAACAAATTATAATTCCTACACGTTGAATGGAGAAAATTCAATAAAAAAATTATGATGTGAAAAATTTAGCTTTTTTACAAACCCAAACAAAAAACTCATATAAATCATATGGTTAAATAAAATTTGATTTACAAACCCAAACAAAAACTTATATGACTTATATGGTTAAATAAAATTTGATATACCGACCCAAACAAAAAACTTATATGACTTATATGTTTAAATAAAATTTGATATACCGACACAAACAAAAAACTTATATGACTTATATGGTTAAATAAAATTTGATATACCGACACAAACAAAAAACTTAAATGACTTATATGGTTAAATAAATTATTTTTATGTTAGATGGTCAAACAAAAAACTCATATGACTTATATGTTTAAATAAAATTTGATTTACAGACCCAAACAAAAAACTCATATGACTTATATGGTTAAATAAATTATTTTTATGTTAGATGGTCAAACAAAAAACTTATATGACTTATATGGTTAAATAAATTATTTTTATGTTAGATGGTCAAACAAAAAACTCATATGACTTATATGTTTAAATAAAATTTGATTTACAGACCCAAACAAAAAACTCATATGACTTATATGGTTAAATAAATTATTTTTATGTTAGATGGTCAAACAAAAAACTTATATGACTTATATGGTTAAATAAAATTTGATATACCGACACAAACAAAAAACTTAAATGACTTATATGGTTAAATAAATTATTTTTATGTTAGATGTCAAACAAAAAACTTAAATGACTTATTTGATTCAATAAAATTGATTTAACTACTCAAATAAAAACTTATATGGTTAAATACAACAAATAATCTTGGTCTATTTAAAAAAAGTATAACGAAAAAAAGTAAGGAGAGATTTAATAAAAAATGGCAAGCGACCTACATCGCACCGCTACAACCACATACCTTTGCTGTGTTCCCACCCTGGAGGAGTTTGCAGGAGCTGGTCGTGTAGGACTTGCCGCTGCAAATATACAATCTTTTTATTGTTTTGCAAGTAATTTTACCCAATTCAAATCGTTATATTTGCAACTGTCATTTTACTTAAACCATGAAAAAATATAACTTCTTCGTAGTCATTTTATTAGCCACCATCGCCAGTAGTTGCGGGAATAAAGCCAAAGATAATTCCAGTTTGTTTTCGTTTGATACAAAACAATTAAAAGAACAATTTTCTCCAGACGAGTCGACTGTTTTAGCAATTTCAAATGTAAAAAACAAAACTATTGACAGTATTATTTATTATGCCAACGATAGAAAAATAGCTTCAGTCAAAGGAAATCAAACCACTACGCTCACGTTTGCGGCTGAAAAGTTAGGCTACCAAAACCTAAAAGCCTTAGTGTATTTTGAAGGGGAATTTGTTGAAACGACTCACCGTGTCGAATTGATCTCGAATATTAAGCCCGTTTTACGAAACTATACGCTAGTCAATACTTATCCGCATGACGTAAAAGCCTATACACAAGGGTTAGAATTTCACCGAGATACGTTGTTTGAAGGAACTGGAAACGGAGCTGGAAACGGCACAGGTCTTAAAGGAATTTCTAGTCTGCGAAAGACGGATTATAAAACGGGTAAAGTGTATCAGCAATTTGATTATCCAGAAGCAGTTTTTGGTGAAGGCATTACGATTTTAAACAATAAAATCTATCAATTATCTTGGCGAAATTTAACCGGATTTATTTATGATGCCAATACGCTAAAACAAATTAAAACCTTTCCATATAGCAAGCAAATTGAAGGTTGGGGATTGTGTAATGATGGCCAAAACCTTTATCAATCGGATGGAACCGAGAAGATTTATACGTTAAATCCAGAAACTTTGCAATTAGAAGGCAGTATCAATGTCTATTCGGGTGCCAATAAAATTAAATCAGTGAATGAACTGGAATGGATTGACGGAAAAATTTATGGTAATATCTATCAAAAAGATGCTATTGCCATTATCAATCCAACAAACGGTGCCGTAGAAGGTGTAATTAATTTATCAGATTTAAAAAAGAAAGTCACCCAACATCCTGATTTAGATGTATTGAACGGCATTGCTTATAATCCAAAAACAAAAACACTTTTCGTAACTGGAAAGAATTGGGATAAGATGTTTGAAATTCGGGTGGAGGAATAGGAATTATGAGTTATGAGTTATGAGTTATGAGTTATGAGTTATGAGTTGTAACTCTTGATTCATAACTATTAATGAAACTCTGTAAACACTTTGGTGGCTTCATTATAGGCACTTTCAAAACTCATGGGACTGATGTGTGTATTTTGTTTTTGAGCCGTAAAATAAGATACTAATTTCTCAGTTGGCATGTTTCCCGTAAGGTCATCTTTTGCCATCGGACAACCTCCAAATCCTTGAATAGCTCCATCAAATCGGTGACAACCTGCTTTAAAAGCGGCGTCTACTTTTTCAAACCATTTATCGGCGGTCGTGTGCAAATGAGCTCCAAACTCAATATTTGGGTAGTGCGGAATTAGATTGGAAAACAAATAATCAATCACTTCTGGTGTTGAACTGCCAACAGTATCCGAAAGCGATAAAATCTTCACACCCATATTCGCTAATTTTTCAGTCCACTCCCCTACAATGTCAACATTCCAAGGGTCGCCATACGGATTTCCGAAACCCATAGACAAATAAGCCACCACTTCTTTATTGGATTGGTTGGCAATCTCAAGAATTTCTTGCAAAGTCACTATAGATTCTGCGATGGTTTTGTGGGTATTTCGCATTTGAAAATTCTCCGATATAGAAAACGGAAAACCTAAATAGTGTATTTCGGGATGAACAGCCGCCAATTCTGCTCCTTTGGTATTGGCAATAATGGCGAGTAATTTACTGCGGGTTTGCGTTAAATCCAAACTAGCAAGTACCTCTGCCGTATCGGCCATTTGCGGAATCGCTTTAGGAGAAACAAAACTCCCAAAATCAACTGTATCAAACCCCACTCGCAAAAGCGATTGAAGATAGGCTACTTTCCGCTCTGTGGGAATAAAGGTTTTGATGCCTTGCATAGCATCCCGCGGACATTCGATTATTTTTATTGGTTGCATAGGTGCCCAAATATAAGGAAGAAATTTGATTTACGAAATCGTTTTATCTATTGTTTAGGATGGGATGAATTGAAAAAGATAAAATTGAATTTGACTTAATTAAAATCCAAACTAAAATAGTGATACACTAGCTTTTAATCCATTATGCAATGGCAACCCTATACCAAAATTAATACCGCTATCGCTACAAAAGCAATAATTTGAAACCATTTTAAAAAAACAGTAAAATTCGGATTGGTTCGAATAACAACGGTGAGTTTATCGGCTAGGATGCTCACAAGCGAAAAGATAAGGAAAGCTTGTAGCATAAACAAAAATCCTAACACATAAATTTGTTGGGTAACTGAACCAAGTGATTCATCTATAAAACCTGGAAAAAAGGCTAAGAAAAATAAAGTTACTTTCGGATTTAGTACATTCATCAAAAAACCACGTTTGACCATTGCAAAAAGTGATTTCTTTTTTTCATTTTTGGCCGTTAAAGCAATCGTTGCTGGGGCTCGATATACTTGATAAGCTATCCAAAGTAAATAACACGCTCCAACAATTTTGATTAGCGTAAAAATAGCTTCGGTTTGTGTTAGAATAGCCGAAACGCCTAAAGCAATTAAGGTGGTATGTACGATGACACCCAACACTAATCCAAGTGCGGTGGCAATACCATACTTTTTTCCGTTCGAAATACTTTGGGTCAATACATAAATTATGTCGGGACCAGGAAAAAGGGTGAGGACGATGGAAGCGATAAGGAAAGAGAGCATTCGCGTTTATAAATTGGTTGCTAACTAAAGTTCTTTCAGAATTCGTTGGTTAATCGTTTTTATTAAACGTGGTCCTTCATAGATAAAACCGGTGTACAGTTGCACCAAACTGGCTCCTGCGTTTAATTTCTCTAAAGCATCTTCTGCCGAATGAATCCCTCCTACTCCAATAATCGGAAAGGCTTGGTTGCTTTTTTCACTCAAAAAACGAATGACTTCTGTAGAGCGTTTGGTAAGTGGCTTACCGCTTAATCCGCCCATTTCTGTTTTGTTTTCCGATTGTAAGCCTTCTCGAGATAAGGTTGTGTTTGTAGCAATGACACCTGCGATTTTTGTTTCTTTAATAATATCAATAATATCCAACAATTGTTCATCGGTTAAATCGGGAGCAATTTTGAGTAAAATGGGTTTCGATTTTGGTTTTGCCTCATTTAAGGTTTGCAACGTTTGCAACAACTGCGTTAGCGGTTCTTTGTCTTGCAAGGCTCTTAAATTGGGTGTATTTGGCGAACTCACGTTTACCACAAAATAATCTACTTGCGTGAACAATGCTTCAAAACAATACACATAATCGGAAGTTGCTTCTTCGTTGGGAGTGTTTTTATTCTTTCCGATATTGCCACCAATTAAAACACCGTTATTTTTTTTCAACCGTTCATTGGCTTCCAAAACGCCACCATTGTTAAAACCCATTCGGTTGATGATCGCTTGATCTTCTTTTAAACGGAATAAGCGTTTTTTAGGATTTCCATCTTGCGGTTTGGGCGTCAGCGTTCCAATTTCAATAAATCCGAATCCATAATTGGAAAGTTCTTGATACAACTTTGCATCTTTATCAAAACCAGCCGCTAAACCCACTGGATTTTTAAATTTTAGTCCAAATACTTCCCGTTCTAATTTGGGATTTTTAACTTCGTAGATTGTTTGAAACAATTTGCTAAAACCCGGAATTTTATTTAAAAAACGAATAAGCGAAAAGGTGAAATGATGCACTTGTTCTGGGTCAAAACAAAATAATAACGGACGGAGGAAGAATTTATACATAAGTGTGTGAGGTAAATGCTATTTTTATAAAGCGGCTAAACACGTTAGCAGATAATCAATTTCGGCCTTTGTATTTTGTGCAGAAAAAGAAATACGAATACTCGGTTTTTTTAAATCAGATTCAGGAAGAAACTCCATCAACACATGAGAAGGCTTGATGCTTCCCGATTGACAAGCACTACCTCGAGAAACGGCAATCCCTTTCATATCCAATTCAAATAAGAGCAGGGTTGTTTTTTCTTCAGAAAACGGCAATTGCACATTTAAAATGGTATAAAAAGTTTCTAATCCACCGTTATATTTTGCATCCGGAAAGGTTTTTTTAAGTTGTTGGATGGTGTATTTCTTTAAATCAAAAATAACGTTTCGGCTGTCATTAAGTTGAGCATAGGCAACTTCTAATGCTTTGGCTATTCCGGCAATTTGATGCACTGCTTCAGTTCCTGCTCGCAATCCTTTTTCTTGATCACCACCTAATAACAAGGCTTCCATTGATCTGTTTTTTCGAATAAAAGTGAATCCGACACCTTTTGGTCCGTGGAATTTATGTCCACTCGCAACTAAAAAATCTAGTGGTATTTCTTGTAAGTCTATTTCAGTTTTCCCCATGGATTGCACCGTATCCGAATGAAAAAACGCGTTGTACTCCTGACACAAACTCGCCACTCGTGGAAGATCTAAAACCACTCCGGTTTCGTTATTTACATGCATTAAACTGACTAAGGTTGATTTTTGTTGCGATAATAATTTCTCTAGTTCGCTATAATCAAGGTGACCGTTTGGTAAGATGGGAACGAAATCGACTTTAATGCCAAACTCTTTTTGCAAAGCTAAGATGGGATATAAAACGGCATGATGCTCTATTTTGGTGGAAATAAACCGCTTGACACCTAATTTTTTCACAGCATTATGTAAAACCCAATTATTTCCCTCCGTTCCAGAAGAGGTAAATATGATTTCTTGAGCACTGCAATTCAATTGTTTAGCAATACTTTTTCGGGCTGATTCTAAGATTGCTTTTGCTCCACGACCAAACCCATGCGTGGAAGACGGATTTCCGAATTCGGTTTGCATTACTCGAGTAATTTCCTGAATTACTTCAGGATGAATAGCGGTGGTTGAGGCGTTATCGAGGTATATTTTGTTCATGATTTATTGTTGCTGGTTGTTTTTGTCCTGCTGAATAATAGGGTTTTGTCTTTCCGCAAGAATACGCAGTCGAAATAGGAATCTCCTACGTAGCATGAAAAAACCATATTACTCAATTGGAAAAAAGCTAATCGCAGTTCCTCCTCCTGCAGCAAGGTTTAATTTTAGTTTCGTTTTAGAGGTAACTTCTATTGTTTTGATAGAATAGGCTTTTGGATTATTCTCCCAATGTGCCTCTTTTGCATCCTGATAGAGGGTAGCTTTGTATTTTTTTCCTGGTGATAAAAAGTTCAAGGTAAGCTCCGTGTTTCTAGGATTTTCATCGGTAATGGCTCCTAAAAACCACGATTCTTTTCCTTTTGTTTTTCGGGCAATCGTAACATAATCGCCTGGTTCTGCCTCTAAAATTACAGTTTCATCCCAATCCAATTCGACGTCTTTTATGAATTGAAAGGCATCGGCATAGCGTTCATAATTTTCAGGTAAATCGGCTGCCATTTGCAACGGACTATAAATTGTTACATACAAAGCCAATTGTTTGGCTAACGTAGTATGTACTTGTTCTTTTTTAGCGGCATCATAATGACTCATCTTAATTTCAAAAATCCCGGGTGTATAATCCATCGGACCGCCTAAAAATCGAGTGAAAGGCAAAATTGTTTCGTGCATGGGAGGATTTCCTACACTCCATGCATTGAACTCATTTCCTCTCGCCGCTTCTGCTGCAATATAGTTAGGATAAGTGCGGTGAACTCCGGTAGGACGCGAAGATTCATGTGAATTGACCATGATTTTATATTCGGCTGCACGTTCCACCACCCAATTAAAATGATTAACCATCGTCTGGCCATCATGCCACTCACCTCTTGGAATTATTTTTCCAACATAGCCTGTTTTAACGGCATTGTAATTATGTTTTTTCATAAACGAAAACGCTCGGTCTAAACGTCGTTCATAATTTGCAACCGAACCCGAAGTTTCATGATGCATAATCATTTGAACACCTTTCGATTCGGCATAGCGTTGTACTTCTTCGACATCAAAATCAGGATAAGGCGTTACAAAATCAAAGACATTTTCTTTCCAATTGCCAAACCAATCTTCCCATCCGACGTTCCAACCTTCTACAAGAACGCCATCAAAACCATGTTTTGCAGCAAAATCAATATATTTTTTAGTATTTTCTGTCGTTGCACCGTGTTTTCCCGTTGGCTTTAATTCGGCATCTTGAGCCATTTGTGCATTTTGCGATCCTGCATAATCCCAAGTTGCTTTTCCTACGTGCATTTCCCACCAAATTCCAACATATTTCATAGGTTTAATCCATGTGGTGTCGTCAATTTTGCAGGGTTCATTCAAATTCAAAATCATTTTTGAGGTCAAAAGTGCACGAGCATCATCGCTCACCATAATTGTTCGCCAAGGCGATTGAAAAGGGGCTTGTAAATACGCTTTTTCGCCTAACACATTCGGCACTAAATGCGACTGCATTTCAAATGTGTTAACATTCAAATCTAAATGCATAATGGGATAATTTACCACTGCGGCTTCAAAAATATTGAGGTATAATCCCTCGGCGGTTTTCATCATCACAGGCGATTGAATTCGCGTTTTGGACATCGGTCCTTTCATGCCAATCCCATTATTCATATCGAGCGAAGTAACATCAACGTCTGCGAGATTTGTTTCATTATACGCATATTCTTGACTATCATAATCACCTGGAACCCAAAAGGCTTTGTGATTTCCAGTTAATGCAAACTGGGATAATTCATCAGAAATAACAAAATAATTCAATTCGGGTTGAGCAGGAAAAACGTATCGAAAAGCCAATCCTTCATTGAATAAACGGAATTCGACATTTAGTTTGCGTTGGGTTGATTTTTGAAATAATTCGACAACCAATTGCTTGTAGTGATTTGTAATTTCTTTTTGTTCGCCCAAAACGGGATTCCACTTTTCATTGACCGTTGTGGTGGTGGTATTTATAATTTCAAAATTAGATGCTAAAGCTATCGTGTTTTTCATGTTTAATCCCAATAAACTTGGCTTAATGATTGCTTTTGTTTTGTAGGATAGTGAATAAAATAACTGTCCTGAATTGGTTAATCCTGTTTTTAATTCTAATTGATTGTCAGGAGATTGTATCGTTTGACTGTAACTCATTAACGTTATAAATAAAAAGAGTGTTTGTAAAAACTTGTTCATAAAGTTGCTTTTTTAAAAGTAGATCAAAGATACTAATTATGGTTAAAATCATACTAATTAAATAGAAATGCTTTTCAGTGAAATTAAAAATCCTATTTTTGCTATAAAATAATAAATAAATGAAACGATTTTTGGGCATATTCTTGCTTTTATTAACGCTAAATGCGTGTGATGATGGCGATTTTGATATTGAAAGTTTTAATTTTTCTGACATCAATTCCAATCAATGCAATAGTGGTGTTTCAGGTTTTTTTATATACAAAATTAATGCAGTTGAAGTTTTATTGATTCAAATTCCAGAGAGTAGTTTTATGAATCAGGTAACTGAAATAGGCACACCAAGAACGGTTGCCATTACAGGAAACAACAAAGTTATTTATAGAATTTATGATGGCACTGTGACTACGGGCGACATTTGTAATTCGATTCCACCCGCTTCACCTATTGTTGTAGAGGAATGGAATGCCTTGTCTGGCACGATAGAAATTGTGACCACGGTAAACAAAACCATTGATGAAACGCTAAATTCTTCTGTGATTACGGGTTACACACACAATGTGATTTTACGAAATGTGAATTTTTTAAAAGGAAGTGGAAAAGAACAATTGTTTCAAACGTTAACTTATGGTAATTACGTTACGTCAGTTACTCAACCCGCAAACTTTGAGGGATTTACCATTAAAAAATGTGGTAATGATTATGGTTTTATTTATAAAATTTCAGGAAAACAATCGCTAACTTTTACAGTTGACGAAACGCTTTTTCAGCCAGTTGTTACCCCAGATAATAGTCCGCGAACCACTTTAATGAGTGATGATAATCGGTTGGAATTAAACTTTTATGACGACAATGTGAACGACGATTATGTCTGTTCCTCTGTTCCTTTAGCTTATCCCGTTTTACAACAAAAATGGCTTTCTATCAATGGCGAAGATGGCGTGAGTGGAATCATCGAAGTACGTACTTTTGAAGAATATCAAGTTCCAACTGACAATCAAAGTCCACTTGTGGGTTATCGCCAGAAAGTAACCTTGAAAAAAGTAACAATGACCCGAAATAACGTAAGTTTTAAACTGGGTGATGTTTATGAATTTGGAGAATTTGTAATTCCGTTATAAAGTTTTTTTCTGAATAAAATAAACTTCAGTGGCTCCTTGTCCGTATTTTTGAAAGTTGGCCTCTTGGAATTTTAGGTTGTCGTATCGACCTAATAAAAAATCTAATTCTGCTTTTAGAACGCCTTCGCCAACTCCGTGAATGAAAACTATTTTTGGAATACGATTTTTCATCGCAAACTCAATTTGACGTTTAGCCGTTTCCGTTTGCAAATTCAAAATATCATAATTGTTCATTCCACGTTGGGAAGGCACTAATTTTTCGATATGCAAATCGACTTCTAATACAAAATCTTCTTTTCTAGATTTTTTTTCTTTGACAAAACTTCGCTTAACGGGTTCGATTTTTTCTTGAATGGCTTGAAAAACTTTATCTTTTGAGATAAATTGTGCGAGCTCATTAGACCTATTTTGTAGAATTAATTCCTTTTCTTGAAAAGTCATATGAAAACCATCCTCTGTTTCTACTTCAACTACGAGGTTTTTTATAGCGATTATAATCCCCGCCATATCTTCGTCTAATGCAACAACTTGATCACCAATTTTAAATTTCATTGTCTTCTTTTTCTTCTTTTTTACTCGGAACTTTATCCATTAATTTCATCACACCAATCATTAAAATCACAATGGCTCCAACTTTGATATAGATTTGGTAATTGCTTTCTTTGGGTGTGTAAAAAGCAAAGAATACAGCAATCAACATAATTGGAATGATAATTTTTTTCATGAAAGTAAGGATAATAAAAAACTAATTGTTCAACTCTCAAAGGTATAAATTAAAATTTAATGTTCGTTATGCGAGAAGAAAACTCTTTTTTTTGTAAAATTGTAAGAAATAAAAAAACGGATGGATGAATACATGATTCCTTGTGTTTCTAAAACATTCTTTGGAATTGAATGTTTGGGTTGTGGTATACAACGAGCCATCGTATTGCTCTTTCAAGGAGATTTTGTGGCGGCTTTTTATATGTATCCCGCTTTATTTCCTTTAGTTCTTTTTTTAGGAACAGTTGCCATTAGTTTAATTCATACCACAAAAAAATACGGTTTTTGGATTAAGCTTTTAGGATTTATTACGCTTACCGTAATGGTTATTTCTTATTTTTATAAACATTTTTAGTTTTTAAAATTATAATTTATTGAGACTTGAATAAGTTATTCCCATTTGGAATAAATTCTCTTAAATTGATTTCAATTTTAAAACATAATAGCTACTTTTACTAAAAAAAATCATTGTTGTCCGATAAAACAAAATAAAAAAGAAGCCAAATTAATGGCTTCTTAAAACTTATCGTAATTTAGAGTTGCAAAACAAAAAAGACGATGAGTAAAAGTACATATTTTTCTAGTAAATC
>NZ_JAQVCH010000050.1 GCF_028689845.1 Flavobacterium sp. | reverse complement strand
CTAAATTTCTTGCGGGTACTTCTATACCATCAATAATTTCAGTATCAACTGCTATAAACAAAGTATTTTCCTCTTGTAGAGGATCTATAACATAATTATTATGAACATTTAGTTGAGAATTTTGTGCAATAATTACTCTACCAGTATTATCAGGATATCCCCCATAGTTTCCTGCACAAAAACCAAAACTACTATTTAAAATGTTGATTGATTTTGATGTAGAAAATCGTCCTTTTGAGATTATTGCTCTTTCAAATCTTTCAAACCAACAGCTGTCGATTTTAATATTATTACTAGATTCTATTAGAATACCAGTTGCACCCATTTGGAATGTACAAGTGTTAAATGTTATTATACCAGGATGTGGTAATAAAATAGGATTCACTATTGGAATATTTGGAACGGTTCCTATAAAGACATTATTTGTTGTGAAAAAATATGAAGGATCATTGGGGTTGTCTGGGAATGAACTACCATCAAATCTACAGTTAGTGAAGGAGAATTGTCCACATAATCCGGATAAATTTAAAGCATGATAATTATTGACAAATTCAGGATGTTCTATTTTTAATTGTCCTACACTTTCTACTTGTACTCCTTCCATTGTAATAAACTGCATAGGCATACTCCAATCATTTTCTTCGGTCGAACCTTGAAATCTGATTCCGTCTCCTGTAAATAAACTTATACTTATGTTTTTAAAAGTGGATTCCCAAATTCCTTTACAGCCATTTCTATCAGCAACGAAGCCAAAGCATCCTTTATGTCTTATTGTGTCATTTCCTGCTTTATTCCATTCTGTATTTCTGGCATTACCATAAAATGTTATGTCTCTAATTTGTATATCACGAACAAGTTCTCCGCCGAGAACAACTAAAAATTCATTATTATCGTCTACAGAAACTATAGTGGTGTTTCTCATAGATGCTCCTATCAATCTGACTCCACTGTACATAATTAATTTTTCAACAACATACGCTTCATTTGGTAAAAAGACTGTATTACTATTTGTGTGACCATACAATCTTGTATTAACATTTTCATAACTGTCTCTTGCATAGTTAATAGCATTTTGTATTTTAACTGTATCATTTTGACTAGCTCCAATTGCGCCATAATAACGTACATCAATATATCCACTAAAATTTCTCATCCAAATACCTCTAATGTTTGCGTCTCCTGCAGTTGATGTACAATTAATGAATATCCCATTGTCAGCAGATGGGATTGTTGATCCTAAACCTGAATATCTTCTGTAGATGAAAATTCCACCGCCACCATCTCCCGCACGATAATATCCTTGAACAAAAACCGTAGTTTTCTCTGACTGTTCTGGCCAATCATTCGGTCCGATTTCAGGATTAAATAATATTAAGTCATTAATAGTTTGAACTGTTTGGATTGGTTGCATTTGAAACATTTTGATTTGTTTTAAAGTTAATATTGGCTTTTTATTATTGTTATAATAGGCTCTTGAATTCTCCGATTCTGCTGTAAAATGACGCACAACGGTTCGGGGCTTTGCGAGGGAGAGGATTAGAAAGCACAAACTTTCAATTTAGCACCAACGTAGCAAAACCATTTTTTTATTTGCTAATTTACACTTTTCAAGCAAATAAAAAATGGTTTTTGCGGAATAGAAGCACAAAAGTTGAATTTAGCACTTAACCCGCTCTCTTGCAAAACCCTTGTTAGTGGCTGTGGCTTTTTGTTTACTCTTTATTTGATATATTTATCTATAAATCAAAAGATTAAAAAACTTTTGCATTTTCTCGAAATGTTAATTTTTTCAAAAAATATTTTCAGTATAAAAATATTTTTTAATTTTGTTGTCATAACAACAATTGTTTATGCAATCAATTTTAGAATATCAGGATTTTTACAATCTGCTTACGGGCAGGACACCACAGGCATTTAATCGTGTTTTGAATAAGAATTTCAGACAGAACGGAGTAGAATTAACCAAGGAACAATGGTCTATTTTGGCTGTTTTGTGGGAAAATGACGGTTGCTCGCAACAGTATTTGGCAGACAAGAGCTTTCGGGACAGACCAAGCGTAACCCGTTTGATTGACAATATGGAAAAAGACGGTTTGGTCAGACGAAAGCCCGATGTAAATGACAGAAGGTCTAATTTGATTTTTCTGACAAAAAAAGGAAAGCAAATACAGGAAAAAGTTGTTAATCTTGTCAATGCTACCGTCGAAGAATCCATAAAAGGAATCAGTGTAGAAAATATAGTGACAGTAAAAGAAGTGTTTCATAAAATATATCAAAATTTAGAGTTAAAATGAAAATTAAAAAATTACTGCTTATACTTGCCTGCCTTTTGGCTCTTGAAGGAAAGGCTCAAATTGATATGAGTCCGTCTTTGCAGGAAGCAATTCAGAAAGCAATCGACAAAAACGCTTCTATCCGAAACAAAGATTTGGAAGTGGAAAAAATCAGTACGGAAAAGAAAAGTGTTTGGAACAAATACATTCCGAAAGTAGAAGGTTCGGCAAATTATATGTATTTCGATACGAACATAACGCTCGATTTACCAACAGGGAACATTCCGGTTATCAATCAGCCGGTTTTTGACGGAAAGCAATCGTTTGACAGTTACGGAAACTTATTGATGGGTAGCCTGATGGCAAAAACGGTTTTGTTTAGTGGTTTTCAGATTGAAAACGGAGCAAAGGCTTTGGAGCAAAAACGAATCGGAACAGCTTATCTTTCCGAGGCTGAAAAAGAAAATTTAATTAAAGAAGTGATTCATTCGTTTGACCAGGTCCATTTGCTGAACGAAGTCGAAAAATTACTGAATGACAGCGAAAAACGCATGGCTACAGAAACCAAAAGAGTAGAAAGGGCTATCGAAGAAGGACTTGCCATTCCGTATGACAGGGACAAAATCAAATTGGCGAATCTCGAATTACAATCCAAAAAAATAGAACTTCAGGGAAAACGAAAAGTCCTTTACCAAAAAATAAATTACCTCACGGGATATTCCGAAAACCAAATCAAAGAAGTAGAATATTTACTTGCTCCTTATATGATTTCGGAAGATTTATCGGTTGAAAACAAACAAGAGCTAAAAGCCTTGGAATCATTCAAGAAGGCTTCCGATTATATGGTCAAGAAAGAAAAAGGAGGCTATCTTCCCGTTTTGGGAGCATTCGGAGGTGTTACTTATATGAGCCTTTTTGACGCTACGATGATTACACCTGAAATTCCAATGGTCAATTCCCGACTTTACGGAAGAATTAACGAATTTACGATGAGTCCGAATTGGATGGTAGGGCTTTCGATGAAATGGGAAATTTTCAGCGGATTTGAACGTAAGCACAAAATCCACGAAGCCAAGATAAATGCGGAACAGGTGCAAAATCAATTAGACGATACCAAGGAGAAATTTGCTTTGCTTTTGGAAAATAACCTGGCGAATTACAGGATTCAGAATCAGAAATACCAAATCGGTCTGGAGCAGGAAAAAGTGGCTTCAAACAATCTGAATATGGCTGTAAGGCAATATCAGGAAGGGCTTATCAACATTTCCGAAAGATTGGAAGCGGAGAACGATTTGTTTAAAGTATCAGCCAATAAAATTCAGATTTTAGTAGAGCAAAGGCTGTCCGCTTTAGAAACACTTTCCGTAACAGGAGAATTAACCAAAACCATTCTAAACTAAATTATCAAAAGTAATGAAAAAGATATATTTATTATTAGTTGTAGTGATTTCCGCTGTCGGTTGTGGTAAGCCGAAAACCGAGGTTATTCAGGGAAAAATCGAAAGGGAGCAAATCGGAATCGTATCGAAAATTCCGGGAAAAATCATTGAAATCCGTATTCAGGAAGGAGATTTTGTGAGAAAAGGCGATACGCTTGCTATTTTGGACATTCCCGAAGTCGATGCCAAAAAAAGTCAGGCTGAAGGATCGGTTCAGTCGGCAAAAGCCCAATATGATATGACTTTGAAAGGAGCTACGGACAATCAGCTCAAACAGCTAGAAGCCAAACAAAAAGCACTCAAAGAACAGTACGAACTGGCTCAAAAATCCATTAACCGATTGTCAAATATGCTTAAAGATTCGTTGGTTTCCCAACAGATGTATGATGAGGCTTTCGCTAAATATCAGGGGGCTCAATCGCAGTATCTGGCTGTTCAGGCTGAAATTTCGGACGTGAAATACGGAGCAAGAATCGAACAGCAAAAAATGGCATTGGGACAGCAGGAAAGGGCTTTGGGAGCTTTACAGGAAGTTTCGGTTGCGGATTCCGAGCGGTATATCATTGCTCCGCAGGATATGACGGTAGAGTCCATTACGCTTAAAGCAGGGGAGCTGGCACTTCCCGGTTATACCTTGATTAGCGGAACGATTTCGGAATCGACTTATTTCCGTTTTACGATTCCCGAAAGCCGACTTTCAAAAGTTCAGAAAGGACAGGAAGTAACCGTCAATATAGTCTATAACAAAAGTCAGGTTAAGGGAAAAATAACTTCGGTTAAGGCTTTGGGAGCTTATGCAAATATTGCAACGGCTTATCCCGATTACGAAATTCAGGAGAGTCTTTTTGAGATAAAAATCAGTCCGATTGATGTAGAACAAGCTAAAGATTTGTTTACGAAAACTACGGTTACTTTAGAACTGTTAAAATAAAAATCAAATGAAAAACTTTTTTTTGCTTATAAAAAGGGAATTCCGGTTGTTTTGGGATAACAGTGTGCTTCGGTTGCTTTTTATCGGGGCTCCGATTATGTACGGAATACTTTTAGGCTTTGTTTATCAGAAAGGAAAAGTTACCGATTTGCCTGTTGTGGTGGTTGATGAAGACCAAAGTCAGATGAGCCGAAAAGCCATCGAAATGATGAATGACAACGAGGTTCTGAATGTGGCTTTTATCCGATACGACCAAAACGATTTGGCTAAAATCGTAGCTGAAAACGATAACATTCCTGCGGTTGTGATTATTCCGAAAGATTTTGAGAAACACGTAATGACCAAAAAATATCCCGAAGTGCTTACGATTGTGAATACTTCGAATGTTTTGACTGCCAATTATGCTTCGACAGCCATTCAGGTTTGTTTAGGAACATTCAAAGCGGGAGTTCAGATTGAAGCCCTCAAAAAACAGGGAATGCCCGAAAGTGTGGCTATGTCGCAATATGAGCCGTTCAAAACCACGTTTATCAAAAAATACAACCGAAGCACGAACTATATGTACTTTTTGTGGCCCGGCATTTTGGCTACGGTTTTGCAACAGGTTTTGCTGTTAGGCTTGGCTTTGTCGTTTGCCTCGGAATTCGAAAACGGAACGTTCAGAACTTTGGTTTCGGAAAACAAATCCCTACTCAAAATAATGGCAATTAAGATAATTCCGTATCTGATAATGAGCTTCGGTATTTGGATCTTGTATTATCTGTTTACGTTTTGGTTCAGGATTCCGTTTTATGAAAATCTAGGTGCTTTGACCTTTGTAGCGGGAATTTTCGTGTTGTCGGTATGTTTTATCGGGATATTGGTAAGCATATTGATTCCGAGTCAGCTCAAAGCAACCGAAATATTGATGGTAATAGCCACTCCGAGTTTTATTTTGAGTGGATTTACGTGGCCGCTTTCGCAAATGCCCGATTGGGTTGTGGCTGTTGCAAACGTGATTCCGCTTACACATTTCTTACAGGCATTCCGAATTCTGCTTATTGAAGAAGGAACTTTGTCCCAATGTTCGGGTGCAATTTGGGCTATGATTTGGATTGGACTTGTTTGTGCGGTTTTGTCTTATGTAGCTTTGTATTTTAAAAGGAAAAAGGTGTTGAAGCAAGGTTGAATTTTGTACTGCAAAAAAATCCTGTGTGGTAGATTTTTATTATTTTTTTCTGTGTCAGGTTGTTATTTTTCAGCCGTTTAATTTCAGGGGTACGGTTGTTCTGCCATTGCCACTAACTAGTAAACATACGCAAGTTTATATAACTTATTTACTAATTCACCACGAATATAGTAAATATAAGATTTTATAAAATAGATTAATCTGTATTTTCTTTTAATATTATAGTAGTATTAAAAATGAGGTGTCTCTTTAGTCTTCAAAGGCATCTGTTGTTCAATCAATGGCCTCTGTTGTTTAATCGAAGAGGGCATTGTTGTGAAAGAAATGGGGTTGTTTATTAT
The DNA here is from genome assembly GCF_028689845.1 of Flavobacterium sp. Lineage (GTDB taxonomy): Bacteria > Bacteroidota > Bacteroidia > Flavobacteriales > Flavobacteriaceae > Flavobacterium. The sequence goes on along the minus strand of NZ_JAQVCH010000050.1, from coordinate 5,558 downwards.
TTTTTTTAAATATAAAAAAATTAAACCGCTCCTTTTCAGAAGCGGTTTAATCTATAACTCTTTATTTTAACTTGCTTTTAAACTAAGAAACGTCCACTTTAGTGGCATCTGCAATCTTTTTATAGGTTCCGTTTACTAATTTCTCACGGATGGCTTCAAAAGCGGTTAAAGTAACCTCAATATCTTCTAGAGTGTGAGAAGAAGTTGGAATCATTCGCAACAAAATAATTCCTTTTGGAATTACTGGATAAATCACGATGGAAAGAAAAACACCGTAGTTTTCTCTTAAATCGTTTACCATCACCATGGCTTCTGGAACGCTTCCTTCTAAATATACTGGTGTGACACAGGTATTGGTATCGCCAATATTAAAGTTTCTAGCTCGTAAACCTGATTGTAAGGCGTTTACGTTTACCCATAATTTATCTTTTAATTCGGGGTGATTTCGCAGTAACTCTAATCGTTTTAAAGCCCCAACGGTTTGAATCATTGGTAACGATTTAGCAAACATTTGCGAACGTAAGTTGTATTTTAAATAGTCGATTATGTCTTTGTCTGCGGCTAAGAAAGCTCCGATACTTGCCATTGATTTAGCAAATGTTGAAAAGTAAACATCAATTCCGTCTTGACAACCTTGCTCCTCACCTGCTCCAGCACCTGTTTTTCCTAAAGTACCAAATCCGTGAGCATCGTCAACCAATAAACGGAAGTTATATTTTTCTTTCATGGCCACAATTTCTTTTAATTTCCCTTGTTGACCACGCATTCCAAACACACCTTCGGTAATGAATAAAATTCCACCACCTGTTTCCGTAGCCATTTTAGTAGCCCGTTGCAGGTTTTTTTCCATGCTTTCAATATCATTATGACGATAGGTGAAACGTTTTCCCATGTGTAAACGAACGCCATCAATGATACAAGCGTGAGCATCTACATCATAAACAATAATATCGTTTTTAGTCACCAATGCATCAATACAAGACATGATTCCTTGGTAACCAAAATTTAGTAAATAAGCCGATTCTTTCTGAACAAAAGCGGCTAATTCTTCTTCTAATTGCTCGTGAACATCCGTGTGACCACTCATCATTCGAGCACCCATTGGGTAAGCCGCACCATATTGTAATGCTGCATCTGCATCTGCTTTTCTAACTTCTGGATGATTTGCTAATCCAAGATAATCATTGATACTCCAATTTAAAATATCTTTTCCTTGAAACTGCATGTGCGGTCCTAATTCACCTTCTAGTTTAGGGAACACAAAGTAACCTTCTGCTTGCGAAGCCCATTTTCCTAACGGACCTTTATTGTTTTGAATTCTTTCGAATAAATCTTTTACCATGTTTTGTATGTGTTAAAAAACGCGACAAAAGTACAAATTTCTTCTTTTAGTTCATAATAAATCAAGAATTGATTACTGGATATTTTTACAGATTTTCTAATTCTTTAAATTTAAAGTCGTTTATTTTCATATAATTTTTGGAAATAAGCTATATTTGAATTGAAAAATAATACAAAATGAGTTTATTGGATCGAAATGATTTAAAATTGGCCGTATTAATTGACGCCGATAATGTTCCGTTTAGCAATGTGAAAGGAATGATGGAAGAAATTGCCAAATATGGAACACCTACTACCAAAAGAATTTATGGCGATTGGACTAAATTGCCCGATAAAGGTTGGAAAAGTGTTTTACTAGAACATGCCATCACGCCTATTCAACAATACGGTTATACAACTGGAAAAAATGCAACCGATTCGGCGATGATTATTGATGCCATGGATATTTTATATTCTGCAAAAGTTGATGGTTTTTGCTTGGTTTCGAGTGATAGTGATTTTACAAGATTAGCCACACGCTTACGCGAATCAGGCATGAAAGTGATTGGAATTGGTGAAAAAAAAACACCGAATCCGTTTATTGTCGCTTGTGACCGATTTATTTATATTGAAGTAATTGACGGAGCAAAAAAGAAAAAAACAAAAACTTTTACTATTCCCGAAGAACGTAAAAAAGAAGAAAAAACATCCTTATCTAAAATAGATGTCGACACCATCGATATCATCGAATCGAGCATTGAAGATATTGCAGAAGATGACGGCTGGGCATTTTTGGGCGATGTTGGGAATTTAATAGTTAAGAAAAAACCTGAATTTGACCCTCGTAATTATGGTTTTACAAAACTTACACCCCTCATGAAATCACTTACCAATTTTATTGATATTGACGAACGTGAATCAGATAAAAAAGGGATAAAACATGTCTATGTAAAGTTGAAATAAACCAAATAATAAAACACAACTTTTTGAATAGGCGTTTTTATTTGTATTGGAAAAAAGATTAGGCTAAACTCAAATAAACGGCAACATAATGAGCGACTGTTCCAAACAACACAAAAAGATGCCAAATTGAATGAAAATAAGGACGGTCATCTTTTATATAGAAATAAACGCCTAAGGAATAACTAATTCCACCTATCAAAATCCATTTAAAAACAACAAAGGGCATCGAAATGGATAATGGTTCAATAACAAAAACAATCATCCAACCTAAAGCTAAATAAAGCAGAACCGAAAACAGTTTAAAACGTTTAGTAAAAAAAAGCTTAAAAACTACGCCAATCGCTACAATTGTCCACATTACTGCTAAAAAAAGCATGGCTGTTTGTGTATTTAAATACCTTACCATCAAAGGTGTATACGTTCCCGCAATTAAAAAATAAATACTAATATGATCTCCAATTTGCAATAAATCTTTGGCTCTTTCTGTTTTTACAGCATGGTATAAAGAGGAAAAAGTGTAAACCAATAACATGCCAAAACCAAAGATAAATACCGAAATAAAAAGCGTAATATCTAATTTTTGATAGGTTTTGTAAAGCAAAAATGGCATCGCTAGCAGACAGAAAGCAATTCCCAACACATGGGTTAAGGCATTATAAAATTCCTCTTTCTGGTTTTGTATTCGTTTAGATTTCATCTATTTTAAAGAAATAATTGCGTGCTTTTTAAAATTCATCTTCAAAGATAATCGAATTGTAAAGAATTTAAAAAGGACTTATTCTAAAATCTAGCATAATCTATTAAAAATAAATCATTAGAAAAGGCTAAAATTTATGATGAATTTTTTGTTGACGATTTACTAAAATTTAAGGAATTGTCACCTATAAATTTTATTTTTTTAAGACAAAATCGGAAGCTATTATTAAAAAGATATGGATTTTAAAGAGTCATTATTAATTATGGAAATAAAAATGGTTATGAAAAAACAAAAATTTAATGTTATAAGTAAAAATCTGACTTAAATTATAAAAATTTCTAATTAACTTTGGGTTTGAAATAATCTATTTTTTAAGTTTAACCATATTAAAACTGTATGAAAAAAAAATTATTAATTTTAAGTGTGTTAATTTATTTTACTTTTTTTATTAGTTGTAAAAATAATTATAATGCTATGTTAGAATGGACAGAGACAATTGAGATTGGAAGTGATGTACAAACTGTAAAAAATAGTCAACCCGATTTTATTATAATTTCTTGGGAAAATCCAATAAAAAATAAAAACCAAATACTATACGAGATAACTCAAATTGATGGAAATTATGACATCCTAAATATGTCGAATTTTCTATTATTTATAGATAACAAATACCAAGGCAGAGAAGCAAGAAAATAAATAATATCAGTTTTTTACACCCGAATCTTTACGGCGAAAGATTCTAAAAAATATCAACTTCAAGATAGTTCCATCTTTAATTTTTATATTTAAACTCTTCATGAGATTTTCTTTCCAAAAGTTTTTCCTTTTTCTATTCAAATTATTTATTACAGTCGAGTTATACTAATAAAAAAAGAAAAAGAATTATGTATATTTACTTTTTCATAAGTCTAATCCAAATAACAAACGATGAAAAATTTTTTAATCTTATTTATACTTTTTTCAATTACTATAAACGCTCAAAATTCATTAACATTTGACAAACGAAATGTTGAATGTGAGGATAAATGGGTAGCCTACCAAATGGAAAAAGACAGCACATATACTTTTGGATTTATTTATATTGATGCACAAGCAGGCTTAACCTTAAACTACGAAGGGAAATTTAAAATTGATAAGAATGGTAGTTTTAAAAGATTAGAATCTGAAACTAACAACGAAATTGGTTTTATGAAAGTAAGATTAGAACCAAACAGAATTGCAATTGCAGAAATTCCGGAATCACAATTTCAAGATTTAAAAATTGAAAAAACACCAAATTGGTTAAAGTCTTACAAAACAAATGAAAATTCTATTGAACAACTATACCGTTGGGGTTATCTTTACAATGGTTGGAGTGAGTGTGAAAAGGCATTAACTTTTTTAGAAAAAGCAGCTAAAATTAACCCAAAATTTAAGGGTTTACAAACCGAGTTGGCGTTTTCCTATAATGCGTTAGCAAAATTCGATAAAGCAGAAATAGCATTAAAAAAAGCAATTGAAGAAAATCCTAATGACTGTTACACACATAAAGAATTGGCATATACCTATACAAAAATGATGAATTTTGAAAAAGCCGCAGAAACATACATAAAAATGAAAGAAATTTGTACCAATCAAACTTTTATTCAAGAAACTGCCTATAATTTAGCTTACGAATATTATAAAACAAAAGATAAGGATAAATTTAAAAAGTGGAAAATCGAGGCGGAAAAATGGTCTAAATCTGAGAATCAATATACTAAAAATCTAAATTTAATGGAAACTAAATTAAATGAGTAAAAATTCACTCTACTCCCACAAAATCCATTAATTTTAAAAATCAAAAGAATTACAAAACAAAAGAATCTTTAAATCACCAAAAAATCATGGTCTCCAATTTCAAACGTGGTTCTTTAGTCATCCTTCTACTTGTTAATCTTTTAGTGGTTATCTTAATTGGAGCCGTATTTATCACTGCAGAAAACAATCCCTTGACAGAAGCCTATTGGAAAGAAAGCGGTTCAATAATAATCGGAATCACTTGTATCCTTTTAGCCGCTGTAGCCTTATATTCGCTTACCATAATCAAACAAATTACCATTAAAAAAGATAGCATCTTATTTAAAAACCAACTCTTTCCCTTCCTAAAAAAAGAAAGATTGTTTTCCTATTATGATTATACTAAAACGGTAGAGGAAGAAACCGAGACTGAAAGTTTTGAAGCTCTATGGCTCATCAAAAACGGAAAATTAGAAGACCATATATCCAGTATGTTTTATTCTAATTATAACGAACTAAAAGAGGCAATCACAATTAAACAAGCCGGTAAACTAGAAATGAGTGCCGTAAAACAATGGTTATATCGAATGGGAATGAGATTATAAAAATAGGTGCTAACTGCCTAATACAAAAGCTATACCTATTTAAATTTCTATTATAATGAAGTTAAATCTCACATTATTTTTATTTTTATTTCATTAATGTCCGATAAAAATTAAAATCGAACTTTTTTGTTTTTTATTTAACTGAAAATCAGTTGTTTGATTTTATTTTTTTGTCAATTTTCAAAATCAGGCATCAAAAAAATCTCAATTGCTCT
>NZ_JAQVCH010000062.1 GCF_028689845.1 Flavobacterium sp. | reverse complement strand
GTGCATTCAGATGCTTTTAATCGGACTTTTATAGAATTGAAATGCAACGGTAAGAGCCAGAGGCAGCTACACCCGCAACCTTTTAATCGGACTTTTATAGAATTGAAATTAATTAATAAAGTGATTAATTAAAGTAAAGATTATACTTTTAATCGGACTTTTATAGAATTGAAATTAATCGCATTCCACTTTTATCTCTCCGCTTACTTGCTTTTAATCGGACTTTTATAGAATTGAAATTAGCGTTGTTTGCGGAGATTAAATCTGCAGCACCAACTTTTAATCGGACTTTTATAGAATTGAAATATCCGAAAGCCGTGCGAGTTGGTTTTGCCGCCTTTACCTTTTAATCGGACTTTTATAGAATTGAAATCCTACAAAGAGGGAAAACTAAGTAACGGCAGTGAGACTTTTAATCGGACTTTTATAGAATTGAAATAATTCAGTTTCTTTGCCTATCGCTGATGATACTATTTCTTTTAATCGGACTTTTATAGAATTGAAATTTCCAAAATAATCGGCTATTTTCGCCAAATCATCTACCTTTTAATCGGACTTTTATAGAATTGAAATTCTATAAAATTTTCGATAAACCATTGAGCTGATTTTCTTTTAATCGGACTTTTATAGAATTGAAATTAAAGTTTTTTTGTATTATAAGTATTGTTGTCTTTTACTTTTAATCGGACTTTTATAGAATTGAAATTCTCAAATCCGCATTCTTTAATGATTTCCAAAAGAACTTTTAATCGGACTTTTATAGAATTGAAATTGGTTAGCAACAAAAACGAAAGGTACAGACCCGTTCCTTTTAATCGGACTTTTATAGAATTGAAATCCGGCAAAATGTTTTTCGCCAAAGATTGCATTCAAACTTTTAATCGGACTTTTATAGAATTGAAATCCGGTGAATTTCTACAAGCCTACAACCCCGAATGGCTTTTAATCGGACTTTTATAGAATTGAAATATTCGTGAAGGGATAATTTTAGACACCGACACAGCCTTTTAATCGGACTTTTATAGAATTGAAATTTGATAGCTCTTCTATTTTATTTTTAATGATTTTCAACTTTTAATCGGACTTTTATAGAATTGAAATTATTATCACGAGTTATAAGTGTGCCATGAACTGAATCTTTTAATCGGACTTTTATAGAATTGAAATTTTTAAATTTATACATTATGGCAAGGTTAAAAAATGCTTTTAATCGGACTTTTATAGAATTGAAATTTCGGATAATAGCACACAAACTCATTCCATGCAGCTTTTAATCGGACTTTTATAGAATTGAAATAAGTTGAATTTATCAACATTGTTTTTTACAAACAAGTCTTTTAATCGGACTTTTATAGAATTGAAATCGGGGAATGTTTGCTGGGTTTGAACGGACATATAGCCTTTTAATCGGACTTTTATAGAATTGAAATTTGACAAATTCTGAAAAAACGCCTAACGACCCGATTCTTTTAATCGGACTTTTATAGAATTGAAACTCGATGAATATGGCTGACGTGTGGTTGGTGCTGCCTTTTAATCGGACTTTTATAGAATTAAACACCACAGGTGTTTTCGATATCCTTTATGTTTTTGACTTTTTAAGGTCTTAAAAAATAGGATGTCAAGGTTTTCCCTTAAAAAAGGGGATAAAAAAAAGACGAACCTTAGTTCGTCTTTTTTAGAATAAAACATCAAAAAGTGATGCTGATTTTTAAAGTATGAAACCGCCCTCTTTGATCGATTCTTGAATCATTTGGAAGGTGCGTTCAATATCTTGATCCAAACCAACCGAGAAACGAATCAAGCCCTCCGACATTCCCATCTCTTGTTGAATCGATTCGGGAACTTCCGAAGAGGTGCTTTTGCCCGAGTTGCTGAACAAAGTTTTGAAATAACCCAAGCTCACTGCCAAATAACCTACGCCTTTGGCTTCCATGATTTCCATGATTTTGCTGGCTTTTTCGGCTGTTCCCATATCAATGCTGATCATTCCTCCAAAACCGTATCCGGGGTTCATCAACGTTTTGAAAAGTTCGTGTCCTTTATGATCGGGAAGTCCTATATAATTGCATTTCAATCCGATTTCTTTAAAACGTTTGGCTAAATAAATGGCATTTTCGCCGTGTTTTTGCATACGGATATGCAGTGTGTGCAGATTTTTTAAAATCGATGACGAGCGCATCGGATCCAAAACCGGTCCTAACAACATGGCTGTTCCGTCATTCACATCAATCATCGAGTTGATGAAAGCGGCGGTAGAGCAGATGGCACCGGCAACGCAGTCGTTTTTACCGTTGATAAATTTGGTCATGCTGTAAATGACAACATCGGCACCATGTTTGGCAGGAGAAACCAACATTGGAGTAAAAGTGTTATCAACCAACAATTTAGCATTACCTTGGTGGGCAATTTTCGACAATTCGGGAATGTCGGAAATTTGCAACAACGGGTTGGTCATGGTTTCGGTGTAAATCACTTTTGTGTTGGGACGCATGGCTTTTTTCACAGCGTCTAAATCGGTGATATTGACAAAGGTAACTTCAACGCCGTATTTGGTGAGCCAGTTGTTCAAAAAGGCAAATGTTCCGCCGTAAGTGGTCATGCTGCTGACGATGTGGTCGCCGGCTTTAACGCAATGC
>NZ_JAQVCH010000049.1 GCF_028689845.1 Flavobacterium sp. | reverse complement strand
TCTTCAATTATATCTAAATGAGTTTGTTTACAAGTTAAATAGAAGATATTTTGAAGAAAAACTATTCGATAGATTAGTAATTGCTGGCATTACAGGATTATGACAAAAAACGGACAATCAAAAAATAATTTCTATAAAATTAAATAGAAGTCGCAACATAACATAAAAAACAAAAACGCATGCACAATTTAATATAAAATGATTAGAAATTTTTTTTTTAATTCTTTTTATAATTGATGTACAAATTAATTTAGTCTTTTGATTTCTTTATTTTTTTTTTACCTTCGCTACTCAACAAAATTAAAATTCAATTGAGAAGAAGCCTAAAAATGCTAAAATCAATATGATTTTAAATCTATTTTAAAAACAATCTCACTTTGATTATAGCAATTTGTATTTTATTGGTCTTAGCCTATGTATTTGATGTTTCATCCTCAAAAACAAAAATACCTTCTGTTATTTTATTACTAGTTTTAGGCTGGACGGTTAGACAAATTGCTGAATTTGTGAAAATTCCCATTCCAGACTTAACCCCAATTTTACCTGTTTTAGGAACTGTTGGATTAATTCTTATCGTTTTAGAAGGTTCATTGGAATTAGAACTTAATAAATCGAAATTCATTTTGGTTGGCAAAACTTCTTTGATGGCTTTATTACCAATGCTTGTAGTGAGTTTTGGGTTGGGCTATGCTTTATATTATTTTGGCGATATTGATTTTAAAATCGGACTCGGGAATGCCATTCCTTTAGCGATTATAAGTAGTGCAATTGCCATACCGAGTGTGCAAAATTTAAATGGCTTTAAAAAGGAATTTGTGACTTATGAAAGTAGTCTTTCAGATATTTTTGGTGTAATCTTTTTTAATTTCATCACCTTAAATGCCTATATCGGAACACAATCCGTAGGGAATTTTCTTTTACAATTGTTTATTATCTTGGTTATTACCATTATTTCCACCTTGAGTCTTGCTTTTTTATTAAGCAAAATTAAACATTCCGTTAAATTTGTTCCTATTATATTAATGATAGTTTTAATCTATGCCATTTCAAAAGAATATCATTTACCTGCTTTAATTTTCATTTTATTATTTGGTCTTTTTCTCGGAAATTTAGATGAGTTAAAGCATATTGCTTTTATTGAAAAACTGCAGCCTGATCTTTTAAATAAAGAAGTTCACAAGTTCAAAGAATTAACGGGAGAAATCGCTTTTTTAATTCGCTCTTTATTCTTTTTATTATTTGGATATTTAATTGAAACGGCAGAATTGCTTAATACGGAGACTATCATTTGGGCAGTAGGAATTACCATTGGCATTTTTGTCGTTCGACTCGTTTTTTTAATGCTTTTTAAAATTGCATTGATGCCTATTTTATTTATTGCTCCCCGAGGATTGATAACGATTTTATTGTTTTTAACGATTCCTATAAGTCAAATTACGGCATTAGTCAATAAATCATTAATTATACAAGTCATCATCCTTAATGCTTTAGTAATGATGTTTGGTTTAATTATTAATAAAAAGGAACACGTTGAGCCCAAAAAGTCAGCCAATTAATCAAATCGTATCGCTTTTACTGGAGCTATTTTTGTAATGATAAAAGAAGGAACCAACAATACCAAAAAACTAACTAAAATAGTTCCTAAATTGAGTAGAAAAATATAAAACCAATTGATATAAACTGGAGCTTCACTTACATAATAGTTTTCAGGATTTAACTTCACAATACCAAAATGTTGTTGAGCTAGCATCGCTAAAATGGCAATTATATTCCCCCATATCAATCCTCTCAATATAATATGAAAGGCATTGAATAAAAATATTTTTCGAACTGTCCAATTCGTTGCTCCTAACGCTTTTAAAATCCCAATCATTTGAGTCCGTTCCAATATTAAAACCAATAATGCAACAACCATATTGATGGTCGCGACTACTATCATAATCACTAAAATAACAAGAATATTAAAGTCGAAAAGTTGTAGCCATTCAAAAATATAAAAATATTTATCTACAATAGTTTTACTATCAAACATATACGAAGTTTGTTCATAAACTTCCTCTCCTTTTTGTTCAATTTTAGTAAAATCATCAATAAAAACTTCAAAGGAACCAACTTCGTCAGACTTCCAGCGATTGATGCGTTGCACATGTCGAATATCGCCCAAAATAAAAGTTGCATCAAATTCCGGAAAGCCTGAATTGTAAATTCCAGCAATCGTAAATACACGAAGATTTGGCAATTCATTACTGTCTTCTTTCATAAAAAAAGTATTGAATTTATCTCCTACTTTTAACAAAAGACGATTGGCCAAGAATTGAGAAATGAGCACTTCTGCATTCAAATCCCCAGAAACATTGGGCACTTTTCCTTCAACAATATATTCTTTTAAATTTTCCCACTTATAATCACTTCCAACTCCTTTAAATATAATGCCTTCAAAAGCGGTTTCTGTTCTGATAATTCCTGCCTTACTAGCAATAGCTTGGATGTGATTGACTCCTTGAACCGAATTAAATGTTGGATAAAAATCTTGTTTTGTAGAAATAGGTGTTTTACTCACTTCTGATTGATTATCATCAAAGTTGGCAATTACAATATGACCATTAAAAGCCGAAACTTTTTGGCGTATTTTTTGCTGTAATCCTAAACCTGTAGCCACAGAAATAATCATCATAATGATGCCAATCGCTATTGCGGCAATGGCAATTTTTATAATTGGTTTAGAAATACTACTTTTATGCTGTTTTGCCGTAGTAAGTCTTTTGGCTATAAAATATTCTAATTTCAATGGAATTGGATTTGTTGCAAATATAGTTTTTTTTATGTTCCCAAGTCACTGAACAACTGAGCTACTCTGGTTTTGGATTTTAATTAATTGATTATGAAATATTATTTTTTGAGTTTAAGTTTATTGTGTTTGTTGGTGTATTGCGGAAGTGGTAAGAAAAATGAGCCTAAAATAAACAACAAGTCAACTGACCTACCGCTGGCTGAAGTTATAAAAACACAAGATTTAAAAACAGGTGCAGAAAATCAAACTGCCTATTTACCTTTGCTTAAAGGTAAAAAAGTGGGCATAGTAACAAATCAATCTGGAATCATAAACCGAATTGAGGTCGTCGCGAAAGCAATTCCAAAAAACACAATTGTACGCCCTACAACCCACCTTGTCGATTTTTTATTGGAACAAGAAATTAATCTTCAAAAAATTTATGCTCCAGAACACGGCTTTCGTGGCACGGCAGATGCTGGTGAAGTAATTAAAGATGGAAAAGATACCAAAACTGGGTTGCCAATTATTTCGCTTTATGGCGATAATAAAAAACCAAAACCAGCACAATTAGCTGGAATTGACGTCATGGTTTTTGATTTACAAGATGTTGGGGCACGATTTTACACCTATATTTCTTCTTTACATTATATCATGGAAGCATGTGCAGAAAACAACATTCCGCTTCTCGTTTTAGATAGACCAAATCCGAATGGAAGCATTGTTGATGGGCCGATTTTAGAAAAAGAAAACACCAGTTTTGTGGGAATGCATGAAATTCCGGTATTACACGGAATGACCATTGGCGAATATGCTCAAATGATTAATGGTGAAAAATGGTTGAAAAATGGCATCCAATGCGACTTAAAAGTAATTCCGTGTTTGAATTACAAGCGAACAATGGATTATCATTTACCTGTAAAACCTTCGCCAAACTTACCCAATTCGCAAGCAATTAATCTTTATGCAAGTTTATGTTTTTTTGAAGGAACAAATGTCAGTGTTGGCCGTGGCACAGAAAAGCAATTTCAACTGTACGGTTCGCCATTTCTGCCAAAAAGCAATTTTAGTTTTACACCAAAACCGAACGAAGGAGCAAAAGACCCCGTGCATAATGGCAAACTTTGTTATGGAGAAGATTTATCAAAAATTGAAAAAGTATCCAAATTAGAATTGAAATGGTTGTTGAAAGCGTATCTAGAAACTTCGGATAAATCGAACTTTTTTAATTCCTTTTTCACCAAATTAGCTGGAACCAAAAAATTACAAGCACAAATTGAAAACGGAATTTCAGAAATTGAAATTAGGAAAAGTTGGGAAAATGGATTGATTGCTTTTAAAGAGATGAGAAAGAAGTATCTAGTTTATTAGAAAACAATAGGTTTTAGGTTGTTGGTGATAGAATTTAGGAAAGTCTTACTGCTTTACAAAGGCAATTTCGATTTCATCTTCTCCACAATATTATAGGCAGCCGGACAAACAGCCACATTCTTCAAAGTTAAATCCGTAATTTGGTTGAACTTTTTTCTATCTGTATGTGGAAATTCGCGACACGCTTTTGGTCGAACGTCATAAATAAAACATTTGTTATCACTTTCTAAAAACGCACATGGAACACGTTGTAAGACATAATCGTTATCTTCATCAACACGCAAATACTGTTCTATAAATTGTTGTGGTTTTTGTTTAAAATGTTTTGAAATTCGTTCAATATCCGCATTGGTAAACAAAGGCCCGGTTGTTTTACAACAATTAGCACAATCCAAACAATCTGTTTTTTTAAATTCAGCGTCATGCAAATCTTGCATAACGTAATCTAAATTCTTAGGCGTTTTCTTTTTTAACTTATCAAAATACTTTTTGTTTTCGATATGCTTATCTTTGGCTAGTTTTTCCAGTTCGTTTAAGGCAGGTTTCAAGTTTAATCTTTAAAGTTGAATCGCAAAGTTAAACAACTTCTAAAACAAATAATTAAAAAGCAGGAAAGATTGCTTTGCTTTGTACCTCGCAACTCCCCACAACGACACTATGAAAGATTTATTTGGAAAAGCTATTTTAGATTATCAAACCGGAAATAATCCTGAAGATTTAATTACAGAAACCTCTATATCAGAAGCAGACGAAATGAGTGTGGCCTATTTATTTCGAGATTTTTCAGAAATGCCTAAGCTTGAACAAAAAGCCTTAGAACTATCAAAAGGGAGGGTTTTGGATGTTGGTTGTGGTGCCGGAAGTCACAGCTTGTACCTTCAAAACGAGAGAAATTTGGCGGTAACTTCAATCGATATTTCACAAAATGCAATTAAAGCTTGCGAATTAAGAGGTTTAAAAAATGCTATCGTTCAAGATGTCATGCAGTTGAATAATGAAAAATTCGACACCATTTTGCTTTTAATGAACGGTGCTGGCATGTGTGGCCGTTTAAAAAATATTGGAAAATTTCTAGAAAAATTGAAATCACTATTAACAGAAAATGGTCAGATTTTACTAGATAGTTCAGACATCATTTATATGTTTGATGAGGATGAAGAAGGCGGAAAATGGATACCGGCTGAGATGGATTATTATGGTGAACTTGTGTTTGACATCCACTATAAAGGTGAAAAGGAAGAACCTTTTAATTGGATGTATATCGATTATAACACCTTACAAAATGCCGCTCACGCGAATGGTTTGCAATGCGAATTAATTCTAGAAGGCGAACATTTTGATTATTTAGCGAGATTGAAAAAGTAAATTTCAATTCGAAAATTGAAAATTTAAAAACTAAGGAATATTCAAATATTTGTGCGTTTGCAATGAAACTCTCCATTTAGGATTATTCATCACATAGTCCACAATTAAAGGTGTCATTTCTTCTTTTTTACTCCATTCTGGTTGTAAAAATAAAATCGCATTTGGATTTACTTTTGAAGCTTGTTCTTCGGCAAAAATAAAATCATGTTTGTTATAAATGATAACTTTCAATTCATTAGCTATCGCATATGCTTCAACAACAGGTAATTTATTTTTCTTTGGCGAAAGGCAAAACCAATCCCATTGTCCAGTTACCGGATAGGCTCCAGAAGTCTCTATGTGTACTTGAAGTTCACTTTCTTTCAACTTTTTAGTTAAAAAAGTCATGTCCCACATTAAGGGTTCGCCGCCGGTGACGACTACTGTTTTGGCATGTTTATATGCGTTTTCTACAATAATTTCCGTCGAAGTTGGCGGATGAAGAGCTGCATTCCAACTTTCTTTCACATCACACCAATGGCAACCCACATCGCAACCACCAATTCTGACGAAATAAGCCGCTGTTCCAGTATGATAACCCTCGCCTTGAATGGTGTAAAACTCCTCCATCAAAGGCAACATTTCGCCTTTATCAACCGCCAATTGTGTTTCTTTCTTTAACATTTTAACTAAAAATAGTTGGCAAAGATAGTGAATTTGAAAAGGAGAAATTTCAAAATTTGAAAATGATTGCTTTTGAAATCTAATTGCTTTTACTACTTTTGATAGATAAATTTAGAATAATGAGCAAAACAGAAGAATTCAGTAAACATATTACAGACGGTTATACTTGTAAAGGCGATTTTATAACGCTTGGTGGTGCCATTTTAGATGGAGAGCCCGTGCCAAATGTTCATGTAAAAATTCCTTTAAAAACCTTGAATCGTCATGGATTAATTGCTGGAGCAACCGGAACTGGAAAAACAAAAACCATTCAAGTATTGTCTGAACAGCTTTCGCAAAACGGAATTCCAGTTTTGATGATGGACATCAAAGGCGACTTCTCTGGAATTGCAGTTCCTGGAGAAGAAAAAGCCTTTATTACTGAAAGACATGCTAAAATTGGATTACCCTATTCTACTAAAGGATTCCCAGTAGAATTAATGACTATTTCTGAACAAAATGGTGTTCGGTTACGGGCGACTGTCTCCGAATTTGGCCCTGTTTTATTCTCTAGAATTTTAGATTTAAATGATACGCAAACAGGAATTGTTTCTATTATTTTTAAATATTGTGATGATAATAAATTCCCTTTATTAGATTTAAAAGATTTCAAAAAGGTGTTACAATATTCTACCGATGATGGAAAAGCGGCTTTTGAATCGGAATATGGAAAAATTTCTACTTCAAGTACAGGAACTATCCTAAGAAAAATCATTGAGTTAGAACAACAAGGTGCGGAACTATTTTTTGGAGAAAAATCATTTGAAGTCGCTGATTTAATGCGAATTGACGAAAACGGAAATGGCTACATTAACATCATGCGTTTAACTGATATTCAAGATAAACCAAAGTTGTTTTCGACGTTTATGCTAAGTTTATTGGCCGAAATTTACAATACGATGCCAGAACAAGGCGATGCTGGACGACCAGAATTAGTAATTTTTATTGATGAAGCCCATTTGATTTTTGACCAAGCCAGCAAAGCTTTGCAAGATCAAATTGAAACGATTGTAAAATTGATTCGTTCTAAAGGAATTGGTGTTTATTTTATTACTCAAAATCCAACAGATGTTCCCAATGGTGTTTTAGCTCAATTAGGTTTAAAAATCCAACATGCTTTGCGAGCTTTTACAGCAAATGATAGAAAAGCCATCAAAATGACTGCCGAAAATTATCCGCTTTCAGATTATTACAAAACCAATGAAGTACTAACCCAATTGGGAATTGGCGAAGCGTTTGTGACAGCATTAAACGAAAAAGGAATTCCAACGCCATTGGCTGCGACGATGTTGAGAGCTCCAATGAGCAGAATGGATGTTTTATCTGAAGCTGAAATTGACGCTAGTATTGCCAAATCGAAATTGGCAAAAAAATACAATGAAGTGGTGGATAGAGAAAGTGCTTATGAAATTTTAAGTAAGAAAATAGAAGCAGCACAAATTCTATCAGAGAAAGAAGAGATTAAAAAAGCGGAAGAAAAAGTAACTAAAAAAACGACAACTAGACCAGAACCGCAAAGTCAAACCACTAAAGCGGTGGTAAAAGTGTTGACTAGTGCCACTTTTATTCGAGGAGCGATGGGGGTTTTGATGAAAATGTTTAAAAAATAACAAGATTTTCAAATTAAGTGAAAGGAATTATAACTATTGGATTGTTAATTTTATCAAATGTTTTTATGACATTAGCTTGGTATGGTCATCTAAAATTTAAAGAATTAAAGTGGTTTGAAAATGCTGGATTAATCACTATCGTTTTAATTAGTTGGGGACTAGCTTTATTCGAATACTTTTTTCAAGTGCCAGCAAATAGAATTGGTTATGAAGGGAATGGTGGACCATATTCACTATTGCAATTGAAAGTTATTCAAGAAGTCATCACATTAGTAGTTTTTGTGGGCTTTTCAATGATTTTCTTTAAAAATGAAAACTTTAAATGGAATCATTTTGTAGGTTTTTGTTTTTTAATACTAGCCGTTTACTTTATTTTTAAAAAATAATATGAAAAAATATTTTATTCAAAAAACACCTTTTATTGTTCCAACCACCGATGGCAAACGTATTGAAGAGCATCACGGAATTGCAACTACAGGAAACAAGGATATTTCAATTGCTCACATGATTGCTCCGCCAAAATGGAGTGAACCTTTTCAAATACCTGAATTTGAAGAATATACTTTTATTATTTCAGGCAAAAAACAATTTATTATTGAAGATGAAATTATCGTTTTAGAAGCGGGACAATCTATAAAAATCGAAGCAAATACTCGAGTTCAATATTCCAATCCGTTTGATGAACCTTGTGAATATATTGCGGTTTGCAAACCTGCTTTTGATTTTAACAAAGTGCATCGAGAAGAATAAAATTTAAAAATTTTAAACTTTAAATGAATAAGTTGAAATTTGGTTTTTTTACTAAGAATTTAATAATGAAATAATCTTTTTCTCCACTCGTTCACTACTCCAATCTGCATCAATATTAGGCAATTGCATAATTTCTTCCATTATTTTATTTTGCTTTTCACCAATAGCAAGAGCTTCGGCGTAAGGCTGTAAACTAAATGTTACTCGGCTATAAAGTGGCATCCATTTATCCGGATGTTTTTCAGAAAACCATTTTTCAATTTTCTTCTGCAGTAAAAACTTCTCATCAGCTGTTTTTGCACTCATTTCCATAAAGTTCTGGTAAGAAAGTTCGGCAATTGCATCCGTATTGGGTTTACGCGATTTTTGATACTCTTCAAAAATGGTTTCCCAATTATCGCCATATTTTAAAATCATTTCATTTAAAATAGTGATATCTTCAAAACCAGCGTTCATTCCGTGACCATAAAAAGGAACAATCGCATGACAAGCATCGCCAATCAATGCCACTTTATCATTATGTGTCCATGGATAACATTGCATGGTAACCAAATAACTCTTAGGATTTTTAAAAAAATCTTCTACTAAATCTGGAATCACCTCTTTAGTATCTGGAAAATATTTTGCAAAAAATTCTAATAATGTTTTTTCGTCATTCAAACTTTTAAAGGAATCTTCTCCTTCAAAAGGCATGAATAACGTGCAAGTAAATGAACCGTCTAAATTAGCCAAAGCCATCAACATAAAATTACCGCGAGGCCAAATATGTAGTGAGTTCTTATCAATTTTATAAGTCCCATCAGGATTGGCAGGGATGTGCAATTCTTTGTAGCCAATTTTTAAAAATTCTTGCGAATAATTGAACATACTTTGACGTTGCATGCGGTGTCTAATTCGCGAAAAAGCTCCATCAGCACCAAAAACCTTATCGTACTTTAAGGAAGTCCACTCACCTCTTTCGGTTTCTCCAATGTGTAACGTGGCATCCGCTAAGGAAATGTCCCAAATTCGATGCTCAAAAAAGAATTCAACTCCAGCATCTTCAGCTAAATCAATCATTTTACGATTTAAAATCCCTCGTGATAATGAATAAATAGCTTCCCCTTCCTTTCCGTAATATTGGGTGGTGTAACTTCCATCTTGCAGATGAATCCCTCGCTTATCAACGGGTATGCCAATTTTTTTAATTTCTTCTGTTATTCCAATATCATCTAAAGCTTTCCATCCGCGATTTGACATAACTAAATTAATGGAACGCCCTGAAAATTCTACTGTTCGAATGTCTGGACTTCTATCAAAAACATGAACAGTATGTCCGAATTTCTTTAAATAAATAGCCAATAAAGTCCCTACTAATCCGGAACCTACAACGGCGATTTTTTGTGGCGTCTGCATGATTGAAAATGAAAAATTGGACTACAAAAGTAAGCAATACAAAATTATTAATTCAGGTTATGAACAGTAAAGTTTAGGTTTTGAAACATTTTGTTTAACTTTTTGTATTTTTAGTTGAACATTCTTTATATTTGACAAAAATAAAGTTATGATACAATTTACTAAAGCTGATTTTCAAAACCTTGCTAAGATTCCAAAAATTAATTTAATCAACGGTTGCACGGGATACAAATCGGCAAATTTGATCGTCACAAAAAGTAAAGAAAACGCAACCAATGTAGCCATTTTTAGTAGCATCACTCATTTGGGAAGTGATCCTGCCCTACTCGGTTTTATACTTCGACCAACAACTGTACAGCGAAATACGTATCGAAATATCCAAGAAAACCTATATTTTACGGTAAATCATGTAACAAAGGGCATGATTTCTGACGCACACCATACCTCAGCGAGTTATGACGAATTTACCTCAGAGTTTGATAAAACAAATCTAGAAGAAGAATACCTACATCACATTTCAATTCCTTTTGTAAAAGGCAGTCCAATTCAACTACTCTGTAAATATGTGAACGAATATGAAATAAAAGAAAACGGAACGATTCATATTATCGCTTCGATTGAACAGATTAATGTCGCAGAAAATATCATCCAAAAAGAAAATTGGCTTCGCTTAGATTTAGGAGATATTGTTACTGTAAATGGATTAGATACTTATTGCTTACCTAAAGTTATCGATCGCTTTGAATATGCTCGTCCAAATGTTCCCACAAAATCAATGCTAAAAAATGGCTCATAAAAAAGTAAATCTTCCCGAAAAAATTTGCTTGGTTTGTAAATTACCTTTTTCATGGCGAAAAAAATGGGAGAAAAACTGGGAGGAAGTGAAGTATTGCAGTGATAAATGTAGATTAAATAGAAATTGCAATAATAAAATTACAAATTCCAATAAAAATGAATAATCTAGTTTGGTTTAGAAATGATTTACGCGTTCAAGATAATAATTCTCTTTTTGAAGCCAGTAAAAATACGAACAACGTAATTGGTGTTTATTGTTTAGATCCAAGGCAGTTTGAAATAAATAAACACGGATTTAAAAAAACAGAAAAATTTAGAGCCAAGTTTTTATTGGAAACCTTACGGGATTTAAAAAACAACCTGGCTAACTTAAATATTCCATTCTACATTTTTCATGATATTCCTGAAAATGTAATTCCACAATTGGTAGATGAACATGCTATTACATCCATTTTTTTACAAAAAGAATGGACGCCCGATGAAGTTTTAATTAATACTAATGTTAAGGCTAAAATAAACCTGTCTGAAATTAATTGGATAGAAACTTACGATCAGTTTTTGTTTCATCCTAGCGATATTCCTTATACTAGTTTTGATGAAATTCCAGAAATTTTTACCGAGTTTAGAAAAAAATGCGAAAAAGAGAGTAAAATTCGTCCTTGCGTTTCGGTCGCTTCAATGCCAAAAGAAAATTTCTTTGAAACCTCAATGATAATTCCGAGTTTGGAAGATTTAGGATTAGAAAGTTTCAAGTTACATAAAAACTCAGCTTTTCCTTTTCGTGGTGGCGAAACGAATGCGTTAATGAGAATAGAAAATTATTTTTTTGAAACCGAAAATTTGTCTGTTTACAAAAAAACAAGAAACGGATTAATTGGAAAAGATTATAGTTCTAAGCTTTCTGCTTGGTTGGCCAACGGAAGCATTTCGGCACGAACTATTTATTGGCAAGTACAGAATTATGAAAGAGAAATTTGTAAAAATGAAGATACGTATTGGTTAATTTTTGAATTAATTTGGCGTGATTATTTTAAATATATTTCTTTAAAACACGAAGATAAAATTTTTAAATTAAATGGTATTTTAGGCAAAGAATACGATTGGAAAGTTAGCGATAAGGCCTTTAGACAATGGACAAACGGCAACACACACGAACCTTTTGTAAATGCCAATATGATAGAATTGCAAAAAACGGGTTTTATGAGCAATCGCGGTAGGCAAAATGTAGCGAGTTATTGGGCGAAAGAATGGGAACAAGATTGGAGAATTGCTGCAAAATATTTTGAAAGTATGCTGATTGATTATGATGTTCATTCCAATTATGGAAACTGGATGTATAATGCAGGTGTTGGGAATGATCCTAGAGATAGAAAATTCAATATCAAACGACAAGCAGAAATGTATGATGGGAAAGGGGAGTTTCAAAAGCTTTGGAGTTAAAAAGTAATGGGTTGTGGGTTGTAGGTTGTA
>NZ_JAQVCH010000002.1 GCF_028689845.1 Flavobacterium sp. | reverse complement strand
CCAGCAAACACGGCTCCAGATGTGGTTCCAACGGGAACGACTTATACCTGGACAGTTACTGCACCAGTAGGAGTGAGTGGAGCATCAAATCAAGCTACACCACAAACGAGTATCAGCCAAACCTTATCGAATTCCACATCAACATCACTAGATGTGGTGTATACCGTTACGGCTTCAGTGGGTACAACACCTACCGTTTGTACAGCGAGTTTTACAATCACGGTCACGGTTAATCCAGAACCACTAATTGCGGATGTCACTCAAGTGATATGTTCAATGGATACTTTTACGTTTACGCCAACAAACACGCTTCCAGATGTTGTTCCAACAGGAACGACCTACACGTGGAGTGTGGCTGCACCAGCAGGAGTTACGGGAGCATCAAATCAAACAACACCACAAACGAGTATCAGTCAGACGCTCATCAATACAAACGCAACCCCACAAGATGTGGTGTATACTGTTACGGCCTCGGTGGGTACAGCTCCTACTATTTGTACGGACAGCTTTAGCATTACTGTTACGGTTAATCCAAATCCACAAATTGCGGCGGTAACCCAAAGTATTTGTTCTGCGGAAACCTTCACCGTTACGCCAACCAATACGGCACCCGATGTAGTTCCCACAGGAACAACCTACACGTGGAGTGTAACTGCACCAGTAGGAATAACAGGAGCATCGAATCAAGCGACACCACAAACGAGCATCAGTCAGACCCTAACCAATACCACGGTAGCAAGTCTTGATGTGGTGTATACGGTCACGGCTAGTTTTGGTGTGGCTCCAAATGTGTGTAGTAGTACCTTTACCATTACGGTGAGTGTGACTCCAAATCCACAAATTGCGGATGTCACCCAAACAATTTGTTCAACGGACACTTTCACAGTTACGCCAGCCAACACGCTTCCAGATGTGGTTCCCACAGGAACGACCTACACGTGGAGTGCGGCTGCACCAGCAGGAGTTACGGGGGCATCGAATCAAACAACACCACAAACGAGTATCAGTCAAACGCTAACCAACACCACGAGTTCTGCTCTTGATGTGGTATATACGGTCACTGCCTCGGTAGGCACGGCTCCGAATGTTTGTACCGATACGTTCACTATAACTGTCACGGTGAATCCAAAACCGAGTATTACCAATCAAACAGCGGTTATTTGTACGGGTTCTACCTTTACGATAAGCCCCACGGATACCCCGCCGAATGTTGTTCCACTAGGAACAACCTATACGTGGACAGTTGCTGCACCAGCAGGAATTACGGGAGCAGCCGATCAACTACTACCACAAGCAAACATCAGTCAAACCTTAAACAATACGACAAACACGGCCATAAATGTGGTGTATACAGTGACTGCTAGTTCGGGAATTACACCAACGGCATGCACGAGTACTTTTACCATCACCGTTACCGTTAATCCGAGTCCGCTTATTGCCAATATCACCCAAACGATTTGTTCGGCTACGGCCTTTTCGGTTACTCCGACTAACACACTTCCAGATGTAGTTCCAACAGGCACGAGCTATACGTGGAGCGTTGCTACGCCAACAGGAATTACCGGAGCGTCAAATCAAGCAACACCACAAACGAGCATCAGTCAGACGTTAACCAATACAACAAGTGCAGCGATAAATGTAATTTATACAGTAACGGCTACTTCAGGCGTGGCACCAAATACGTGTACGGGAAGTTTTACCATTACGGTTACTGTTAACCCTAGACCAAGTATTGCCAACACGGTACAAACGATTTGTTCGGCAGACACCTTTACGGTTCTACCAACCAATACAGCACCTGATGTTGTTCCAACAGGAACAACCTATACGTGGAGTGTAACAGCACCAACAGGAATAACAGGAGCATCGAATCAGACCACACCACAAACCACCATTAGTCAGACTTTAGAGAATACAACTACTAGTCCCCTTACAGTGGTGTACACGGTTACGGCTACCTCGGGTGTTGCTCCTATAGAATGTTTAGCCACTTTTACAGTGAGTGTCACCGTGCGTCCAGTACCTACGGCGAGTATTGCAGGCGATAGTGTGCTTTGTCCTTCCACAGAGGCGACCGTTACTTTTAACGGAACACCAGGAGCTACCGTAGAATATACCGTTGATGGTTCAGCAGTTCAAACCTTAGAGCTAGACGGTTCTGGTTTTGGATCGTTAACCGATACCTATACAACTACTACAGTTATTACTTTAGTAGGTGTTTTTAGTGGTACAAATCCTACTTGTTCGGCTGTTTTAAACCAAAGTGTAACCCTTACGGTTTCACCAGCACCGGTGATTAATACGCCAGCGGATTTAGTAAATTGTGATGATAATAACGATGGGATAAGTATTTTTGATTTAACGCAAACCATTGCTTTTATCACGGGTGGCAATCCTAATGTCACGGTTACTTTTCATGAAACCATGCAAGATGCGTTGTTAGGAGGAGCTCCAATACCGACTCCTGGGAATTACACTTCGATAACTCCGAGTGTACAGATTATTTATATACGAGTAGTCAATACGGGCACGACAGATTGTCCATCGGTGACAACTTTTAATTTAATTGTGAATCCGTATCCGATAATTAATACCACTCCAACAGCTTATCCATTATGCGATTGGAATTCAGATGGCCAAGAGGTCTTTAATTTAACGACCACCATTACAGGTATTTTAGACGGATTAGACCCGGCCTTACATACGGTTACGTTTTATGCCACAGAAGCAGAGGCAGAAGCAGCAACTCCGCAATTAACGGGCATCGCTGCTTATTTAAGCAGTTCCCAAACCATTTGGGTTCGGGTAGAGGTGATTGCCACGGGTTGTTATGATGTAGCTCCTTTAGAGCTTATTGTTAATGCTTTACCTATTGCAAACATTCCAACGCCTTTATCGCTTTGTGATGTCAATAACCCAGGCGATGAGCGAGAGACTTTCGATTTAACGTTAGCTATTGATGATATTGTTGGAGCTCAAGAAGGCTTAGAGGTGAGTTTTCACTTAACCTTAGCCCAAGCCCAAGCGGGTACGGATGCTTTACCAACCACGTATACCAATACGTCGAATGCACAAGCTATTCATGTTCGGGTCTTTGATCCGGTAACGGGATGTTATGCAACGACCTTGTTGGATTTACGGGTAGAGCCTTTACCGTTTTTATTTCCAATAGCACCAACGGAGTTGTGTGATGAGAATAATGATGGCTTGGCAAGTTTTGATTTAGCGGCATTAATTGCGCCACTGCTCAACGGAGCTTCGCCTTTGGATATTACGGTAACCTTCCATGAAACCCAGCAACAAGCTCAGGATGGTTCAGATAGCATTGACACGACTATTTTATACGCCAGTATCGAACAAGGTCAACAGACTTTATATGTTCGGGCCGAGGATAATCTAACGGGATGTTTTAGTATCCGAGCGATAAGCTTGGTGGTTAATCCAAGACCGGAGATGCCTACATTGGACAACCTAACTCTGTGTGATACGGATAACAATACACAAAACGGATTAAGTCGCTTTGATTTAACGGTTCAAACACCAGTAATTTTAGCGGCACAACCCCAAGGAGCTTCTGCTTATCAGGTACGTTATTATACGACAGAGCAAAATGCGGTGGATAATATAGCTTGGATTGCCAATCCAGCAAGTTATGCCAATACGAGTAATCCACAAACGATTTGGGTTCGGGTAACTGATTTAGCAACGGGTTGTTTTGAAACGGGTAGTTTTGAGCTTATTGTGGATATTCCACTAGCCTTAACTTTCCCTACACCACTTAGTTTATGTGATGAGTCGTTGCCAAATGATGGCTTTACGTTATTTGATTTAACGATTCGAGATAATGACATTACCCAAGGATTAGGCGGCTATACGGTAACGTATTATCCAAATTATCAAAATGCGTTGGATGATATCAATGCGATACAGAACCCACAAACCTATACCAATGCCATTGTAACGGTTCAGACTTTAGGGGTTCGGGTAACTTCGCCAGCGGGTTGTCATAGTTATACGACCTTGACCATTCGGGTGTTACCACTTCCAGAGCCACGCACTATGCCAGAAGCGTTAGAGGCTTGTGATGATAATAATCCAGGTGATGGAATTGAGGTTTTTGATTTAACCCTTCGGGCCAATTATATTTTAAATGGAGCGAGTTTAACAGAGTTTGCACTGACCTATTATGAAAATGAGTCGGATGCCAATGCTGCCATTAATGAAATTCTAGACCCAGCGAATTATAGTAATACGACACCAAACACGCAAACGATTTGGGTTCGGGTTACTAGAATCCCAGGAGTAAACGAGCCGAGTTGTTATCAATTAGTCGAATTACAATTGATTGTGAATCCGCTTCCAATCATTGCTGAGAGTCCAATAGCCTTTTACCAATGTGAACCGATAGATGATTTTGCGATGGCTTTTGTGCTTAGTACGATGAATCCTAGGGTTTTAGGAACAACACAAGCAGCCGCAGATTATACGGTGAGTTATTATTTAACAGCGGCAGATGCTTTAGCAGGAACACCATCGCTTCCAAACGTGTATACCAATATTAGTTCGCCTCAAACCATTTATGTGCGCGTAGTGAACAACGACACAGGTTGTGTGAATGCTACGGGAGAAGTTATTTTGGAAGTAGAAGAAGGCACACAAGCCAATCCGCTACCAATTGATGCCCCAGAAACTACAGTGTGTGATACAATCGGCGATAATGATGGAATTTACACCTTTGATTTAACAGCAACAGTAAGTCCGCTACTGATTGGAACCAACAACCCGGTGGGCACCACGGTTTATTATTATGAAAATTTAGCCGATGCACAACAAGCCACGGTTGATAACGATTACAGTGGAGCGATTGCTACGCCAGAAGCGTATAATAATACAACGCCACAACAGCAAACCATTTATGCAGTGCTCGTTAATCCAGCTACTAGTAGCAGTTGTCCAACGATTATACCGATACCACTTACCATCTATTTATTACCAGAACCAACACCAGAAGGCGGAACCATCTGTTTAGACCCTGAAACGGGAGAACTTTTAAACGATTTTACACTAGACAGTAATTTAGATCCGCTGACCCATACTTTTGTATGGACTGATGCACAAGGAGTAGAAGTAGGCACAACAGCAAGTATTACGGTCACCGAGCCGGGAGTTTATACAGTTGTGGCAACCAACAGTGTAACAGGCTGTGTTTCTGAGCCAACAACAGCAGAGGTTATTTATTCACAACAAGCGGTGGTCACCTATCAGGTGAGCAATTACTTTAGCGAGAACCAAACCATCACGGTGATTGCTACGGGAGTTACCACGCCAAACCAGAATAACGGTAATTATTTGTATAGTATTGATTATGGCCCTTTCCAAACTAGTAATGTGTTTACTAATGTTAGCTCAGGCTGGCATTATATTACGGTTCAGGATACCAATGGCTGTTTAGATACGACTATCCAAGCCTTTATCATTGATTATCCAAAGTTCTTTACGCCAAATGGTGATGGACAAAATGACACTTGGAATATATTTAGCCTTCGGGACGTTAATCCTAACGCAAAAATTTATATATTTGACCGCTACGGAAAATTCATCAAGCAAATTAGTCCATTAGGAGTAGGATGGGACGGAACCTTCAACGGAGAGGCCCTTCCTTCAACCGATTACTGGTTTAGCGTTGAATATGAAGAGCAAGGAGACGCAAAAGTGTTTAGAGCACATTTTTCATTAAAAAGATAAAAGCCCATGAATCTTAAACTCAAAAAAAAGTATTTATTACTATTATTTATTTTTACACAAGCGGTTTATTCGCAAGAGGGAATTGCTGTGTATTCAGATTATTTAACCGATAATTATTATTTAATTCACCCCTCAATGGCAGGTGCCGCTAATTGTGGAAAACTACGATTAACCGGGAGAGGACAGTGGTTTGGACAAGAAGATGCTCCACGATTGAGTACTTTAAGTTTCAATACTAGTGTAGGTGAACGTTCTGGAGTAGGTGCCATTTTGTTTTCAGATAAAAATGGATATCATTCACAAAAAGGAGTAAAACTTACTTATGCTCACCATATTATGTTTTCTAGAAGTGAGTTAGATTTAAATCAACTTTCTTTTGGTATTAGTGGAGCAGTAATACAAAGCCAATTGGACGAAACGAGTTTTGAAGAATTTGACCCAATTATTGGCGGAATTTATCAAAAAGATTCTTATTTCAATATCGACTTAGGAGCTTCGTATAACTATTTGGAGTTTTACACTCACTTTACTATAAAAAATGCGATGGCAAACGTAAGAAGAGAAATTTACACGGAGTTTGAATCGGATAATTTGAGAAAATACTTGTTTAGTGCAGGTTATGTATTTGGTAATAGTGACCAATTGCAATGGGAGCCTTCTGTTTTATTTCAATTAGTAGAAGAAACCAAAGAGAAATCAATTGATTTGAATTTAAAAGTATATAAAGATTTAGAATTCGGAAAAATGTGGGGTGGATTATCTTATAGAAGAAGTATGGATGGAGCTCAATATCAAGATGGAGCTTCTGTTTCTGATCAACGTTTACAGTATATCACACCTATTATTGGGGTAAATTACAATCAGTTTATGTTTGCCTATACGTATTCTTATTTGACTGGAAATGTGCGTTTTGATACCGCTGGTTTCCATCAAATTACTCTGGGGATGAATTTATTCTGTAAAAGAGAGAAATATCAATGTAATTGTCCTGCCATTAACTAGTAGAAATACAAAAACTTATTTTCCCTATGTTTGAAAAAGCATAGGGATTTTTAATTATTTTTTAATTATGATTATAAAAGCTGTTAACGGAAAGGCTCCTCAAATTCCAGCCGATTGTTATATTGCTGAAAATGCTACTGTCGTTGGCGATGTTCAGTTTGGCGAGCAGTGTAGTGTTTGGTTTAATGCTGTAGTTCGTGGTGATGTTCATTTTATTAAAATTGGAAATAAAGTGAACATTCAAGATGGAGCGATTATTCATTGTACTTATCAAAAACATCCAACTATTATTGGAAACCATGTTTCAATTGGTCATAATGCCATTGTGCACGGCTGTACAATACACGATAATGTTTTGATTGGAATGGGCGCCATTGTAATGGATAATTGTGTGATAGAAAGCAATTCAATCATTGCTGCGGGTGCTGTAGTTACTCAAAACACACGTGTTGAATCGGGTTCAATTTATGCTGGTGTTCCGGCAAAAAAAGTGAAAGAAATTAATCAATCTGATTTTGCAGGTGAAATTGAACGAATTTCTACCAATTATGTGATGTATTCTAATTGGTTTAAAGAAGATTAAAAATCGGCTTCGATAATAATATAAGAAGAACCAATTATCTTTTTTAGAACACTCGGATTGGTGTTGGTATAAAAAATAGCCGAACTAGTCTTGGCATTACTTAAATTATTATTCTCTGATAAAACATTTTTAGTTTGTAAAGCCACTGCTTCACCCGAGTCTATAATTTGGATATGTTTAGGGATAATTTTCTTGATTTGGGGTATCAAATACGGATAATGACTACAACCCAATACAAGGTAATCGATGTTTTTCTTAATCATCGGACTAATATATTTTATCAGTAATTGCGTCATTTCTTCCGATTCAATTTGACCTTCTTCGATTAGCTGAACGAGACCATGGCCGACTTGTTCAATTATTTTAGTGTTGGGATAGTTGAGCACCGCTTGATTGAATAACTCGCTGTTTAAAGTGCCTTTTGTTGCTAAAATTCCAATAGTATTTGTACTCGACTTATTTGCTGCTGGCTTGATGGCCGGTTCAATTCCAATGAAAGGAACATCGTAAGAACTTCTTAATTCTTTAATCGCATTGGTTGTGGCAGTGTTGCATGCTACTACAATTATTTTTGCATTATTATTAAGTAAAAATTCGGTATTCTTTCTACTCAAATGAATAATTTCTTCTTTTGATTTTAGACCATAAGGTGCATTTTTGCTGTCGGCTAAATAAATAGTATCTTCATTTGGTAGCAAAGCATGAATTTCCTTCCAGATAGAGGTTCCGCCAATACCAGAATCAAATAGTCCAATTGGGTTTGAATGATGCATCTGACAAAATTAAAAAAAAACTGCTCAATTCCATCTACATGGCTGAGCAGTTTTTTTATTTAAGTTAAGTTTTTTTAGAAACCTAAATCTTTTTTTACATCTGAGGTTAAATCTGTACCATCAGCATAAATAGCAGAATTCACGTCGAATACGTAATTGTATCCTTTTGCTTTTCCTACTTTTGCAATCGATGCTTTGATTTTATCCATTAATGGTTTCGCTAAATCACCTTCTTTTTTCTGTAATTCTTTTTGAGCTGTTTCTCTGTAATCACGGATCCTTTTTTCCATGTCTTGTACTTCTTTAGCTCTATCTTCGTTTACTTTAACAGTTACAGTTGAAGATTCTTCGTCATACTTTTTCAATTTAGCATAATATTCATCAGCCATCGTTTTAAACTCTGCATCATATTGTTTGCTTAAATTTTCTAATTGTTTTTGAGCTTCAATCATAGCTGGCATTTTACTAATCAACTCATTTGTGTCTACATGGGCAAGTTTAGATTGTGCCGTTATCGTTTGGCTTGCACCAATGAATAAAAAAGTAGCAATTAAAAAAGTCTTCATTTGTTTCATCATTTCTAGTTATTATAATTAATTATTGTTTTTGTTTTCTTCTTTGTTCTCTTCGGTAGGTTCTTTTTGTTTTTCTCTTTCTTTTTTAGCGGCTTCGCGTTCCGCTAGAATTTTTTGTTTCCGATCTTCCAATTGTTGTTTACGTTCATCCAATTTTCGTTGTCTCTCTGCGTCTGCCTGTTTCTTTACATCAGCGGCTGCTGCTTTTGGGTCTGCTGTTTTTTCTTCTGTAGTTTCCGTTTCGGATTTTTTCTCACCCGATTCTTTTCCTTCAACATCCGTATCTGTTTTCTCTTTATCAGAAACTGTGCCATTCTTTTTAGCTTCCCGATCATCTAAGAGTTTTTTTCGTCGCTCTTCGTAATCTTTCTTCTTTTGTTCGGTAAGATTTTTACGTGCTTCTACAATACTGTCGCGTTTGGCTTGTCTTTCATCTAATACTTTCTGACGTGCTTCTTTATCAGGATTGGTGTCTTCGGCATAATCTTGAATTCGTTCTTTCTCTTCTAACGCTTTCAATTCTTTTTTGCTCATTTGCTCACGCTTAGAGGCTCTGGTTAAAGAGCGAATAACTTGGTCGCTGATGTCATGTCTTTTCGCAGCAAATAGGATAGTTAAATCAGAAGATTTGTCTAAAATAAAATCATATTTTTTAAGTTCAGCAATATCTTGAACCGCAGTAAATACTTGATCTTGAATAGGTTTAACTAAAACCGCTTTTTGAACGACCAAATCGCCATTAGGACCAAATCTTTTTTGCTGATAAGCTAAAAGTTCATTTTCTAGATAGGTGATTTCTTCTTCTCTTTCCTCTATTAATTCCTTAGTTAATAGCACTTTTTCGCTATTTAAAGCTTCTTTTACGGTACTGATTTCATTTTTTTTGGTCTCAATATCTAATTTCCACTTTTGAGCTTTTTGTTCTAGTTGGTTTTTAGCTTCGGTATAATCGGGAACATTTTGGAGAATATATTCCATATCGATATACCCAATTCGAATACCTCGAGATTGAGCAATACTAATTGTGCTTGTCAAAGTCAAAAACAGGATAAAAACTAATTTCTTCATACTTTAATAATTATAATGTAAATATAACAGAAATTAACAATTAAAATTGTTGTCCAATGATAAAATGTGTCTCCCACCCATTTTTTTGTGTAAGTCCTGGTATCGCATCAAAGCCATAACCAAAGTCAATTCCTAATAATCCGAACGCTGGCATAAATACTCTCAAACCAAAACCAGCAGAGCGTTGCATCACAAATGGGTTGTATTCTTTAAGCGAATTATAAGATGCTCCTGCCTCGGCAAAGCCTAATACATAAATAGATGCCGCCGATTTTAAAGTTAATGGATACCGAAGTTCCATCGAGAATTTATTATAAACTACGCCTCCATCTTGTCCAGATAAAGAGAAGTTTGGATAACCTCGCAATTGAATTACATCACGGCCATCTAGGGTAATATTGGCCAAGCCATCTCCGCCTAAAAAGAATCGTTCAAACGGAATAACACCTCTATCTTGGTTGTACGCTCCTAAATATCCAAATTCACCTAACGTTCTCAATACTAACGCATTTTGATTGTTTCCGGCTAGTTTGGTATACCAATCACCTTTTAATTTAATTTTATAAAATTCTAACCAATAAAATGATTTTTGATCTACTTTTCCAATATCAACTGCTGCATCTTGATAATTTTCTACTGGGTTACCTGTTTCGTCTAGATAAGTTCCAATAGGCATATTGTCTCCTGTTGTTGGATTTTGAACAACTGTAGTTGTTTTTACTTTGTATTCCTCTTGATTCGGTAAATCTTTGTAATCTATATTATTAAAGAGCGAATAAGGAGGAGAGAATTTTGCTGTAACAGAAAATTCAGATCCATAAACCGGAAATATTGGGTTGACACCTTTATTATTTCTACTTAACGAAATAAAATAAGAAAGATTTCGAGAAGTTCCATTAGGGAAAGTAAATAGATTGGTCGTATAATTATTTAATTGATAATATTGAAAGCTAACTCCTTGAGATAAAGTAAAGAAATCATCTGGTACTTGTAATCTTTTGGCTGTTCCTACTGCTAACGAAGTAATGTTAAAACTTCTACTTTTATCGACACGGTTACTCTGGAAATTATTTAAGAATTGCTTACTATGCGATATCGAAGTTGAAAACTGCATTGGTTTTCTTCCGCCAAACCAAGGTTCAGAAAAAGACAAACTATAGGTTTGAAAAAAGGTACTTCCTTGTAAACGCAAAGACATTCGCTGGCCATCACCCATTGGTAAAGGTTTGTAGGCATCTTTATTAAAAATATTTCGGACAGAAAAGTTATTAAAAGAAAGGCCTAATGTACCAATAAATCCGCCGCCACCATAACCTCCTTGTAATTCAATTTGACTCGAACCTTTTTCAACTAAATTATATTCAATATCAACTGTTCCCGCTGCAGCATCTACATTTTTGAATTTTGGGTCAATCGCTTCTGGGTCAAAAAAGCCCAATTGACCAATCTCACGAATGGTTCTAATCAACGATTCTTTACTATAAATTTGTCCAGGTTTAGTTCTTAATTCACGGTAAATTACGTGGTCATTGGTTTTGTCGTTTCCAACTACCGTAATTTTATTAAAATATGCTAACGGACCTTCCATGATTCTGATTTCAAAATCAATAGTGTCATTTACGGTTCTAACTTCTACCGGGTTGATAGTTGAAAAAAGGTAACCGTTGTTTTGGTATAAGTTCGTAATATCATCTGCATCGGGGCTCTTTTTGTTGGCTATTCGATCTTGCAACAAAACACCATTATAAGTATCTCCTTTTTTAATTCCTAATAAACGGTTTAGACCTTGGTCTGTATATATCGTGTTTCCTAAGAATTTAATATCACCAAAATAATATTTTCTGCCTTCTTCAATTTTCATTTTAATGGCAATGGTGTTGTCTTCTTTTTTATATTGAACACTGTCATATACAATACGGGCGTCACGATAACCGATACTTTTGTATTTATCGACAATGCTAATTAAATCTTGACTGTAATCTTGGGGAATGAATTTTGAGCCTTTCCAGAATCGAACAAAGAGTTTCTCTTTTGTTTTTTTCATAGCAGATTTAATATTCTTATCAGACAAGGTTTGGTTTCCTTCAATATCGATATTAGAAATCTTGACTTTACTGCCTTTGTCAACATTTATGACCATTTTTACTAAATTGCCATTTGTTGTATCTGGAATAATGTTGGCGGCCACTTTTGTGTTATAAAAACCGTCTTTTTGATATTTTTTCTCAATAAAGTTTTTAGAAGTCGTAATTAAATTCTCATTCACCACTTTGCCTTTTGTTAAAGCGAGTTCTTTGAGTAATTCTTCATTTTTCTTCTTTTTTAAACCAATAATTTTAGCTTCACTTAATTTAGGAAGTTCCACTAAGCTTAGTTCAAGAAAAATACTGTCGCCTCTTATTTCATTGATGTACACATCAATATCGCTAAAAAGACCTAGTTTTCCTAGTTTTTTGATAGCCGAACTAATCTCTTCACCTGGGACAATAATTTTTTGCCCTTTTTCAAGTCCCGCAAAAGTAATTACGGTTTGCTGGTTAAAAGTAAGTTTGCCCGTTACTTCTACATTACCTAGTATGTATTGAGAACCTCTTTCATAAGGGGTTGTATCTTGTGCGTTTACTTGAAAAATACTTCCCAAAAGAAGTAGCATAATAAAGGTAGTACTATTTCTCAACAATACGTTATTATTTAATTTGTTCACTTGTTTTTCCAAACCGTCTTTCTCTTTTTTGATAACTAATAATAGCTTCATATAAATTTTCTTCTGTAAAATCAGGCCATAAAACATCTGTAAAATATAATTCTGCATAGGCAATCTGCCAAAGCAAGAAATTACTAATTCGATGTTCTCCGCTAGTTCTAATCAATAAATCTACATCTGGCAAATTGTGCGTGTAAAGATGTTGATTTATAATTGTTTCATCAATACTCTCTGATGAAATTATATTATTTTTAACTTTATCACTAATTGTTTTGATTGCAGAAATCAACTCTTCTCTGGCTCCGTAGCTTAAAGCGAGGGTCAATGTCATGCGTTGATTGTCTTTGGTTTTGTTAATTACTTCTAAAAGTTCTTTTTGAGCCGACTTAGGTAGCAAGGCCAAGTTTCCAATAGAATTTAACTTTATTTCATTCTCTTGCAGTGTTTTCAATTCGCTTTTTAACGATTTGATTAATAAATTCATTAAAAGATCTACTTCTATTTTAGGGCGATTCCAATTTTCTGTCGAAAAAGCATATAATGTCAAGTTTTTTATTCCCAGTTTGGCACAGCTTTCTACTGTTTGCCGAACGGATTTAGTGCCATTTTCATGACCTATTGCTCTAATCAATCCCTTTTGTTTGGCCCATCGGCCATTGCCGTCCATGATAATGGCCAGGTGATTAGGTAAGTTGTGTTTATTTATCTGTTCTTCTAACATTTTTATTAATCGGGACAATAACAAGGGTTTTCTCCAAAGGTATATGTGAGCATAAAACCAGTAAAAACATACCAATCATTACTATTTATATTTCCAAACTGTAAGGAAGTTAAGTTTTCATTTTTGGGATTGCTACCATCTAAGTTGTCTGTAAAAGCAAAGCGAGCACCCGCTTCTAAACTTAGGATAAAACGTCTGTTCAGTTTTGCTTTTACCCCTAAAACCATCGGAATAGCAAGAGCTCCAGCTGTATAATCTTCTTTAACCTCCTTATCAATATAATATAATTCTTTATAGGAGAAATAATTAATACCGGTGTAAACATAAGGTGTGAATTGAGAACCTAACTTATGTAAATCAAATTCGAAAAAATTAAATTCTAAACCAGCCGAAAATTCATGAATATTGTTTTTAAAGCTCAGTCCTCTTTCATATCTGTCTGGCATATCAGAGTCTAAATCGTCTGATGAAATTTTGCCATACGTATAGGAAAATCGGTATGAATGACGCGTACTTCTGTTCCATCTATATACAAAACCAAGGGCTACGTCGTGTGGAGCAATGTAGGTTGTTGGACCAACATCTCCAATATAGTTGCTTCCTCCTAAAAAAAAGCCAATTTCATTAATTTGAGCTTTTATTAAGGTGCTTGACAAGAGAAAAAACAATAAAATAAACAATCTATTCATCGGTTTTGAAATAGCGTGCAAATATAACAATTATGACTAGGTAAAAGTCATTAAATCGCTTATTTATCACAAATTAATTTCAAAAAAAACGGAAATAAATAGCGAGTAGTATAGTTATATCACTATTTTTTTAAAAAATCGGTTAATTTCGTTGGTCCATTCCCCATAAAAGTTTGGTTCGAAGCGTACTGATAAAGGTTTCATCTTGAATTTCGACCATGTTAATGGTAAAAGGTGTTTTTTTAATGGTCAATACCGTATTGTTGTTCATTGTGGCAATCCGACTGTCTAAAGAAACCAAATAGTGTGGCTCTCTGCTAATGACGCGTAATTTGATTTCGGTGCCATCTGGAATTACTAACGGACGGGCATTGAGGTTGTGCGGAGCAATAGGGGTAATGACCAAACTTTTAACGGTAGGTGTTAAAACGGGGCCGCCACAACTGAGAGAATAGCCTGTAGAGCCAGTAGGGGTAGATATAATTAAGCCATCTGCCCAATATGACGTTAGGTATTCACCATCTAGATGGGTTTCTACCGTTATCATCGAAGTGGTATCTTTTCTACTTACCACGATTTCATTTAAAGCAAAATTAATGTCTTCTATCGCTTCATTTTTAGGACTGCTTTCGATGCTCACTAAGCTTCTGCAAGAAACCGTGTAGTTTCGGTCTAATATAAGTTGTAAAAAAAGCTCGATTTTTTCTTTTTTTACTTTGGCTAAAAAGCCTAATCTTCCGGCATTAATACCGATAATCGGAATGCCTGAATCTCGGACATAAGTTACTGCTCTTAAGATAGTTCCATCTCCGCCAATACTAATCAAAAGATCAAAACTTGCATCTAAATCTTGATGTGATGAAAAAGTTTGGTATTCCTTTTTTAGAATGTTTTCTTGATATAAAATACTTAAAAAGGATTGCTCAATCACTAAATCAACTGCATTTTTCTTAAAAAAAACAAGGATATCTTTAATGATTGGTCGCGTATCATTTTGATAATATTGACCAAAAATAGCAATTTTCATACGTTATATGTTTAAGTATTTGTTTAAATAATCCGAACGTTCTTTGAGGTTGTTCAGATAGCTGTCTTCTTGATGTTCTGAGATGATTTCGTAATTAAACCGTCTAAAAGTCTGAATAATTTCATTCATTCCGCCCAACGAAATTTTAATCGTTACTTGAATAAAATCAGCATTGGCCTCCGAAATAAATAAGCCTAACATTTTTCCGTTATTGGTTTCTACAATTTGGGCAATTTGACTCATCGAGAAATCGGTAATTGCTTTTTTAACAATGATAATGCCTCCTTGTTCTCGCAAAAAGGGAGTTTCTGCAAAAAACTGGACAATATCGCTTAATTCATAATAGCCAATATACTTGTTTTGTTCATTTAAAACCGGAACTAAATTGGTGTGATTTTGAGCAAAAACTTCTAAAACATCGAGCCAAATCATTGTATTTCGGGCAAAAAAACCCTCAAGTGTATAGCGATACTCTTGGATGGTTTTATGCTTTTCAAAAGTTACAACATCATCGGCGGCAATACTGCCAATATAAATGTTCTCTTCAATAATTGGAAAATGAGAAAAAGTTAAATCGGAAAAAAAATCTTGAACAAAACTTACTTTTTCGCTACTCTCAAACGCTTTGAAGTCGTTGTTGATATAATTTGTTATTTCTAACATAGCTTTTATTTTCGTTGCAAATTAATCAAAAAAACCGATAAATTAGGTCGTTTAACTTCGTATTTTTGTAATCGATACATAATTTAATCGATAAAGCCTTATGACAAAGTTAAGTGTAAATATTAATAAAATTGCAACCCTCAGAAATTCTCGAGGCGGAAGTATGCCCAACGTCGTTCAAGTAGCCAAAGATGTTCAGAAATTTGGGGCTCATGGCGTAACCATTCATCCACGTCCAGACGAACGCCATATTCGCTATCAAGATGCTCGCGATTTAAAATCAGTGGTGTATACCGAGTTTAATATTGAAGGTAATCCCGTTGCTAAATTCATGGATTTGGTCTTGGAAGTAAAACCTACGCAAGTCACTTTAGTTCCTGATGCGGATGATGCCTTGACTTCTAATGCGGGTTGGGATACCTTGAAACACAAAGATTTTCTGATTGAAATTATTCAGGAATTTAAACGAAATAACATTCGAACTTCGCTTTTTGTCGACCCTGTTTTAGAAATGGTAGAAGGTGCAAAAATCATCGGGGCAGACCGAATCGAATTATATACCGAGCATTTTGCTCACCAATATGGATTGGGAAACGAGAATGGAATTCAACCCTATGTTGATGCCGCGGTTTTAGCTACTCAATTAGAATTAGGAATTAATGCAGGACACGATTTGAGTTTGGATAATATTCAGTTTTTTAAACAAAACATTCCCGGTTTGTTAGAAGTTTCTATCGGTCATGCGTTGATCTGCGAATCGCTTTATCTCGGAATTGAAAACGTGGTAAATATGTATTTGCACAAATTAAAGTAGGCTATTCTAATTTGATGATTACGGGTAAGATAAATTCCGTTTTCACCGGAATTCCCTCTTTTTGAGCGGGTTCAATTTTAGGAAAATTAGTTAAACGCGTTTGAATTAAACTGTCAATTTTTGTTTTAGAATAAGGCAAACTGTCGGTTTTAAATAGCGGTTCAAACGTAATTTCTGAAGTGGCACTTACTTTAACTCGAACTTGAATGGTATCGATGATTCGAGCTTGTTGCGGAAGAGAATCGATTGAAATTTTTTGCTGAATTAAGGTGGTCATAAACGTAAAAAAGCATGCTTTTTTTTGCTCTTTATCTAAAATACTGTCACAACTGGCCACACAAGGATAAACGGTGACTTCATTCCAATCAATTTCTTTCAAGCGTTGCTCTAATAAGTCAGCTTCGGAAGGAACGTGTTTGTCAAAGTAATTACACGAGCCTAAAAGTAGGATAAGCGAAAAAAAAGATAGAATTTTGTTTATGTTGCGTTTATAATCCAATTGCGACCATTTTTAATAAGTCAAATGTAATAAATATTTTATGGATACAGCACTACTTCTACTTAGTTTCCTTTGCATGCTGGTTGGTATTCTTGGAAGTTTTCTTCCTGTTTTGCCCGGCCCACCAATTAGTTGGCTCGGTTTATTGCTGTTGTATTTTACAGAGGCAATCCCAATGAGCTATGCTTTATTGGGCGTAACTTTAGTGATTGCCTTACTCGTGGCTATTTTGGATTATGTCATTCCCGCACAAGGAACCAAGCGTTTTGGCGGAACCAAATACGGCATTTGGGGAACCAACATTGGCTTACTCATTGGCTTAGTAGCACCCATACCTTTTGGGTTTATTATTGGTCCTTTTTTAGGAGCATTCATTGGCGAAATGCTTGCCGAAACCAGTAATCCAAAAAAAGCATTGAAAGCCGCAACTGGTTCTTTTATGGGTTTTCTGGCCTCTACCTTTATGAAGTTTGTGGTTGCCATCATTTTCTTCGGGATTTATTTGGCTAAGGTTTGGGAATATAGAGCGGTGTTTTTTTAACTTAAAAATGATAGTTTCTCTTTGCATAAAAATCACATCAAGAAAAAGCGGAATACTTAAACGCTTCTTTTTTAAATAAGCACGCTCTCCTAAAAAAAATGACATTCACTTTTGAAGAGCAAGCGTTAAGAATTTGACGAGTAATAATTTCATTTCAACAATTCAAACTAACCAAGCTCTCCGAAGTCTCCCGACTTCGCAACCATCAATCTTAACTCGCTATCGCACGAACAAAGTCATTAAGCAAACTGTTTTTTTGTCTTTCCGACGAAGGAGGAATCTCAGCAAAAGGAGCACCACTGCCGCACGACACTAGCGTAGCAAACAAACGAAGTAATCCCTTCAAGTGGTTCTAGTTCCCAAAATCCTTCCACTTCACAGTAACAACAACCCAAAAGCAAAAAAAACCGCCTCATTGGAGACGGTTTAGTTTATCATTTATTGTTTAATCACTTTCTTCCGAATTACCTGTTGCGAAGTAGTAACCACTTCCACAAAATAAACGCCTTCTTTATAACTTGAAAAGTCAATAGAAGTCGTATTTAAATCAATTTTATCTTTAAAATAAATACGTTTTCCAAGAAGATCAAAAACAGTAAGCTGACTAATAAAATCATTTCCTTTCAACTGAATTTGCAAGTTATCGTGCGTTGGATTTGGCGAAAGCACAGCCGTTGAATTCATAAAAGTAGGGGTACTTAAATTTTCTACAAATATGGATTCAAACGTATTGGTGATAATCGCTGGATTAAAGTCAAAATAAATCTCGGCCGTATTCGGAATAACCGTTCCAACAGCAAAACCAGCTGTCGGTTTGATTTTAAAATGAACAAAACCAATACTCGCAGTTTCATTAACGAGTTGTGGCACTAATTGGATATTGTCAAATTTCCAAACTAATTGATTGTTAACGCGTTCCAATGTATAAGGATGACTAGCAGAAACCATACGTAAACTTTCAGGGTTAACTTGAGCATCCAAGACATCTTCTAAACGAACAAAAGCAGCATTCGTCGTTCCTGTGTTTTGAAAACGAATTGTGTAATACAAATAATCATCCGATGTAAATGAACTAAATTCTATGTTCTTTCCGTGCGTTTCGTTTTTATCATTTGGGTCATACGACGCCACAATCGGACGCGTTAACGAAGCCATATTATTTTCAGAATTTACATCAGCCGTAGAAGCACTGATAGAAACCATATTTGTGACCAAATCACCAATAGCAACCGTTGGAATTGGCGGAACTGGCATTGATACTGTAATTATTCTCATTTCACCCGGCATCAAATTTGCATAATCATAAGTAAACCCAGTTGGATTAGTAGCCGTTCCTGAAACAGATATAGAACTAATAGTTAATGCGGCATCTTTTTCAAAAGTCAATGTGCCAGAAGCGGAAGCAATACCGTTATTGGTATAATAAATTTTATTTTGATAGGTGAATCCAGCAGCCGGTTGATTCGTTCCAACCAACGAAACTGCCACATCGTTATAAGGCGAAGTGTTTACAATCGGAATATAATACACGTTTTCGCTTGAATCCGAATAAACAATATCGTCAAACGAAATTGGAGTAGCATAATAACCAGCAAGTTCACTATAAATTTCGTAGGTAAAATCATAGCTATCCGTTTCGTTTTCTGGGTAAACATAAAACACACCATTCGAAGCTGTAGCCGTAGTCGTTTCTCCCGTATTATTCATTTGATAAAGCAAGTTTCCGTTTGTGAAATTAGGTTCGTTTGCCTCTTTTACACCATTGTTGTTGGCATCTAAAAAGGCAATAACCTGAATGTTATTTCTACATTGATTTCCTAAAGCTAAACTTCCGCCTTCAATAAATACAGCCGAATCAAAAGCAGTATCTTGAAAATCGCCCACCGCTAATTTCAACGAATATTCACGGTTTGGAATAACCGAAGCAATTGCGGTCATCGGAACCGTATATCCCGCCATGTTTACCGCACTTAAAGGATTGTCGATGTTGTAGGTGCTAAAAAATTGTGCGTTCGCAGACGGACAGCTCAAGTTGTGAGCATTATTTCGAATTGTAGTTGTAGAAATTGGTGTATCCGTTCCGGGAACAACGGCAATGTTTTGCGATTGACCAGTGGTTAAATCGGTTAAAATAAACCCGAATACATCTGAGAACTGACATTGGTATAGGCCGTATTCATTAGACGCAAAAAGGAAATTGAAACTCAAAATATTTCCCGTAGGAACAATGTTAAATTTAACAGAAGTAACATCATTGATGCTTCCCGTTTGTCCCATAGCTTGCATAATAGCTGTTAAATCAGGGTCTGTAAATTGAGAACAAGTTGATGAGCTCGTGCCACTATTATATACTCCTTCGGTAAAATTAGCTTGTCCACTTCGAATAACCATTCCTTGCTCAAAAGGAAAATCACCTTGATTACTGTTAAAATAACCCACGCCACATTGCCCTTGCGTAATCACATTTGAAATGTCGCCACAACTTGAATTTAGAATCACATTGTTGAGCAATTGTTCCGTTGTAAATGAATTGGTGTTTACCGTTACAAAAGGAATATTTGTGTTTCCACATTCGGCAGTCATAAAAGTGCTTCCAACAGACCATTCCGAAACGGTTTGATTGTTACAATATGCTTTGACATAATAGGTATACGAAGTGTTGCAGTTTAAGCCAACCAATACATACGGAATAGAATTGGATATTATCCCTTGTGAATTAGCATCTGGACCCGGAGAACCAGCAGGAACAACAAAAATTTCATGAGTGGTTGTTCCGTTTGTATTTGTCCAATTAAGAGTAGCCGTTGTTTCAGTGATGGTCATAGCGGACAAATCGGTAGGTGTAAAGCAGGAATTAGTACAATTTTGGACCAATAAATAAAATTCGCCACCCCAAAAACAACCCGTTATTAAATTATCAATACGAATATAAATAACTTGATTAGGGTTCATGTTTTGAAAAATAGTGGGTATTGGATTCGTCTGATTTTCCATGTCTATTTGACTTAAATAAAACGTCACGAGCATGGTGTTTGGAGTGGCATTATTAGCCGCCAAGGTAGTTTGAATGACTTCATTTAAATCAAAAATTGCAAAGCCGTCGTTGTTGTCGTCACAAGCAAAGGCAACTTCTGTTGCTAATGTGGGTAACGGATTTACTTGTAAGGAAAAAGCATCAATTGTTATTTCATTCGTTTGAATATTCACCAAACTAACCCAAATAAGTTGTGGATTAGAGGTGTTTACATAACTGTTAGGATTTGTAATCGGATTTACATTCGCCATAGCATTTGTTTCAGTAAGAAAGAAAGCAAAGGTGTATTGTTGTGGATCATTTCCGTTTAAAAGGTACGGGATTGCTGATGTTAGGTCAAAGGTTTGTGAGCTATTATAGTTTGTGTCACAAGCTGTTAATTGGGTTTGTGTATGCCCCAAAAAGGACATAAACAAAACAAACAACAAGCTGAAGTGTAGTTTTGTTTTCATGAAAAACTGGTTTTAGTTATATCAAATATAATTTATTTTTAGTGAATTATATTTGATTAATCGAGAATATTATGGATATAAATTAGAATTTGATAAAAAAACATTTTCTGCTTTTATCGAATTACCAATTTTTTTAGAGCTTTTGCATTTGTAATCGTAGTAATTTCCACAAAATATATTCCCTGATTAAAACCAGAAACAGCAACTGAAGTTGAATTGAGATTTACGTTTTCTTTTTGAAGAATCCGTTTGCCAACAACATCATAAACAGCAATTGTTTTGATCACATCTGCTCCGTTAAGTTGAATGTAAAAAGTATCATTTGTTGGATTTGGATATAAAACAACTGATGAACTTGAAAAACCAGCAACCGATAAGCTTTCTACAAATTGGCTTTCCATCGTGTTGGTAATAATAGCTGGATTATAATCAAAATAAATTTCGGCGGTATTTTCAATAATATCACCAATGGCAAACCCAGCTTTTGGCTTGATTTTAAATTGAACAAAACCTTTTCCTATTTCGGAATTTTCAACAGAGGGTGGAAGGTTGATGTCAAAAAAATGCCAAACTAACTGATTTCCTGTTCTTCTCACATTAAACGAATGACTGGCATTAAGCATTTCAAAAGTAGTTTCGTCTAAACTAGACTCTAAACTATCTTCAACACGAATAAATTCAGCAGCAGCCGTTCCGGTATTTTCAAAACGAATGGTATAATACAAAAAGTCATCAGCAGTAAAATTTTCAAATTCAATTTTCCCACCATGCGATTCGTTTTTGTCATTTGGATCATACGAGCCAATCACAACTTGTGAAAGAGAAGTAGTATTATTTTCTATATTCTCTTCGTTGTCTAAAGGTTCAATTGAGGCAACATTCGTTAAAACAGCTCCTAAGTTAACCGTGGGCATGGTTGGAACTTCCATTGTGATGGTCATTGTTCTTGTTTCAAACGGAGCTAAATCCGTAAAGGTATAATCAAAACCTGTGGACGTTGCCAAAGTACCATCTTGTGAAACAGAAACAATCGAAACAGCATCATCCTTGGTAAAATGAAGAA
Source organism: Flavobacterium sp. (assembly GCF_028689845.1). Lineage (GTDB taxonomy): Bacteria > Bacteroidota > Bacteroidia > Flavobacteriales > Flavobacteriaceae > Flavobacterium. The sequence continues at coordinate 145,142 of NZ_JAQVCH010000002.1, read as the reverse complement.
GGCCAGAGGTAATGTTGGTATAACCATTGTTTTTATAAATTAATTTATTCGTATACGTAAAACCTGGTCGTGGCGAGATTCCGAATGTCGCCAAACTCACTTCCACATCAACATATTCCTGTACAATCGTAATTGGGAAATAGTAGATTGTACTACCACTTCCCGTCGGAACAGTAATATCAGTATAAGAAGTTGGTGAGGAATAATACATTGAAAATTCTTCATTCACCTCAAAATGGATGTCAAAACTATTCGTCGGATTCGGTTCAAAAATAGTTAGCGATCCATTATTTGAACTTCCATAAATTAGTTCGCCACTATTATTCATTTCATAAACATAGGAACCCCTACTAAAATTTAATTCGCCCGAATCCATCACGCCGTTATTGTTCTCGTCAATAAAAGCAATGCAGGTTAATTGTTCTGGACATTGTCCATTATTTGTACAATCCATTGTGCAAAAGTCAAAAGGTGCAGACCAATCACTAAGAACTGTAATACCATTCCAGAAGCATGCAGTTCTGATGTAAACTGAATAACATACGTTTGGAGTTAGTCCAGTAATGCTAAATGGAGCACTTTGAGTTTGTATAGCTGAGTTTGAATCTGGCTGCTGACCTAAAGGGACTATTGAAATTTGCCAATATCCAATATAGATATTTGGTGCAGTTTGATAGGACCAATTTAAATCAGCTGAAGTGCCAGTGCTATTGGAAAGTGTTAATTGGTTAGCAGTTGGACATGTAATGGGAACACAATCTGGAGAAACAACTAATGTTACTGTTTTAATAGAAAAACAACCAGTTACATTGTTTTCAGCACGAGCAAAAACATCCTGAGACGGAAATGCTATCGGAATAAATGGACCACTTGGAATTTGGTTTATATTGGCATTAGCATCTGCTTCAGATAAAAAAAAAGTAATCGTTAACGGGTCTGTATTATTGCCAATGATGCCCGGAATACTTGTTTCAAGATTGAAAAGAGCCAATTCAGGAGTTCCACAAAACAATAAACTTGTAGGATTTACAATAGGATTTTGATTGACAATAAAATTAAAACTTTCAATATAAAAAGTATAATTAACGGTATTAAAACTTCTGGCAAAAATCACTTGGGATTGCGGAGAGGGGAAATAAACTTCGGGATTTTGAATTGCACCAACACCATTTGTAGCATCAAATTGACTATAATGAAACGTAATTTGATAGTTCGATGAATTATTGCTTCCTAAAATTTCAGCATATTTTAAAGTTAAATCAAAAGAAACTGGTTGATTTAAATCATTGATACACGTTTCTAAGGAAGGCAATGTTTGCGAATAGGAAACAGAAATACATAATAAGAAAAAGAGTACTGCTTTTTTCATCGGATACTGATTTGAATATCAAATATAATTTATTTTTAATTAACTATACGATAATACAAATCGAAATATTAAGTGATGGCTTCACTCACAATAAACCCACTCGTCCACGCATTTTGAAAATTAAACCCACCAGTAATTGCATCGATGTTTACAATTTCACCAGCAAAAAATAAATTAGCAAAAAGTTTACTCTCCATCGTCTTGAAATTTACTTCTTTCAAATCGATGCCGCCAGCGGTTACAAATTCATCTTTAAATGTGCTTTTTCCGTTAACTTGAAACTCGCCTTGCGTCAGTTGGCCTCCCAAATCATGCAATTGTTTTTTAGACAAATCGGCCCATTTGGTATCTTCTGCAATACCAGAATGCAACACCAAACTTTCCCACAAACGATTCGGAAAATCAAAAGGCGATTTCTTTCCTACCACTTTTTTGGCCTGTTCTTGTTTGAGTGATTTGAGTGCTTCCATGGCTTCCTCGAATGTAGTTTCATGTAGCCAATTCACTTCAATATGAAATTGGTATTTTTTTTCGGCCAGCGTGCGAGCTCCCCAAGCAGAAAGTCGCAAAATCCCCGGGCCAGACATTCCCCAATGCGTAATCAATAAAGGACCAGCGGCTTCCAGTTTCGTGTTTTTAACTTTTACGGTAGCCACAGCAGACAATCCCATTAAATTCGAAATGCGTTTGTCGTTGATGTTAAAGGTAAAAAGAGAAGGAACGGGCGGAACAATCGTATGACCAAGTTTTTCTAGCATTTCCCAAATCTTCGGATTACTTCCGGTGGTCATCACTAATTTAGTACAACGGTAACTTTGGTTTGGCGTATCCACTTGCCAAAATCCATCGCCCTTATAAAGCGATTGCACACTTTGGGTCGTGAGTACGTCTATTTTGTGTTTTTTTACCAACGAAAGAAAACAATCAATAATGGTTTGTGACGAATCAGAAGTTGGAAACATACGTCCATCTTCTTCAATTTTTAATTCAACACCGTGTTTCTCAAACCATTCAATCGTATCACCCGTGCAAAACTGATGAAACGGACCACGCAATTCTTTTTCTCCTCGCGGATAGAATTTCACTAATTCATTGGGAACAAAACAAGCATGGGTTACATTGCATCGGCCACCGCCAGAAATTCGGACTTTCTCTAACACCGATTTCCCGCGTTCTAAAATGCCGATTTTTAAGTTTGGATTTTTTTCTGCAATGGTTATCGCCGTAAAAAATCCTGCTGCTCCGCCACCAACAAGAAGTACATCATACATGCTTAAATTCTTTCGGGAAAATTACAAAAAATTCCATCAACTCCCAGTGTTGTCACTGTTTTAATATCTTCGGGTTCATTAACGGTAAACGTAAAAACCTTCAGTCCTGCTTGTTGAATGCGTTCCACATTTTCTTTAGTCAAGGTTTTCCAAAACGGATTAAGAGCTACAGCTTTTAGTTTTTTACTGATGGCAAGTGCATCGAGCGGATTTTCTTCGGTTAAAACAGCAATTGGAATTTGGTTGTCAAGTTTCCGAAAAATCTCCAATTCATTCCATTTAAAACTGGAAATAATAAAGTCAGCTTTCGTCCAACCTTTTGGATAGAATTTTTCTAAAAGAAAAAAAGTAGGTTTTGCCGTGTTTTTTCCTTTTAATTCGATGTTCAACGGAACGGATTGATGAATCGTTTGGATGACTTCTTCTAAAGTTGGAATGTGATGATTTCCTTTTATAATCACTTTTTGAAGTTCGTCTAGCGTAAAATCTTCAATTCTACCCGTTGCATTTGTCAATCGATCTAGCATTTCATCATGAAATACCACTAATTCACCACTTTTTAGTTGAAAAACATCAATTTCAATGATGTCGACTCCAAGGGCTATCGCTTTATGGATAGAAGCAATTGTGTTTTCTGTTTCGTGACCCATTGCACCGCGATGACCGATTTTCAACATTTTTTTCATTTGATTGTATCCCGAGAATTTTGAGACAGGTTCTAAACCAAAAACGAACAGCCCTTTATTAAAAAAGCATTTCTAGACTAGAGTCTTCTCTAATAAATAATACCAATTTAAAAAAATATTTAAAAAGAAACTATATTGTAGTTCGTTAAAAAATCCGCTTTATCTTAAAAAAATCAATGGTTGAGCAAATTTTTCAAATCGCTATTTTATGCTTTTTGAAGTTTTCGTTTAGCAAAACTATACGCACTATAAAGTACAAAAGTTAGTATAAATAGGATGGTTAACATTAAAAAAAATTCTAAAAATCGCACGGCCATACTGGGTTCTTTAACATCGCCATCCATTATAAAACCAATTGTAGTAATAATGGCGGCAATAGAAAGGATGTTTATAAATCTTTTTTTCATGATTTTGTTTTGTTTGTTTCTTTTTGAACGAATAAGAATGCGTTATATTGTTGCTAAAAAGAGCATTTTATGAAAAATTGCTTACTTACCTTTTTTGAGAGCGTTCAGTTAGTTTTCTTTTAATAAGGCCTCGTTAAAGGCCTCAATTCCGCCCACAATTGGTAATATTAAAGAGGTTCCGTCTAAATCTATTGTTAATTCTGTTCCTGGTTCTGGATGAAGGGTGTATTCCTTATCGCTCGAAAAAATCAGTAACCCAATTTGCTGTCCTTTTTTGATGATTTGATCATCAGGCATTAAATCGAAGGTAACTTCATAAAATTTTCCTTTCACTAACGGTTCACTTTCGGTTAAAGAACGATGATTTTGTGGATCGGCCCAACCACGCGTAATGATGTTATCGGTTATTTTTGTTTTACTATCTTCATTCCACGGAAGTGAGACTAACCAAACCGATAAGTTTGCTGCGGGTTTGCTACTTGCTAACTTAACGGTGATTTTTGGTACACCCGAAATATGAACATCTTTTGTAAACGTTGGCGTAACATATAAAACCCGATTAGGGGAGGTTGCTGCTCTTGCTAAACTTTCGCCTGTAAAGTTATAATTGTCAACAACGATTTCTTTTCCTTGTTTTTTTGTTTTTTTTGTGGATAATCCTCCAGCTTTTGGAGCACCAGAAGTTAAATAAAAGGGAATTGGTTTTGCTTCTGGATTCGGAAAATCTTTGTATCCTGTTGGTTTGCTGATGTCGTCATTTTCACGTACAATCCAAGCTTTATTTGTTTCTTTTTCGATACCGTTATCAATTCCAAATAAATAATGCGTAAACCATTTGTTCATCATACTCACAGGTGGCGGACCACCGTGACCATATTGATGGTAATAAATACTGGTTTCCAAGCCCATTTCTTTCGCTTTTTTGTAGATTCGGTAACTGTGTTCTGGCATCACATTCCAATCATTAAAACCATGCGACATCAACATTGCTGCTTTCATTGGTGCCATATCGTTGAGGTAATCACGGCCAGCCCAAAAATCGTTATAATCCCCCGTAATTCTATCCATGCCGTTTTTCATTTCTGTATCACGAATTGTCGCATTGCTATAAGCCCGTTTCGATTCGTCGCCACTATGAATAAAGTCATATAATACATCGATATCTTCTCCTAAATAACCACCTGGCGAACGTACTAATCCGTTTGAACGATAATAGTGATAATAGGAAGTGTTTGGAGCCACAGGAATAATTACTTTAAGTCCTTCAACGCCTGTTGTTGCCGCAGCTAAAGGTATCGTTCCGTTGTATGAAGTTCCTGTCATTCCCACTTTTCCAGTTGTCCAATAGGCGACTACTTTTTCATCACCATCGGGAGAAGTATAGCCGTTGGCACGACCGTTTAGCCAATCAATTACTGCTTTTGGAGCCAACGATTCATTATCGCCACCCACTGTTGGAGAACCTTGAGACAAACCCGTTCCAGGCGAACAAGAATGCACGACAATATAACCTCTTGGTAACCAAGTTGCAATTTGTGAATTGGATATAATTGGACGTTTGCCGGTGCGAACAACCTCCGGGTGAATGCGTTCTTTTCCCATTTGACCCAATTCATGATTTACGTTCCAAAAACTACCTTCTAAGTCAGGAGCAACGCCAGAATAATACGGGCTCGATTCGTAAATCACGGGAAGTTTTAAACCATCTGTTTCGGTTTGAGAAGGTCTAGTTACACCAACATACATGCGGTCTGGTTTGCCATCGCCATCGGTATCAAACGTTGTTTCAACCCAAAGATCATGTCTAATCCATTTTTCAGCATCTTTAAATTCAGGAACAATTTGAGCTTCTCCATTTTCAAATATAGGAACTGCTTTTGTGGCAGTTTGAGCATTTATAAAGCTGAATGAAAGTAGTAAAAATGCTATAAGTAAGTTTAATTGAAATCGTTTTTTCATGATGTTTTCTTTAAAGATTTCGTCAATAAGTGCTAGTATTCAAGGTTTTGATATGAATTGCGTGCTATCACAAATATAGAAAAAGTTTTGAGTTTTTAGAGCGTTTTACTGAATTGAAGTAATTTGCATCTATCGTTCTGAAATTTTTTAAACACTTTTTGTTAGTCTTGATTATTGATGTTTTTTCGTACTTCATTTATTTTATTTTCAATTCCAGAATAAAGTTGTAGAATAAAGACTCTATTTGTTTGGATTTTCCACAAATAAAGTAATAATTCTTTTTTCTTGTTTTCTGAAATTTTGATAGGTAAATCAAATCCAGATATATTTCCATTGTCATCAAAAACAAAATTTGGAGCTAGTTCTTGATTAATTTCTTTGAAATAGTTTTCTTGAAATTGTAATTCATAATATTCTTCTTCTAATTTTCGTAAAGTATTAAAGTCATATTCATAAAGAGAAATAATTTTAAGTCGCAACGAGTCATTTTGATTAATTCAAGGCCTTTGGATTTTAAGGTTTCATAGCCAGCAACATTTTGAATAGATACAAAATCGCGGGTAAGATTAAAATAGTTATACATTAGCGAGTCAGGTTCTGTTGTATTGCCTGCAACTATTTTTCTAAAATAATTACAAGCAGAAATTCCGGCTTTATGTCCGCTTATATTTAGTCTAATGTCTTCCAAATCTTTTTCAAGGCCATTTGAAATCTCGATAAGAATTTTACTTTCAGAATTTTTGTCTCTTCTGTTATCATTCCAATTATTTAATGCAAATGCAGCGACAACTGCTATAAAGATTGACAAAAATTCAAAGCTGTATTTTTTCCAATCTTCCAATTTAATTTTTTTCACGATTGATTGTTTAATATTGGGTTCGATTCGCAACTTTTCACGACTGTAAAATTGAAAGAAGAGAATTTCTGGCTACACGAAAATACGATAAAAAACGATAATTATTTCAAAATCGAAATCTAATACTACAAAACTATATTTCTATCAAAAAAGCGGCTTGTATGCTTGTGCAATTTAAGAGTTCTTAAATAATAGTTCACACTGATTTCTTGACATTGGACTAGCGTATTGTTTTCAGTTTATTGCTTTTCTTGAACTCTTGTTTATTTTAAATTTCTTTCCTTTAATAGTTTTTCTCAGGCTTTATTTCTTTTTGAATTATCAAATAGTTTATAGGCAAAGAATAACGGTATTAATGTGAAAAAGCCAAAACTATTTTTTACAATGCTGTAGATTACAATTCCAATCATTATTCCAATAAAAACAGCATTAATTATTGGTGTTGATTTTGTTTTTTTTGCTTCGTCTAACAGTTCCAAATCTGTTAATTCTGACAGTTCTTTTTGTTTCATTTGTTTTATTGGATAGAAGATTTATAAAGGCAATTTGTAGTCTTTATAGTTAAAAAGACAACTTGTTATCAAATGGTTGGTTGAAAAAATACAGTATAAAATGAGTAGAGTCATTTCAATTAATTTTTTGCTTAATTGTGCAATATAAGAACATTAATAGATTTAAATCTAAGTGATGAATATTTAAACAAATGTATTTTAAGCTAAAGTATAAAAGAAAAAAAAGATAAAATAATTACATTCTAAACTTTGTTTTAGGTCATCACCCTTACTGCAATAAATCCTATCTTTGCAATTAAACCGTTCTGTTTTGAGTACTGTGACCTTTTTTATTTCCGAGAATTTTAAGGAACTACATCAGTTCTTGAAAAGCACTAGTTTTTCTAGGGCTATACTAGTCGGAATTGCAGTTACCCTTCCCGTATTGATTGGTATACAATTGGGTTATTTTGAGGCGGGATTAGCACTTTGTTTTGGTGCTTTTTGGAGTTCGCCCAGTGATATTAGTGGCAGTTTTCGACATAAAAAAATTGGCATTCTTGTTTCTGCTATCTTGGTGGTTTTTATCAGCTTTATAGGAGGATATCTCCATTATGAAACATGGCTATCGCTACCTGTTTTAGGAATACTTAGTTTCGGAATTGCCTTTTTATCGGTATATGGCTTTCGAGCTTCGCTAATTAGTTTTTCAGGGCTTTTGGCTTTAGTTTTAAGCTTTTCTCATAATTCAAAAGAACTAGAAATCTATCAATATGCTTTGTTGGTAGGTGTTGGCGGACTTTGGTATTTGTTATTGGCAAAAATCCGACACCTTATTAATCCGAAAGCAGAGGCAGAAGAATTTTTGTCTGAAACCTATTTACTCACGGCTGAATTTATAGAAACAAGAGGAAAGTTAGTTGGTCCAAATGAAGAGAGTAAAAAGTTGCAAGCCAAATTACAAAACCTGCAAAGTGAGCTAACCAAGAATCATGAGAACCTGAGAGAAATTTTAATCCGATCTAGAAAGACCACAGGCTGGTCAAATGATGAGGATAAACGCCTACTGATTTTTGTGTTATTAGTAGAAATGTTAGAAACGGCAATTGCTAATCCGGTAAACTATAATAAGATGGATGCCTTATTGGTGAAGCATCCTGAATTAGTTCAGCGTTTTCAAAAACTAATTTTTGAAATGGCTTTCCAACTTCGAATGATTGCCAAAGCTGAAAATGAACCAAATAAACTCCCACAAAACAAAGCGTTGATAACGTGTTTTACAAAATTAGAAAAAGAAATTTCTTTCTTTGGAATAAGAAATGAAACCAATAATTATGAAGATTTCTTGATGCTCCAGAATTTGTTTGAATATCAAGAAAAACAATTTGAAAAACTAAAAAAGATGAAATGGCTTTTGGGAAATCCGGAAATCGATTCGGATGAATTTATTTCCAGAGACGTTACCAAACAATTTTTGGTCACACAAGATTATGATCCGATGTTGTTGGTGCGAAATCTTAGTTTTCGTTCTGCTATTTTTAGGCATTCGCTTCGTCTGGCCGTTACATTAATGATTGGTTATACGCTCGGAAATGTGTTCCATTTTCAGAATCCGTATTGGATTTTGTTAACCATTATTGTAATTATGCGACCCAGCTACGGACTTACCAAGACGCGTTCAAAAGATAGGATTATCGGCACTTTAATTGGCGGAGCCATTGCCGTTGGAATGGTTTTCTTGATTCAGAATCCGTATGTATATGCAATCTTAGGTATTGTTTCTTTGGTAATTGCCGTTTCAATGGTGCAAAAAAACTATAAAGCTTCTGCAACCTTTGTAACGTTGAGCGTTGTTTTTATCTATGCGATCTTACAGCCTGATGTGCTAGAGGTCATAAAATTCCGAATTTTGGACACCATAGTAGGTTCAGTTCTTTCTTATGTAGCTATATTGTGGCTATGGCCTACTTGGGAATTTGTAGGAATTAAAGAGTATATTGAAAAAAGCGTGAAAGCCAATAAAGATTTTCTCCTTAAAATAAGTGACTATTATCAGCAGAAAGGAAAAATACCAACCGCTTATAATTTAGCTCGTAAGGAAGCGTTCTTGGAAACTTCTAATCTAAATTCTGCTTTTCAGCGTATGGCACAAGAGCCTAAGTCGAAACAAAAGGAAATAGATAAAGTTTATGAATTGGTCGTTTTAAACCATACTTTTTTATCTTCCTTGGCTTCCTTAAGCACTTATATTCAGTATCATCATACTACAGAAGCATCCGAGCAATTTAGAATCGCAACAGAAAAAATAGAGAGAAATCTAGAAAAAGTACTCCAATGCCTAAAAGAGAATAATTGCAATTGTTTGATAGTTTCTTCTGAACAGGAATCGTCTTTTGAAGAAAAGTTGCCTTCTTTTAATTTTTTGGATAGCCAGCATTTGACATCCGAAAATGAAGTAAACAAACGCAATCTTCAAGAAGCCCATTTGGTAGGGGAACAACTGCAATGGTTGTTTTCTATAAGTGGTAAAATGCATAAATTGGCCGCAACAGTTAAGCTAGATTGATGTTGATTCTTTAATGTAGGCCTTGTCATTACTAGCATTTTGTGGAGTTTACATACTTATAATACATCAAAAAAAGTTTTTAAAGAATGAAAAGTTTTCTAATTGACATTTAAAGAGTTCTTTATTTCCTATTAAATGTTGGATAAGGAATAAACTCAACTTCGTCACCTTCAATTTTATCGAACGATTGTGCTATCCATTTCTGTTTAGCCTCTTCAATACGTTCTTTGTTTGAGGAAACAAAATTCCAATCAATAAAGCGTTCTTCAGGAAAGGGTTCTCCCCCAAAAATATAGATACTGCTGTTTTCATGAATAGTAAATTCACAAAGCGTGCTGTCTTTCGCCACTAATAACTGTTTGGATTCATAAACATTTCCATCACTTTTAATAGCTCCTTTAAGAATATACAAACCTGCTTCACCATAAAGATGTTGACCAATATTGACAGACTGTTTTGTTTTGCTTTTTATTTCTATCATGAATAATTTGCTGAATACTGGAACGGGTGATTTTTTTTCAAAAGCTTCTCCTGCTACTAGTTTAAACTGCAAATCACCTTCTGTCCAACTTGGAATTTCATGTTCTTCAATATGAGAAAACTGCGGTTCCATTTGTTCGAGTTCTTTTGGCAAGGCAACCCAGATTTGTAACCCATGCATAAATAAAGGTGAATCTCTTAGGTATTCTGGAGTTCTTTCGGAATGTACAATTCCTTTTCCTGCGGTCATCCAATTGACTGCTCCTGGTTTTACTTCCACATTATTTCCCAAAGTGTCACGGTGCATAATACTTCCTTCAAATAGAAACGTAAGGGTTGAAAGACCAATGTGTGGATGTGGCAATACGTCAAAGTTTTCCCTTTCATTGAGTTTAACTGGTCCCATATGATCAATGTAAATAAATGGGCCGACCATTCTTTTTTGTCTGAAAGGCAATAAGCGTCCTACCATAAACTTTCCAATGTTGGCGGCTCTTTCTTCTATAATTAGTTTAACATTTGACATAATGGATGTGAATTAATGTTGAGGTTTATGCAGTTTCGAAATCAATTTTGATGAAGCAGTGTCTGCATAAATACCATAGGCGTTTACGAGCAGTCCTTTTACATTATTTTGTGATGATGAAATGGCATATAAAATACTTTCATTGTCTACATCTGACATTTCCTGAAAACGATATACTTGGTCAATTTCAAATTCGTCCGGTTGTAGCTGAGCATTGTTTTCAGCACAAATGATACAATCTTCTTGAATATTAAAATTGAATGTATAGCCCCTTTTTGTAAGGTCATTCACCGCTTCGGATAAGGTGGTATATGTTTTTTCCATGTTACTTGTTATTTAGGTTAATCTAAGGCTCCAATTTTTCACTGTTCTGTAACTGCTCTAACGATTGCTAAAACAAAGTATATCAAGGCATAAAGCGATGATATACTTTGGTTTAAAATTTTTTAATTTTCTTCTTCTTCTTTAAAGAATTAGTTGAGCAATGTTTTTATCGCTTCTCCAATTGTCTTTGTAACTTGTCTTCTACATCAGTTAAAAGTGCGTGGAAATTATCTCCATATTCAGAGGCAAAAGGGTCATTGCCAGGAATTCCAAGTCGGATACTGACCTGCTTTTGTAGCGTCGCTTTATCTTTTTTATCCTCTAAATATACATCTGCCCATTCAATTTTATCATAAAACCGACTTAGTCGTGTAATTATTTTACGAATGGTGTCCTTCACCTCTTCATCGATGGTAATATCAACTGCTTCAACGTTGATTTTAATTCCAGTGTTATTCTCTGTGTATTTCATAATTTTGTTTTGTTAAAAGTTATTGTTTTTTCAGCGATTTCTTTATAAGTAGAATTCGCTTTCAGCTATTATTTTAAATATGCAGAATACATCCAGACCAATTTTTCTTGTTCACGAATGTAATCACTCATTAACGCATTTGTTCCTTCATCTTCTGCATCTGCGGATAAATCTAAAAGCTCTCGTTGAAGGGTAATAATAATTTTAAAGGATTCAAGCGTATCTTTCATGTCCTCAATTCCATCAGCTACTTCAGAGCTTTCTTTGATTTTTGCTTCTTTAATATAGATAGAGAATTTGTGATTTGGAGTGTGACCCAACGTACGAATTCGTTCTGCTACTTCATCAATTTTTATGAATAAATCCTCATAAAGTTCTTGAAATTTATCATGCAATTCAAAAAATTTATCTCCTTTGATATTCCAATGATATCCTCTAACATTCTGATAAAAAACAGAATAATCAGCCAACAGTTCATTAAGTTTTTCTGCAAGTTTTTTGGATTTTTCAATATCCAAACCGATTGAATTTAATTTTGTCATTTTCTTTATTTTAAAGATTAATAATTGTGTTATACTTTATTTGCGGTTGATATCAACCAATATTTTTACTTCTGATGGGTCATTAACGAGTGTTTCAAATCCGTTTTCAACAATTTCATCTAAGGAGATGACACTAGTTACTAATTTTTCAACAGGTAATTTTCCGCTATTGATTAAAGCAATAACTTGAGGGAAAATATTACGATAAGCAGCAGTTCCTATTATAGTCAACTCCCTTAAAGTTTGATTTAGTGCATCGTGAGTCACTTTTTTACCAAACAAAGCCACTAAAACTGCCGTTCCACCATTTCGTAGACTGTTTATTCCTGTATCAAAAGAAGCCTGAGCACCTGCCGCATCAATAAAAATGTCAACACCTTTGCCGGTTATTTCTCTAATTTTTTGAGGAATTTCTTCATCTCTAGCATCAAAAGTTTGTGTAGCTCCAATTTCTTTTGCTTTTCTTAATCTGTTTTCAGAAAGATCTGACACAAATATTTGAGACGCTCCAGAAGCTAATGCAACCTGAACCGTAAGCAAACCAATTGGTCCAGCACCAGCTATTAATACAGTGTCACCCATTTTCATTCTACTCTGTTGTATTGCATAAGCAGCAACAGCAGCCGGTTCTACTATTGCACCTTGTTCAAAAGTCATAGAATCGGGCATTTTATGTACCATATAATCTTCGACCACTACATATTTTGCAAAACCACCGTTTGATGTTAAGCCCACAAAACCGAGTGGTTCCGAAAGATTATATTCTCCAGTAGCTATAAAGGGACTTTCAGGGTTTTTAAAAATAGGTTCTACCGTTACCCGGTCTCCTTTTTTGATGTTTTTTACGTTTTTACCAACTTCTTCTACAACACCCGAAAATTCGTGTCCTAGTGTTGTTGTTCCTTGATGTCCATTCAGTGAGTATGGCTTGTCTACAGGAATTAATTGTGGTCCATTAGTATATTCGTGTAAATCTGACCCACAGATACCAGTAAATTTTACGGCAATCTTTACTTGATTATCATTGGGAGTTGGAATTATGGTTTCTTCTACTCTAATATCTTTCGCTGCATACCAGCGAGCTGCTTTCATCATTGTCATAATTTCTCTTTTTTAATTAATAATTATTTAAGTGTCCACATTGACCCATTTTTTGTGGTTAGTTTTTCTAACTTTCTACTTTCTGTAAGTTCGTTCAATAATTTTTCACTTACTATTCTTGGATTTCCTGATAATTCAGAAAACTCTTTTGCTGTTAGTGAAGGATATTTTTCGAATAGGCTTTCCCAATTCTTACTGTATTCACTTTTTGTTGCATTTGGATTTAATTTCAGAATTGCCATTTCATAAAAAGCATAAGGTCTTGCTCCATAAACAATTTCTTTATTTCCAGATTCGTCCATAAAAAATATAGTTGGAAAACCTCTTACACCCAGTTCTTTTCCTAACTTTAAATCTTCTTCAAACAACGTTTTTGCATTGTTTTCATAATCTGTTTTGAATTTTTCACTATCCAAACCTACTTTTTTAGCAGCAACTTCTAAATGTTCCCATTTAGCAATGTTTTTCTTCTTTAAAAAAACCATTTCTCTAATTTCACGCATAAATAAGTTGGCTTTTTCTTCATTTTGCATCTGAGCAGCTTTAAAAGCAATAGATGGGGGATAAGAAGAGTCTAAAGGATCTTCCAACCATAAATCTCCGTCAATTGGCATGTCGTAATGCACACTTACTTCATCCCAATGACCAGCAACGTCTGAAGGTTTTCCAATTCCATCGCTGTTGTAACTCCAATCAGGCAATAAACCTCCCATTCGGTATTCGATTTCTACAGCGTTTCCATACTCTAATTTAAGTTTACGCAATTGAGGTTCTATTCCCCAACACGAAGAACAAATAGGATCTGTGTAATAAACTAACTTTACAGCTTTCTTTGTGGATTGTAAATTATTTTGAGAGGCTTTATCTGAAGTTGCTTCTCCAGTTTCACACATTCCGGTTTCTATATCGCATAAAAGCGGATTCGTTTTTAATGTTTCGTTATTCATATTTTTAGTTTTTAATTGACCTCGTGAAGCTGTAACGCTTAACAATGAAATTAGTAATACAATGGTGTTTTGTTTTAGATTCATAATACTATTTAGTTTACTTCTTCGGAAGTTGCAAACTCCTCCATTTTTGTAATCAAGTCGTTTTCGACCGTATAAATCTGTACCCATTTTTGTTTTAGTTCTCTTCCTGATCGTTTTACTTTTTGATGCTCTTTACCAAGTACGACAACCCTATTTCCTTCAACAATATATTGTAGTGGCTCAAAGTTGATGATTTCAGTCCTTTCCATGATATTCGTAAAAAAAGTTCTTACACCTTCTTTTTTTTCAAAAGTTCCTGCAGGAATAATTTGTGTACCGTGATAAATCCAAACAGTATCTTCTGAAACCGTAGCTACAAATTTTTCCACATCGCCACTACTAAAAGCAGAGAACATTTCTTCAACTATTTTTTTTGCTGTATTTTTCATAGCTCTTTGTTTTAATGTTATTGTTTTGCAAACTGTAAATGAACAATTATGCTTACGTCTTTTCCAACACCAGCAGCAGCCGGATCAAAATTAATATTGTAATCAAACCTATTGATAGTTGTTTCGGCTTTCATGCCTAATTTTTCACCCTGTTGACTCTTGGCTTTTCCACCATAATAAACATCAAAAACCACGTCTTTTGTGACATTTTTTATGGTTAATTTGCCGTATAATAAATATTGATTGGGTTTAGCAGTAGGTGAAATTTTGGTGCTTTTAAAAGACATATTAGGATGTTTTTCTACATCAAAGAAATCAGCACTTCTCAAGTGATTGTCCCTGTCTTCAACATTTGTATTGATACTTTTTACATCTACCGAAAAATCGAAATTAGCATTATCAAGTTGTTCTCCAGTTGTTGTTAGATTTCCAGTATAATCCATGAATTTTCCATTGACAATACTGATTCCAGAGTGTGAAATATTAAAGTTTAAAGAAGAATGTAATGGATCTACTTTCCATTTGGTTTGTGCAGCGGATGACAGTGACAAGAATAGTACTGCGATGAATGATAGTATATTTTTCATGATAGTAAATTTTTAAATGTTATCTGTATGCATTACTGTTGATTAAATATTTAATGTTTTATTTCTTTGCATTAGTAGTAACCCATTTTTCAAAAGCTTCCATAAAGGTTTTTAGGAATTTTTTGGTGCCGTCGTTCATTAGCTGTCCCTTATCATCAAAAAGAGTTGCTGCTCCGCCAATATAGGCTTCTGGCTGGGCCATGGTGGGAACATTAACAAAAGTTAATGATTGTCTCAAATGATGATTCGCTCCAAAACCGCTAATCCCTCCAGTTGATACACTTACAACAGCACCTGGTTTTTCTGTCCAAACATTTTTGCCATAAGGACGTGAACCTACATCGATTACGTTTTTTAGAACAGCTGGTACTGAACGATTATATTCTGGAGTTAGGAAGAGAAGTCCGTCAACACTCTTGATTTTTTCTCGCAAGGCTACCCATTCCTTTGGTGGGTTTTCTTCTAAATCTTGATTGAACATTGGAATATCCGCAATGTTTACTAGCTCTAGCGATAACGATTCTGGTGCTAATTCCATTAGTGCTTTAGCTGTTTTCAGGTTGAAGGATTCTTTACGAAGACTTCCAACGATTACTCCAATTTTATATTTTTTCATAATTTTGATATGTTTTATATTTATATTTTTTCATAAACAAGTTTGAAAAAATATAAATAGTTAATTTTCTAACTCTTCTTGAATTTCTTTTAAAATATCATCGTAGCGTTCTCTTAGCTTCGCGGAAATTTTCTTAGGTGCTTTGTTCAACTTTCGTAATTGTAACGAGAAATAAATACTAAAAAGCCCAGCAAACATAAAGCTTAACGCAATTAAGACCACGACGCTCAATCCTGCAAAAACCGGATTCCAGATTAGGATGAAGGAGAAAATAGAGCCTATAATTCCCAAAGCTAACAATACGCCCCAATTCTTGCTTCCATATTTTTTTATATCTAAGGCAAAACTTATAGCAGCCACGGATCGAAAAAGCACGCCAAAACCAATATAAAACGCCAACACACTTAGTGAAAGTGCTGGATGAATGGTTAGGGAAAGACCTATAATAAAAGTGATAAGTCAAAATGCTAGCGTCCAGCCCCAGTTTTCCATTTGGTGTCTATTGACAACAGAAAAAACAACTTCTGAAAGTCCGCCAAATAAAAAGGATAATGCAAAAAACATTGATAATGCCATGAGTGAACTTGACGGCGAAGTAAAAGCTATGATGCTTACAATCACAAAAAACAAACCTACTAGTAATGGAATATACCAGTTTTTTACGACATCTTGGAATGATTTAAACATAGTTGTTTTCGTTTTTTAAGTTTTTTAATACAAGAATTGGGATGATTTATAGCTTTACCACATTTTTTTAATATTATGAATCACGCCACCATCAACCAAAATATCTGTACTGGTAATAAAACGTGCCGCATCACTTGTTAAAAAATAGATAACATCGGCAACATCTTCTGGTTGTCCGTTACGTTTCAAAGGCGTCAATTGCTTTATCATTTTCATTCGTTCTGGATGTTCTTCGGATGCTTTTAATGCCATTGGCGTTTCAATAACGCCTGGAGAGACAGATACAATTCGTGCCCCTTTTTCGCCCCATTTTGAAGCGTGTTTGTGCGTTAATAATTGTACGCCTCGTTTTGCAAAATTGTACATCGTATCGGAATCATTATTTACAAACTGACGCACGGTTTCAAATGATGTTGCTGCTTGCGGATTAGCAAGTGCCTCATCATAAGCCGTATTGGGAGGAACAGCATAAGCCATCATGGAAGAAAGTAAAATCGCAACCGAATCTTTTTCAGTAATCTTGTAAAAAGCATCCACTAAAAGTTCGGTAGCAATCAAATCGATGCTGTATACCTTTTTTAAGTCTTTCACCGTACCACTAACGCCAGCAGTGTGAACCAAGGCTTTCAATGTCCCTTTTTCTGAAACAAATTGGGTTAGTTTTTCGATGTCTTTTTTATCCGTAATGTCACAAGCAATCCCGGCGACATCAAACCCTTCTTTGGATAATAAATCTACCGTTTCATCAACCTTATCTTGTGCATAATCGGTTATAATTAAAGGTTGATTCTTAAAAGCTCTAGCACAAGCTTGTCCTATGCCACCAGCACCTCCAGTAATAACGATTAGTTTTTTATGTGCTTTCATATTAGTGTTTTAAATAGTTTTATTAATACCTTGTAATTGCACCAAAGCCATTAAACTTTGTTAATGATTCTTTTGGAAGAAATACAACATCACCACCAAATCGACTATTTGCCTCAATCATTTCGTCATAAATATCATCAATTACGTTTTTGTCACTTTTCTGATTAGCTGACACATAAGTAATTTCATCATTTTCTAAAACAGCCGGTTGAAACAAGCCTTGTTCTATAAATAAAGTTTGAACTCTTCCTTCTTTAATACCTTTCCAAATCTCATTGGTGTCACTCAAAAACTTATTTTCAGAAACTGCTTTTAGTAATTCTGACTTTCGTTCCTTGTTTTTTTGAGTTTCATGTGCTTCAACAATTTTCCAAGCTTCTGTAACGATAGCATGGTCTTTTTCATTAATTCGATTACTATTTAAAAAAGTAGTGAATAGGCTTTCTTTTTGATCGGCTACTTTTACATATTCAGGATAATTTTCCTCCACGGTACAAATCAAAACAGGCAATGGATTTTGGTTTCTAATACTATTGACCTCTTTATCTACTTGATTAAAAAACTCGGCCAGTAAACTGCTTTTTCTTGATGAAGCCGCTGCTTCTGCATTGGATCTAGTAGAAAATGAGTTGTTTTCAATTGGAAATGGCGAACCAAATTCTTGTATCACTTTATCATTTAAAGCTTCAATTAATCGCACTTTGTCTTGGCTTAAAACCAACACATAATAAGTAGATTCAGTGTGCATTGCTCTAATTATATCTCTAGTGGAGAAGGTGTCATCAATAACCACACGATCTACTACTTGAATTGGTAATCTTGTGTATTCTGCTATATCATGGTTAACAAAAAGCAGTAAACTATCTAAATTGTGACTATGGTCAATTTGGTCTGCAAGGGATTTTAATTTATCAACCAAGGCTGTCGCATTTTGCTTTGTAGTAGTTGCCAAAAGTCTATTTTCAACTTCTTTGATCAGATTTTTTAGTACAATTTCGTCTTTTTGATAATCTGGCATTGTTCTGTGGGAATTCATTAAAATAGTAATACAATTCTCAGAATTAATGTCTTTTATTTTTTTTAATATAGTGTTCATTATACAAGTTTTAATTGGTGAATAAATATTTTTTATGTGCTGGATTTCCCCATTGCCATAAATACGCGACTTTCCGTCTTTCATGGCAATGGTTTGTCCATTTACTGATTTGTTGAAAAAACCTAAACCTTAGTTGGTCTTGGTGCCCATCTATCATAAGGCGTCATGTCGAAGCTGTTTACTTCGTCCATCGTTAAACCAAGTGCTTTTGCTACACCTTCTCCATAAGCCGAATCTGCTTTATAACAGTTTCTGATATGGCGAATTTGAATAAATTTTTCCGCACCACCCACTTGAGCAGCCGTGTTGTTAAACAACATCATTTCTTTGCCGTCGGCTTTGATAATACGGAACAAATCGCCTGGTTGGGTGAAGTAATCTTCGTCATCATCCCTAAAATTATGTGCATAAGCAGCACCATCCAATGCTAAAGGCGGCTCTTGTGCTTCAGGTTGTTCTTGCCATTTGCCATAGCTGTTTGGTTCGTAATGTTTTTCTCCACCATAATTACCATCTACCCGCATAGCACCATCTCTATGGTAAGCGTGATAAGGACATGTTGGTTTGTTAACCGGAATTTGATAATGGTTTACTCCTAATCGATAACGTTGTGCATCGCCATACGAAAACAATCTTCCTTGTAGCATTTTGTCTGGAGAGAAGCCAATACCCGGAACTATATTCGTTGGGTTAAAGGCAGCTTGCTCCACATCTTGAAAATAGTTTTCTGGATTTCTGTTTAATTCAAACTCTCCAACAGGAATAAGTGGGAAGTCTTTTTTAGACCATACTTTCGTTAGGTCAAAAGGGTGGAAGCGATAGGTTTTTGCTTGTTCTTCTGTCATTACTTGAATAAACATTTTCCATTTTGGGAAGTCTTTCCTGTCGATTGCGTCAAAAAGGTCTCTTTGTGAAGATTCTCTATCCATTCCTACTACTTTCATCGCTTCTGCATCCGAAAGGTTTTCAATGCCTTGTTGTGTGACAAAGTGAAATTTCACCCAATGTCTTTCATTCTTTTGATTGATAAAACTATATGTATGACTTCCAAAACCGTGCATATGTCGGTAACCTTTTGGAATTCCACGATCGCTCATGGTTATGGTAACTTGGTGTAAAGATTCAGGAAGCAATGTCCAGAAATCCCAATTGTTGTTAGCACTTCGTAGGTTGGTTTTTGGGTCACGTTTCACCGCATGGTTTAAGTCGGGAAACTTCATCGGATCACGAAAGAAAAATACAGGTGTATTGTTTCCCACTAAATCCCAGATACCTTCTTCTGTATAAAACTTCAAGGCAAAACCTCTGATGTCGCGTTCTGCATCTGCCGCACCTCTTTCTCCTGCAACGGTAGAAAAACGGCTAAACATTTCTGTCTTTTTACCTACTTCGCTAAAAATTTTAGCTTTGGTGTATTTTGAAATATCGTGTGTTACGGTAAAGGTTCCAAAAGCACCTGAACCTTTGGCATGCATTCTTCGTTCAGGTATTACTTCTCTATCGAAGTTTGCCATTTTCTCTAGAAACCAAGCATCTTGCATCAACATAGGGCCACGTGGACCAGCGGTTTGTACGTTTTGATTGTCTGAAACAGGAGCACCAGTTTGTCTCGTGAGTTTTGCGTTTTTCTCTTCCATACGTATGTGTGTTTAAATTGGTTATTCAAAGCATGAAGTTACAAAATTTTAACTACATAATATATGATTCTACAAAGTATTAACAGAAGTATAACCTTCATGATTCTTTGCTTTTTTTTCGGGATGAAAAGAAGCGTCGTCGTTCGGGAGAAAATGCACAAAAGGCATTATTCTTGTTGGAATAAATTTAATTTTTAAATACCGTTTGTCCGTCTTTGGTTAGTTCTAGGTTGTCACCTTTTCCTCTTAATTCGTAAGTGTCATTTTTATACCAAATGCCTGAAGCAGCTTTTTCACCTGATAACTCAATCTGTTCTCCACCGTTTACATAAACTTTTACCGTATTCAGGGTATTATTAAAGGTCATGTCTAGCGTGTGTCCTTCTTTGTTTTTTAGCGAAGTTATCACGATATCGTCTTTATGTTCAAAAACGATGTTTCCGTCTTTTTTCAATTCAATGTCGTTGCCTTTTCCTCTCAATTCGTAATTTTCATTACTATACCAAATTCCTGATGCGGCTTTTTGTTCCTTCAGAACGATGGTTTCTCCTTCAAAATTGACGGTCGCCATTCCTTGGGTGTTGTTATAGGTCATCTCTATTTTTTTTCCGTCTTTGTCTGTTGAGTTCGCAATTACGATATCGTCAGCAACGGTTTCTGTTTCTATAGAATCTTGTTTTGGATTGTCTTTACAGGAAGTTAAAAATAGTGCAGAAAGCAGGGTAAGTGTTAAAATCTTTTTAGTCATTTTTTTTAATTAAAGTTGAAATAATGGTTGATTTTTGTATTAGTGAAACAAAACATCCTGAGTTGCTCTACAAAAAGACTGCCAAATAATGAGAACGTTGAAATAATCGTTACCTCTTACTCATAGAGCTACAAAAAACGGTTTGAATATAAACCCAAACCGTTTTAGCTACTACATTTTTTGATAGTAAATTATTCTATTGAACAAACTTTTAAACTCTTATATCCTTTTAAATTTTCTCTAGAATAACATCAATTATGTTTTATACTACAAAGAGGTTTGGTCTTAGGATTGTTTAATAAATTGAACATCAACAACCAATTTTACTTTATCAGAAACTACAATGCTTCCTGCTTCGGTAATGGAATTCCAGGTTAAGTTAAAATCTTTTCTGTTGATTTCGCCTCTAATTTCAAAACCAGCTTTTGTTTGTCCATAAGGGTCAACGGCAATACCATTTAATTCGGCTTCTAGTGTAACTTCTTTGGTTACATCTCTAATGGTTAAATCGCCCACTAATTTTTCGCCACTAAATGATTTTGAAACAAATGTCATTTCAGGGAATTTTTCAGCGTTGAAAAAATCATCTGATTTTAAATGGGCATCTCTATCCTTGTTTTTGGTGTTGATAGACGCTGTTTTTGCACTGAAGTTTAAACTTGCTCCGTTGAAGTCATCGCCATTCGTTTTTGCTGAGGAATGAAAATCTTCGAAATGACCTGTTACGGTTGAAATCATCATATGCTTTACTTTAAAAGCAATTTCTGAATGTGTACTGTCGATTAACCAATTTGTGTTATTGTTCATTTTTTTGTTTTTAAGGGTTATATTATTTTTTTAATACGTCTTGAATGTCTGCTAGTTTTTTAAACATTGCGTTGGCATACGGACATAATGGTGTTATTTTTATGTTTTTTTCTCTTGCCATATCTACAATTTTATAGAGCAGTTGTTTTCCTATTCCTTTGTCTTTAAACTCAGGTTCTACTTCTGTATGGTCGATAATTATATGATTTTCTCCTGCAACAGAATAGGTCATCATTCCGGCTTTCATGTGATTTTCTGTAGCCATGGCAAAGCCTTTGTTTTCTCTTTCTTTTATTATTATTTCCATTTTATATGTTTTTTAGTTGATTATATCATGATTAAACAAGTCTAATTACATAGACATTGGTACTTCCATTAAAAGGACACGGGCATTTTCGATTGCTTTTACTTGGATGGAATCGGTGTTCCAAACGCCCATGCCATCTCTTTTGGATAGTTTTTCACCATCAATTTCTACGTCGCCTTCTAGAATGAATGCGTAAACGCCATTTCCTTCTTTTTTGATTTTGTAAATATCGGAAGTTCCTTTTTCAAATTTCCCTAAGTGGAACCAAGCGTCTTGATTTATCCAAACACCTTGGTCATCTTGATTAGGCGAAAGTACTTGGTAGAATTCATTGTTTTTTGCAATGTCTCTGATAGAGATTTGGTCATAACGAGGTGCTACATTTTTTTCTTTTGGGAAAATCCAAATCTGAAGAAACTTCACTTCTTTATCTTTGTTTTTGTTGTACTCAGAGTGTGTGACTCCTGTTCCTGCACTTAAAACTTGTACATCTCCTTCTTGAATGACAGCTATATTTCCCATGCTGTCTTTGTGTTCTAAATCGCCTTCGAGTGGAATGGATATGATTTCCATATTGTCATGTGGATGTGTTCCAAAACCCATTCCTGCTTGAACGATATCGTCATTCAAGACGCGAAGTACTCCAAAACTCATTCGTTCTGGATTGTGATAATTTGCGAAGCTAAAGGTATGGTGTGAGTTCAACCAACCATGATTTGCACTTCCTCTTGTTGCTGCTTTGTGAATTACGGTGTTCATCGTTATATTTTCTTTATTAGGTAAATGATTAAATCCTACTTGTTGCAGTAATGAATCATAAGTCGATTTTATTGATTTATTGTTTTTTGCTTTCAGTATTTGTGGAGCAATTGTGCCCGCAACACCTGTTAAAAATAGAGCTCTAATAAACTTTTTACGATTCATATCCATGCTTTAAAAGTATACTACAAAGGTGCAACTATTTAAACCACTGTGGAATATGAAAAAGAGGGAGAAACGTATGAAAATCCGATCTGTGATTGATAATTAGGACTTAAACTCGTTTTTTTTAAAGATTGAAGGAGAAACTTTGGTGTTTTTTTTAAAGAAAGCACTAAAGTTGGCCGGTTCATTAAAGCCAAGTTCATACGCAATTTCTTTGTTGGTTAAATCTGTAAAATAGAGTAGTCTTTTGGCTTCGGTTATAATTCTTGCTTGAATATAGTCTTTTGCTGTTTTACCAATTTTTGATTTAACGGTTCTGTTTAAATGATCTGGTGTGATAAAAAGTTGGTTGGCATAAAAAGTAGTAGAATGTTCTTTTTTATAATTGGCATTCACAGCACTTTTAAAACTTCTAATTAAGTTGTCGCCAGTAGTATCAATGTCTGTTTCGATTGGATTAATGGAGCAAATGTTATTACATTCAATCAGCAAAAGCTTTAAAAAGGAACCGATAGACAAATGCTTCATGGTTGCATCACTGTTGAATAAGTTAAAGATTTGGTCTGCAAAATCCTTTATGGAATCAAATTGTGCTTTATTGGGTAATAAAGGTGGGCTTTGACCATAATTTTGAAAAAGATTTAAACTATCAATAAATGATAATGGAATGAAGTTTTCGACTAAAAACAGATTAGAAAAAGTCATAGCATAGCCAAAAGATTTCTCTGTTTCTATCACTTGGTGCACTTGTCCAGGTGCCACAAAGAAGATTTGATTGTTACTTAACGCATAGGTGTTGAAATCGATTTTATGTAGTCCTTTTGCGGTGTTAATAATTAAAACCGTATAGTAGTTATGTCTATGCGGTTCGTCAGCTTTTCCGTTTCGTTTGGAGTAAATATCTTCCATTTTGGAAATTCCAAAACTAACACTTTCCTTTTCGGCGTCTACTTTTTTGTATGTTTTAACGGTGCACATCTTAAATTGCTTTTATCATTTTTTAATAATTACCTCTCCAATAATGAAAATACGTTTCCAAAAATGCCGCCTCGACAACTGTTTTTATAATGTTGTAAAGGCAGCTGGCTGCAAGCATTTTTTTGTAAAATTAATTAAACACTTTTCTCTATTCTCCTGTCTGGTATTAGCCACATAATGGCTACAATGCCGTAAAAAGCTATTGCTATCCATGTGTTTAAAAAAGCAAACCCGATTCCGAGAATATAAAAAACGATGGATATTTTTCCTTTTGTATCAGAACCAATAGCTTTTCTTAAAGCAAATTCATCGTTGTGTGATTTTATAATTTCTGATTGTAAGATAAAATAAGCAATTGCACAGAATAATAATATTACACCATAAGCAATGACGGGTAATTTCTCGTTAAAGTTTTTGCCTATCCAAGCTGAAGTAAAAGGAATTAAGGATAGCCAAAAAAGCAAATGTAGATTTGCCCAAAGTATTTTACCATTTACTTTTTGTGTAATTTGAAAAAGATGATGGTGATTATTCCAATAAATACCTACATAGATAAAACTAAAAACATAACTTAAAAACACTGGCGTTTTTGCGATTAGAGAATTGAAATCGGTTTCGTCGGGAGCTTTAAGTTCCAAAACCATTATAGTTATAATTATTGCTAAAACACCATCACTAAATGCTTCTAATCGGCTTGTTTTCATTCGAGTTTACGTGAGTTTATTTAAGTCTTTGACATGTCTTAAAACGCGTTGACTATTTTTAGGTTTTTATTTGATTCAAATTTAGTTAAATGCAATCGGATTACGGACAACTTTTTTAAAAACTACTTTTCTAGTGCTATAACTTGTCTGTTTTTGATAAGCTTTCTTTTTAAAAAGAGCGTAATACAAGATGCTAAAACAAATGGAAATGTAAGTGGTATAATAGCAAAAGCTGCCAAGAATAAACTTACTAAAAGAGAGAACAAGACGGAAAACAAAACCCAGATGCCATCTTTAAGTTGACCACCTGTAAATACAATAGTACATAATACAGCATTATAACTAAATAGTCCCATGCTTATATCATGGATAGGAACAAAGAATTTGAATGCAATAATTGCAGACACTATTCCTCCAGCAAGACCATACAATGCAGAAATGGGTGAACTGATAAAGACTGCGATAAAAAATAATATTCCAGACACTAAATTGTCTTGAAATATTACCTGCCCAAAGCCTTTGAAACCGAACGTAAAATAATCGTGGGTTGAGTTAATTGAAGTTGACGGTAATAACATGGTTTCAGTGAAATAAGTGCGGGCAAACAAAATTATTGCCCAAGTAACCAAAACAAACGGAAGCGTGAATACGGGTATTTTTCTTTTTATAAAAAAGTGTTGGATTATGGTTGCTAATGACGAACCAAGAATTATTAAAAGCCAGCTTAAAATGACGGGCTTTAAAAACAGAAGCACAGCTACACCTACTAGAGCAGCACTAAATCCATATAATCCTTTGTCAATTTCTGATTTGTCGTATTTAAGCAACATTGCAGTGGCCGTTCCAGCTATTACTGCTAAAAGTGCAGCAACACCCATTATGAATGAGCCATAGAAAATACCAAACAACAAGAGAAAACCAGTAATAGAATTTTCTTGAAGCATTATTTGTCCAAAACCTTTTAATAATATAGCTACTAATGAAGCTGTTTTTGCTGTAAAATTATTTTCAACGTCTTTGTTTGCCGTCATTCCTTTCTTGATGATCTATTAGTTGCTCTAGAATAAAAGAGATTACTTTTTGCCTTCGCTAAAATTTATCGCTAAAGGCTGTTCGAGAAAAAACCTTTATTTATTCGTTTCAAATATAGTTAAATAGTTGAATGGTAAAACAGCGATTTATCAGTTTAAAGATGCCACCAAACGTATAAATACACGAATGAAAATGATATTAAAATTCGTATTTTTTTTAATAATAGGCGTTATTCTAAACAAACTTAAGTAAAAAGTACTGCTAAGGTTAATTCTAAAAATTAAACTTCATCCCAAAAGCAATTCGTCCGCCATCACTCGAGTGAAAATAGGTGATTTCAGAAGACACCATATTACTGCTGTTTAACCACAGCCCAAACCCTGTTGATTGGTGCCATTTTGATGAACTTTCAGAAGGTAACCAAACCCGTCCGTAATCATATCCAAGAAAAGCTCCGTACTGAATAGGGGCAAACGGATTTTTAATTTGACCGATGCTATATCGCAAATCGGAACCTTGATACAAAGCAGATTTTCCCGTAAAACGATTATCTCGAAATCCTCTCAAATCGGCATCGCCACCTAAAGATGCGGCTTGATAAAATTCAAAATCCGAAGTAAATATTGTTTTTCCTTTAATAGTTGTTTGCAAAACCCAATCGGCTTTTGGATCGAGTTTATAAACAAAGTTTACCACCGTTTCTATAAACGGAATTTGTCTTGAAAAATCGCCCAAATTGCTTGACCATTTCCCAACGGCTTTTAATCCGAAACCTAGTGTTGGAATAAAAGCATTGTCATAATTTTTAAAATGGTATTCTAAACCAATACCTGCAAAGTTTTGAAATTCAAAAAACCTAGAATCTTGTTCGCTTTCTGAAATATAGCGGTCTGGCGTATTTTCTACTTGAAAAGATTCTACATTCATCCGCCCAATTATAGAACTGCCATTGCTTCTTAGCCAAACCAAACCGGGACTCAGTTTTAAAGAGGCAATTCGAACCCGATTATAATCAATGCCAAATTCCTCTTCATTATAAACGGTTTCATTTCCATAGCCAAAAAAGTTCTGAGCAAAATTAGAACTCGTGGCAGAAGCATCGACAATCAAATCGTAATTATCCCATATTTTCTTTGCATTACCCGAATAACTAACATCATAACCGCTCGTGGCAAAATAATAATTGGCCATTAAAAGATGGTTTTGGGTGTATGGATTTCCTAAAAAACCATTTTGAGTAAAATTGAAACGAGCTCCTAATCGCAAACCATCATCGGGATTATAACCAGCTATCGGTATGGCTGAAAACGAATTAAACTTTGGTTTTTTATAGTTGTAAGTATTTGTTTCATAATTATTAGAAAGTAAAACCTTCGTTTTTCCATCGGCAGTAATTGTCTTTGAATTGGATAAAAAATCATGAATTTTGATGTTTTTACCATTTTCAATTACATACGAATCTTGGTTTAACCCACCAATCAACCGAATACGAATATTTTTTTTCTGATTTCCTTCAACGCTAAACTCGTCGTTGCCTTCTAGTCCAAACAGCCAGATTTCCTTGGTGTTCTTTTTGTAAAATGTTTTTTCAAAAACAATATTTTTTGGCGTTTTCATGCCGTTATAAACCACTACTACCGTTCTTCCTTTGTTTAAACGTGTAATTACAATGACGTCATTTTTTTGAGTGCCAACCACAATCGCTTTTTTCTCTAGTAGTTTATGATAGCTACGAGCAGTTTCGTTTAATTTTTTTAGGCGATTTCTAAAATGAAGTTTTAATTTTGAAGTCGTCTCATCTTGCAATTCATAAGGCATTTTTAAAAACGAAGCATTGATGAGGTCGTTGGTCAGTTGTTCTTGAATATAATTAGCTTGTTTAACCCAATTTTTCTCTTCGGTATCAGGAAGCAAAGCCAAATCTAAGGCATATGCTTGTTGATTAAAAGCTTTTACATTTGAGAAATTATAGCGATACGAATGCATTTGTCCCATTGCGGGAATACTTTTTAACAATCCTAAAAAAAGACCATCATATTTAGCAAAAGCTTGATCTCTTTGAGAAGAAATAGGACGGTAAATAGTTTTGTTGTTTTCTTCATAAGCGGCCCATTGCCAATTGTTTGCCCCTCTATCCCAATCGCCAACCAACATATCAAAAAGACGAGCCCGAATATAATTGTCGGTATCCACCCGATGGTTTTTATCAGAACGAATTAATTTAAGCATTTCATCAGTGCTGATGATAGTCGTTGCTTTTCCAAATTCATTTTTATTTTTGTATGCACTCGAAGGTTGTTCTGTCAAATAATAAAACGCATTCCCAAAGTCGACATTGTAAGAAGCTAATTGATTTTGTTTGGGCAAATAATATAATTTTGGCTCGGTAGAACGAAGACCAATTGCTTTGGATAAACTTGGAATCACAAGCGGGGTAAACGGATGAATAGTTGTAAAATAATCTCGCAAAAACTCTTCTGTCATTTCATTCTCATCTTGCGAAGAAAAAGGTTGATTTTTATAAGCGATTGATTTAAAAAAAGAAGCAGCATCTTTTTCTAAGGGTGTCAAAATAAATTCCTTTCCTTTTTTATCTGATAAAATGAGCGAACTATTGGTGTTCATTTTATCCAATCCAATCGGTTTCAAACCGCCATAAAGGGTGTCAATGGAGGCCGTTTTAACCGCAATCGTCTTTTGATAATATTTTTTATAATGCTTTCCCCATAGAAATTCATAAAAGATGCCGTTGCTACTAATCGGACGCCCAAAGATGGATTTTCGAACTTCCGTCTCCACTTCTTTCGGATACTTTTTTGTTTGATAAGATGCGTCCGGTTCTCTCGTTATTTGTTTAAACAGCAGTACTTCTTTTCGGTTGATAGTGGTATAATACGAAACCGTTGAAGCACCATTGTCAAACACATCAAACACAGCATAACCGTTGCCACCAAAACTAAAATCCTTTGGATTAACAGCTCGTGCTGGCGAATAATGAGCACCCGCTCCGCTAATAATTTGTTGAATTCCGTCTGTTTGAATGTATTGCAAGTTTTGTTCATGTCCAGAAACCACTACCACATGATTGTATTTTTGAATCACCGACTTCACTTGATTCGCCATTTCGCGATACCGACTATTTTGCAAATCATTCGTGTCATAACCGCTGGCTTTTCTAAACAAGTTCACAAAACTTCCCACAATGGGGAGCGGAATAGAATTGTCAAAAGGATAAAGTTGCTGCTTTAACGAATATTGCCCGCCATAAACGCCATTGCTAAGGAGCGGATGATGCATGGCTAAAAGCACAGTTTTCTCTTGATTTTCCAACAAATGCTTATCTAAAACTTCTAAAAATTGTTCTCTAGTTTTAATCGCACAGCCTTTATTGATTTCAGGTTGAACGTCCCAGTCTTCCAAAAACCATTGCGAATCGACCACGATTAATTCCACATTCTTACTCAGCGAAACAGACTCCATTCCGCAGGCATTTTGAGGCAATAGTTGACTTTTCTTTTTTTTGTAATTAGCAATAAATTGTTCTTGAGTCATTAAACCAGGAATGCCATTCTGCCAATCATAATCACCAGGAATAAAAAACACGTTGCCACCAAAAGAAGGAATTAAATCAAGTTGTTTGTTGATTTTTTCTTCTGCTTTCATGCGGTTTTCACCAAATCCATGAAGCGGATAAATGTTGTCGCCCAAAAATAAAACGCTACTATTTTTGGAAGCTTTGTCTAGCCTTCGTTTAAAGTTTTGTAAAGAAGGAGTCGCCAGATCATTTAAAGAATTTCCGGCATTGCCAGTCAGAAAAACAGAGTAAACAATCGTAGTCGTATCTAGGGATTGGTTATCATAAAAAGAAGTTGCCGAACTCCCCATTTTGGATTTGTAGGTGGTGCAGCTGGTCATTAAAACGAAAGCCATAACCAAAGTTATTCCGTAACAACATAAATTTGTACTAATTTTTAACGGAAACAACTTCATTAAACGGTATTTATGGGTTTGTCAAATATAAGCATTTTAGGATTTGATTTTTGATGTGGTTTAAAAATCAAAAAACGGTTATACTGTTTACTAGTAACGCGGTTTGGATGGTTATCGTATTTTTAATTTACTTTCCCCCGCTGTCTCCCGAATCCTTTCGTTTGGCCTCAAAGTAAATAAATCCTTTCCGGTTTAAAATTTAGAGTTCCCACTCCTGTTGTTCTTTTAATTCAAAAATAGTAAAAAACTTTCTTTATTAGCTAAAACCGCATGAAAGGATTACTTCGTCAGTTCGCTATGCTCGGTACGTGTGGTCAATGTAATTCAGTTAAGAGATAATCTTCATGATTTTGTCATTCCGACGAAGGAGGAATCTCAACAAAAAGGAATAAAGTAGTTTGTTCGTTTGGGAGCGGTACTTGTGAACACCTTAAAAAAAATAACCTTTAGATATTTTGTAAATATTTTTTGTGTAAGTTTGTGTTATTCAGAATTGCATTCCTTGGATACAATTTTGTTGTTGATACCACATTTCCAAAAAATAAACACTACCGAAACCACTATTGATATTTCTAGTTACCCTCCTGGATTTTATACTGTTGCTTTAATTTGCAACGGTACTATTATAGATGCCAAAAATTTAGTTAAACAATAAAAAAAACGCTATGAAAAAATTATTTTTATTCTTCCTTAGTTTCATTGTTATAAGTTGTAATGATGACGATGTAGAACCCATTGTAACGCCTCCTTTTGTGCCTGTGGTTATTAACCCTGTACTAATTGCAAAAGATAATCAAAATATACCTATTGAGGGTATTTCAATGGAAAACTTTATTATAAATGAGAATTCAAGTTGGATAAACATCAAGAATCTAATGGATGCCCCTTATATAGCTTTTGGTTTAGGAAATTATTATACCGAAACAAATTTTACCGAAACCACTATAGATTTTACTAACTATACAGTAATTGCCGTTTTTGACCAAGTATATGGTAATGGTGGTCATTCTATTGATATTACAAATATTACTGAATTTGAAAATAACATTACTGTAACCGTTGAGAATTTACAAACAGGTAATACATCTAGTGTTGTTACTCAAACGTATCACATTGTAAAAATACCAAAAGCGACTAAACCTATTGTTTTTGAGTAAGATGTGGTATATTACAACAGTAGATGGCTTCAAATATTATTCGGAAGTTGATGTAGCTATTAAGCCAAGTGTTTTATATGCTATCTCACCAAATCCGGCTATAAATCAAATCACAGTAAGCTATAAGCTAAACGAAGTAGGCTCCGCTTATCTCATGATACTAGGAAGTTATGGTACTACGAATGATTCTAATAACTACGTTTTAGATTTAAACAGCACAGAAACCACGATTGATATATCTAATTACCCCAATGGATTTTATACTGTTGCTTTAATTTGCAACGGACAGATTATTGATGCCAAAAATTTAGTTAAACAATAAAAAAAAAAATTATGAAAAGATTGGTAATCCTATTAGTGTGCTTTGGCTCCGTGAAATTTTCTTATTGTCAAACTTATCAATTAAGTAATACTTTTGGCACAAATGGTGTTGTTGAAACTGAAGATATTACTGAACCTAGAAAAACAATCATTACACCTGACAATAAAATTCTAACCATTGGTTTTAGTTTACTAGAAAGTCCAAATCCAGATTTGATAACACATTCTTTTTTAGTTAAGTTAAATCAAGACGGAACAACTGATGATACTTTTGGAAATAATGGTATAACTATTACTAATGTTGATTTTAAGGATATTCCAAGTGATGTAGTTTTTCAAGCTAACAACAAAATACTTCTTGGTGGACAATATACTTTGCAAAATCCATCAGAAGGTATTTTTCCAAATTCACCGTTTGTAATTCGTTATAATAATGATGGAAGTTTAGATAGTTCATTTGGGAACAATGGAATTTTAAAAATAACCAATTTCAATTCTATAACTTCTACAGACCTGTGTTCTGTTATTTCTTTAAATGATGAAAGTATTATTATTGGAATTACTGGTAGCAACAGTACTAATTTTTTTGGAGCATTAATGAAGTTGACTTCTAGTGGTGAAATTGATACTAGTTTTGGCACTGATGGTGTATTAAATCTTAGTGATTCAAATTTCAAATTTAATCTTTGGAGGCTTCAATTAACGAATGATAATAAGTTGATTTTATGTGGATATGATAGAACGAATACATCAAATAGTAAAACCGCAGTTTTAAAACTAAATTTAGATGGTAGTTTCGATACTACATTTGCAAATAATGGAAAACTATTAACAGATGTCACCACATCTAATGGTGAGTTTGAATATTTAAATAAAATAAACATAAGCCCAGACGGAAACTTTATTTGTAGTGGAAGAGCAGGCAGTAATTTTTTAATGATAAAGTTTAATTCAATTGGACAATTAGACCAACTTTTTGCAAATGATGGAATATTTCGAGATTTTATTAACATAGTAGATGTTGAAATTGATACTAATGAAAAGATATTTTTAGGTGGAATAGAATTACAAAATAATGGTCCCCATTTTAGAATAATTAATTTGAATGAAAATGGTTCTATTAACACCGACTTTAATAATAATGGTTTCTTGGTTTTAGATGTAACTAGTCAAAATGATAATTTGAAAGACATTGCTATTGATAATGATTCCTCAATAATAATATCAGGTTATTCAGGAATGGTGGGTAATTATAATGTTACACATGCTAAAATTGAACTAGAAAACTTAAATGTAATTACTTTTGAAGATAATCAAAATCAACTATTTCCAAATCCGTTTAATCATGAGTTAAATTTAAAATATCCTGAAACAATTAAATCAATTTCATTTTATGATGCTTTAGGTAAAAAGATTAACTCTTCATTTGTTTATAACAGTACTGTAATTAATACAGAATTTTTAAAAGATGGATTTTATTTTTGTTTGATTACTTTTATTAATGATTCAACTGAAATGATAAAGTTATTTAAAAGATCAAAGTAAATATTGAAATTAAAAAAAACGCTATGAAAAATTTATTTTTACTATTATTTAGTTTGATGGTTATAAGTTGTAATGATGACGATGTAGAACCTGTTGTCACGCCTCCTTTTGAACCAATAATTATAGATTATACATTAATTAGTAAACGTAATATTTACCCTAATGTAGTTAATCAACAAAAAACTGTTATTAATACTAGTATAGAATGGAACAACCTATTAACTCAAATAGATGATTTTTATCAAACAGGTGGAATTAATTTCACTCAATTATATTTTGAAGAGACATCTATAGATTTTACTAATTACACAGTAATTGCCGTTTTTGACCAAGTGTATGGTAATGGTGGTCATACAATTGATATTACTAACATTACTGAATTTGAAACTACTATTGTTGTCACAGTTGAAAATCTACAGACTGGTAATACATCAAGTGTTGGTACACAACCCTATCACATTGTAAAAATACCAAAAGCGACAAAACCTATTGTTTTTGAGTGAGATGTGGTATATCAAGCTGTCCCCCGAATCCTTTCGTGTGACCTCCTAGTAGATAAATCGTTTCAGGGGTAAAATTTACAATTCCCACTCCTGTAGTTCTTTTAATTCAAAAACAGTAAAAAACTTTCTTTATTAGCTAAAACCGCATGAAAGGATTCAATAACGGTAGCGGTTTTTGTCATCTTGCCTCTTTTTTGGTTCATCACTAACTTTGGAACATTACCCTAATTATGGAGTGTTACTTTTGTCTTTAATACCTTCTACATAATAAACAAAATTTTTTTTACTTAAGTTTATTACATAAGATTTATAATTTTTATAATAATAGTCTCCAGCACCACCATATACATATTCTTTCCAATTATCAAAGTATACTTTTGCTTTTTTGTTTGAAAAATTTAATAATCCAATATATAAAATAGTATCATTATCTTTGTTTATACATGCTACATATTGCCTATTATATTTTTTATATTTTTTCTTTACGTTTTCTGGATTTTTATATTTAGTGTTAATCTTAGATTTGTCAAGATCGAAGTATTCTTTCATATTTATTTCATAATCAAAATAATTTTCAAACAAAAAATTTTCTCCAATTATGATATCCTCAAGAGTAGGTACATAAAGGCTTTTATATCCTATTTTTTCAAATTCAAAAATCGATTTATCATCAAAAATCACTCCTTCTCCGCAATAATAATCTTTTAGAGTTATTATTTTTGTAGGTTGAAAAAGGACTATAGCTAGTATTGAAATTATATATTTCATTTTAATAATTTTTAATTGGTATTACCATAGTTGATGTTGTATTTAGTGGAACAATTTGAATGATCCCACCGCTGTCTCCCGAATCCTTTCGTTTGGCCTCAAAGTAAATAAATCCTTTCCGGTTTAAAATTTAGAGTTCCCACTCCTGTTGTTCTTTTAATTCAAAAATAGTAAAAAACTTTCTGTATTAACTAAAACCGTACGAAAGGATTCGTTTGTTAATAGTGTAGTGCTTTTTCCACTTTTGTTCCATACCAATTGCACATTTGTTCGCAAAACACACCCTTTTTCCGAAGCCCGTTCGAACAAACCCCGAACAACACTCGAACAAAACCCCTATAAATTCCAAAAAAAACGTCAAACCTATTCAAATGCAGTCAAAAAGGTTCAAAACTAGTCAAAATACATCAAATTCAGTCAGTCGTGATTTAATATGCTTTCGGGTAATATGCTATTTTCAGACGGGTCATCGTCATGCTTGCGTCGTGTTAGCGTCGTGTTTACGTCATATCAACGTCATACCATCGTCATAGTTGTGGTACTCTAAACAAACGAATTAATAGTAATTCTACTGACGAAATGCGAAAAGTCTACCCATTCAATTCAATATAAGGATAAGAAATTCCGAATGGCACAACGGATCTATAATAATGGCTCTTGACCTAAAAACAAAAGCGTTTACAATCTCACTCGATTATAAACGCTTATGTAATACAATGGGCGGTAATGCTACTTTCTTTCCAATAAAACAAATCCAAACGGACTATCAATAATCACTTCACCATCCTTAACGGTAACGTTCTCACCAGAATAAGCATCAATCAACGCTTCACCATCTTCAAAAACAGCGTTTACGTTGATTGTTTTCTTGCCAATGGGTAAATCTAAGCCAACAATAACGTGGTCGGTATAATCTCCTTTGGTAAATGTTCTACTAAAAGTATAAAACGGAGCTTTAGAAATTTCTTTATGAATTCCCGCACCAATCGCAGGATGATTACTTCTAAAATTCCCTAGTTTTTGAAAGTGAGAAAGTACGTTCTTAGTGTTTTCATTGCTTTTAACATCATCCCAGTTCATAAACGAACGCAAAGTTGCATCGCCTTCCGTTCCTTTAATGTCTAATGGTCGAGCGGTTTCATCTCCATAATACACTTGAGCAATACCCGGTGTTAACAGAAGCTTTGTCCCCGCTTCAAGGCTGCGTTCTCTTTTTTTATCAAACGGCCAACCATCATCATGAGAGGAAACATAATTCATCACACTCAATCCTTTTAAGTCATTTTGTAACGTTTTCGAATAGTTAGAAAACAATTCTTCATACGATTTATGCGCATCGCCTTTAAAATCAAAATTGATTAACGAATTGAATCCATTCTCAAAATAGTTCACTTTTTTATCCCCAAAATCATACCATTGCTTGCCATTAATTCCGTAACCATATACTTCTCCCACCATAAAAAAGCTATTATCATCTAACACTTTGGTTGGATTGTCCTTTTTAAATTGTACAAATGTTTCTTGACACACTTTAGAAAAATCAGCCCAAACAGCCTCGTTTGTATGTTTTACAGTATCTACGCGATACCCATCAATACCAAAATCAGTGATATAGTCTGCCAACCATTTCATGATGTAATATTTTGGAGCTCTCGGATAACCTGTTTGTTTAAAGAAAGCATCTAATTCGGCTATTTCTTCTTCATAACGACCTTCTTTCTTCCACTTTTCCACTAAAGCGGGTGGTAATTCAACCGCTTCATTACTTTCTGTCTTGATGTCTGGAAGGTTTTCAACCAAGGTACAGTCAATGTAGTTTTCATAACTGTCATAAGTACATTTCGGACCTGTTCGCACCCAACTTTCAGGCCATACAGGGTCTAATTCAGTAACTGGCCCCGTGTGATTAATCACCGCATCTAATACGATTCTAATTCCTTTGGCATGTGCTTTTTCAACCAATTCTTTCAAGTCTTCACGTGTCCCAAAACTGGGGTCGATGGCTGTCCAGTCTTTGGTCCAATAGCCATGAAAACCATAAGTGTTTCCCGTTCCTTCGTCAACGGCATCATGAATTTGTTCGACTACCGGAGTCATCCAAATGGCATTGATTCCTAAATCGGTAAAATAACCTTCGTCAATTTTTTGGGTAATTCCTTTAATGTCGCCACCCATAAAATTGCGAAGTACGCCCGTTTCTTTGTCACGAACAATAATTTTATCATTCGCAGGATTGCCATTGTTAAAGCGGTCAATCAATAAAAAGTACAAGTTTGCCCCTTCCCAAACGAAGGGAGTTTCTGTATTTATGGTTTGTTTTTTTGGAGAGCAATTCGTCAAAAATACAATTGTTAAAAAAAGGAATGCTATTTTTTTCATTGTGATATAATTTCAATTATTTCTTTTTGGTTACCAAAATAAGTGATGCCTACCGTTAAGGTGTTGGTTTTTTTATTATAGGTAAACCTTGTCTTTTTATCATTAAACTTAACTTTTTTGGGTTTTGATTCTATATTATGAATGATAAAAGTATATATTTTAATGGAAGTTTGGAAGTTTTTACCTACTTCTCTCTGGATTTCTATTTCTATTTTTTTGCTTTTGTTTTGAGCTTTTAGTTTAATGATTTCATAATTTTCTTTCTCAAAAGCATCAACGGTAGAGCCATCATCAAAATAAAAATCACGACTACTAGAAGTTGATTTTTCATCTAAGAAATAATGAAAAGTCATGTAATTTGCATTATAATTTTCTGTGTTTTGAACTAAATTAGCCATTGGAATAAAGCTGCCTCCGCGAACAAAGGTTGGGATGTTGTTTTCCACAACTGCGATTGGGTGGGTAGTGCCGCCTTCGTATTTTTCTCGATTATAAAAATTGAACCAAGTTGCGTTTTTCGGAAAATAAACTTCTTTCGTTTTTTGACCTGCTTCCATAATCGGATAAATCAGAAAATCATTTCCCCATAAATAGCCATCCGATTTTGTCAATAAAGCTTCATTATCTACTTCTTCAAAAAACAAAGGTCGCATTAAAGGTTTTCCTGTTTGTGAATTTTCAAAAGCTGCATTATAATTATACGGAAGCAGTTGGTAACGTAACTCAATGGCTTGTTTGGCTAATTTCTTTGCCCAATCACTTTTAAAAACCGGTTCAGAAGGAACATCTTCCTGAGCGTGCGGTCTAAAAATCGGATTGAAAACCCCATATTGCAACCAACGAACATATAATTCATCATCTAAATTCGCTCCAGCAAAACCGCCTAAATCAGAATGCATATAAGCCAAACCTTGCATTCCCATTTGAAGGGCAATTTCCACTTGACCAGACAATCCGCCCCACGTTCGATTCACATCACCACTCCACGGAATCATTCCAAATCGTTGCGAACCAGCTGCACCCGCTCGCATCAAAATAAATGGTCTTTTTAATGGAAAGTCGTTGCGATAGCCTTCGTGAATTAATTTCGCCCATTGGTGTCCGTACAGATTATGCACTTCATCCGCCGTTCCAGCAACCGTATTCGCAGAAGAAGGAAACACTTCTGGTTCTCCTAAATCGCCCCAAACGCCAGCAATTCCTTTATCGGCTAATCCTTTATAGATAGACCAAAACCAAGCTTTTCCTTCGGGTTTAAAAACATCGATTAGACCGGTGTTTCCAAAGTAAAAATCCCATGTGGCTGGACTTCCATCTGCATTGGTGGCTACTAATTTCTTAGTTTTAACTTCTTC
Organism: Flavobacterium sp.; assembly: GCF_028689845.1. Classification (GTDB taxonomy): domain Bacteria; phylum Bacteroidota; class Bacteroidia; order Flavobacteriales; family Flavobacteriaceae; genus Flavobacterium. Next base: position 107,664 of record NZ_JAQVCH010000002.1, on the reverse strand, counting down.
CCATTTTTTGGAAGTGGTCAAAATAAAAGGTTCAGTCACCGTGATAGTTTTGATACCCATTTTAGTAAAATCAGCCACCATTTTTTCAAACGTGGGGAAACTATCGCGGAAAACTTCTAAATTTCCCATGGTACCTTGAATCTCTTTTCCAAACCAATACAAATCTAAAATAACAGCATCAACTGGAATTTTTTCGTCTTGAAACTTTTGAATTGTTTTTCGAGTTTCTGCTTCAGAATGATATCCAAAACGAGAGGAAAAATTGCCGAATGCCCAACGAGGAGGCAAGGGTTGCCTACCAGTTAATTTCGTATAATTGGACACTAACGCGTCCCAGTTTTTTCCAATGATAATTTGATAGGTTTTTCTGCCAGAAATGGTTTCATATGCTAAAACATTGTTCTTTTTGCTGTCTAAATCTAAATAACCAACTGGAGCATTGTCAAAATGAACCATGTATTTTTTGGACGAAATAACAATAGGAAGTGTATAGTTCATCAATTCTGAATGCGTTTCATAGCCATAATCAGCTCGATTATAAAGAGCTAATTTAGTGCCACGACGATTCATTCTTAAAACGCGAGCTCCACCACCAAATAATTTTTCATCTGTTGAAAGATTAAATTGAAGCACTTCGGTTGAGTCGGCAATAATATTTCCTTTTACTTTTTCTAAAACGGCATGTTTTTGTTTGAAATAGCCTAATTTTTCAGAAAGCAATTCTTTTCCTTGATAGTGATAACGAATTTGAAATGGGTTTTTGATAATTTCCACTTTAAAATCTTGATAGGAAAAAAGTAATTTATCTTGTACATCTATAAGCGTTCCGTCTACTTTTTTAAGTGAAATAACGGCATGTGAATTTGCGTCATATTTTTCACCTTTCGGGATAAACGAGGTTTGAACGCCTTCTGGAATCAATTGAATATGATAAGCTCCATCGTTCACCGAAAGTTCTAAATACTCTTTTTTGATTTCGTGTTTAACATATTTTCGGTTGCTGTTTTGAGCAAATGAAAACGCCGTAATGAACAGAAAAAGTAAAATATTTTTCATGGTTTATTTTAATTTGGTCGTAAAAAGATAGGCCCCTTTTTTATTTAATTTTATTTCTTTATCCCAAATAAATTCTTCATCTGTCAAGACATTTCTGAATTTTTTTGTGCTCAATCCCAATTCGGCATAAGTCGATAACTGTAAAGTTACGGAATCGTTTTTGTTTAAAATCAAAACGACTACTTCTTCTTTTTGCATTCGAACTAAAACATAAACGCCCTTATTGGGAGCAAAATGAATGGTTTTTCCCTCATGAATTGCCTTGCTGTTTTTTCTGTAATTTAAAATTTTAGTTAGAAACGCTTGCATTGATTTTTGGTCGGAAGTTAATCCTTCACCTGTAAATGCATTGACTTTGTCATTTTCCCATCCGCCAGGATAATCGGTGCGAATAAGTCCGTGGTCATTTGGTTTAGCAGTATTTTGCATTAAAATTTCGGTGCCGTAATACAATTGTGGAATTCGTGGCAAAACCAAATACGTTGCCAATGCCATTTTGGTATTTACTATGTTTTCATTCATTTGTGTAAAAATCCGATCCATATCGTGATTATCCGGAAAAATCAGGATATCTTTTGGGGAAGGATAATAGAAGTCATTGGCCAAACCTTCATAAACTCGAACCAAACCAGTGTCCCATGTTTCGGGCTCTTTGATACCTTTCACAATTAAACTTTGCATTGGAAAATCCATAGTAGAACGTAAATGCGATTCGTAACCATCTTTGTTAGTAGCTCCTCTTTGCCAATAGCCAACTAACAACGGATTATAACTCCATTCTTCGCCCACAATGCTAAAATTAGGGTATTCGGTCATGATGGCTCCAGCCCAATTACTCATAAATTCTTTATCAGGATAGGGATATGTATCTTGTCGAATGCCACCAAGGTGCAAGGTTTCAATCCACCAAATACTATTTTGGATGAGGTATTGAGCCATAAACGGATTGCGTTGATTCAAATCGGGCATGGTTTCTACAAACCACCCATTCGTCATTTGCTCTTTGTCTATTTTGGCTGCATAATTGTCTTGATTGCTTGTTCTCCGGTGATTGGATGTAATATATTTCCCTTCTTTTTCATATAATTCTTGGTAGTTAACCCAATCTGGAAAAGGCAAATCGTTCATCCACCAATGTTCGCTACCACAATGATTTGCCACTTGATCCATGATGAGTTTCATGTTGTTTTGATTGAGTTTTTCGGCAAGTTGTTTATAGTCGGTCAATGTGCCAAAACGAGGATCAACTTGATATAAATCGGTTATTGCATAACCATGATAAGAACCACTTTTCATATCATTTGTTAAAACGGGTGTTGGCCAAATGGCTGTAAAACCCAAATTTTTGATGTACTCAATTTTATTTGTAATTCCTTGAATATCACCACCATGTCGTTTATAGTCATGGGTTCTGTCTAAAGAAGTTTCTTTCATCGATTTTACGATGTCATTGGAGGGATTTCCGTTTGCAAATCGGTCGGGTGTAATGAGGTAAATTGCATCAGAACTGTCAAAACCCAAAAATTCATCGGAAGGTTTTGATTTTGGTTTTAATTCGTAGGAATGCGTTATTTTTTTTCCTTTTTCAAATTCAAAAACAATATTGAATTTTCCTGGTTTAGTTGCTTGACTAATCGTTAAATCGATAAACAAATAATTTGGACTTTTAGCTTGATGCACTTTTGTAATCGAAAGGCCTTCATAAGCGATTGACACTTTTGCTTTTCCAATAGTTGGATGATGAACTAACAATTGAAGCTGCTCATTTTTTAATCCAGTCCACCAATTGGGTGGCTCAATGCGGTTGACCTGAGCGGTTAAAAATGAAAATGCGAAACAAAACAAGAGTAATGAAATTTTTTTCATGATTTATTGTTTTATCTCGCAAAGTCGCAAAGACGCCAAGCAATTCTTTTGCGACTTAGCTTCTTTGCGAGCGTTTTTATATAATTTATTTTTTAACTCACAAACTTGCAGAGACGTTAAACATATCTTAGCGTCTTAGCGAGCGTTTATTATACGGTTACTAAACTATTCGGTTCTACTATAATTTGTTTTCCATTTACAAAAACTATAATTTCTTTGTCACCTTCCAACGATAATTTAGTTTCATTTGGACGAACATCTACTTTCAAAATTTGATTTCGGAAGTTAATTTTAAACGAATAACCTTTCCATTGGTTTGGTATTTTTGGCTCAAAATGGAGTTGATTATCTTTTACTCGCATTCCGCCAAAACCTTCTACAATGCTCATCCAAGTTCCAGCCATAGACGTAATGTGTAAGCCTTCATGCACTTCTTTGTTGTAATCATCTAAATCCAAACGAGAAGTCCGTAAATAGAAGGTATACGCTTGTTCCATTCTGCCTAAAACAGCAGCTTGAATCGAGTGAACACAAGGAGAAAGAGAACTCTCATGAACAGTAAACGGCTCATAAAAATCGAAATGTTTTTCTAATTGCTCTTTGCTAAAATGCTCTTCAAAAAAGTAAAATCCTTGTAGCGTATCGGCTTGTTTGATGTAAGGCGAACGTAAAATTCTATCCCATGACCATTTTTGGTTAATTGGTCGTTGCGATTTGTCTAAATCAGAAACTTTTACCAATTCTTTATCTAAGAAACCATCTTGTTGTAAATAGACTCCGTGTTCTTCTGAATACGGGAAATACATCTTGTCTGCTACTTCTTTCCACTGATTGATTTCTGAGAGAGAAAGTTTTGCTTTGTCTAGAATCCGTGTGTAATCTGAACTGTATTCTTTTTCGATTTTATGAATTTGTTCAATAGTATAATCAATACACCATTTGGCAATATAATTGGTATAAAAATTATTATTGACGTTGTTTTCATATTCATTTGGACCCGTAACTCCCAAAATTACAAATTGATTTTGGTCAGTAGAATAAGTCGCTCTTTGATGCCAAAAACGAGCAATTCCGATTAAAACTTCCAATCCTTTTTCAGGAATATAGCTGTAATCGCCTGTGAAGCGATGGTAATTAAAAATAGCAAAAGCGATGGCTCCATTACGGTGAATTTCTTCAAAGGTAATTTCCCACTCGTTGTGGCATTCTTCGCCATTCATGGTCACCATCGGATATAAAGCCGCTCCGTTTTTAAAACCTAGTTTTGCTGCATTTTCAATGGCTTTTTCCAGGTGATTATAACGATATGTTAATAAATTGCGAGCCACTTCTTGGTCTTTAGTCGCCATATAAAACGGAATGCAATAGGCTTCTGTATCCCAATAGGTCGAGCCGCCATATTTTTCGCCCGTAAATCCTTTAGGTCCGATGTTTAATCGCGAATCTTTTCCTAAATAGGTCTGATTTAACTGAAAAATATTAAAACGAATACCTTGTTGTGCTTTTACATCTCCTTCAATGGTAATGTCGCTCATTTCCCAAATCTTAGCCCAAGCATCGATTTGATTTTTTGCTAATACATCGTATCCAAATTCATTCGCTTTTGAAATAATTTGTTGAGCTGCTTGTGCTAAATTACTCTCCTCATGATTGGTTGAAACGGTGTAGCCTCCGTATTTTAAAATGGCAACGGATTGATTTTTTGAGGCAAAAACTTCATACGAACTTTCAATTTTTGTAGAAGATTTTTCAGTATGGCAAGGTGTTGATTGTGTATTTTGACCCTCTACTAAAATACTGTTATGCATAAAAGTACATGCCGAAAAGTTTGTTTTTAGTGTTTTTGAAATTGTAAAACTAGTATTTCCTTGATTTTCAATAGCTAAAATATCCCAAAATTTATCATCCCAATTCGTGTCTTCATTGGTGATTCCGGCATCGATATAAGGTTTGAAAACAATTTTTGCATCTTGATTTAAGGGTCTTACTTCATAATGAATAACGCCTAACTCATCCATGTCTAATGACAAAAATCGTTTAACATGAATGGCTACTTCTATTCCGTTTTGTAAGGTTGCTTCAAATGAACGGTAATAAATTCCTTCTTTCATGTTCAATTCACGGCGGAAGTTATTTACAGTACTACATTTTGCTAAATCGAGGTTTTCTCCGTTAATTTCAATCGTAATTCCGATCCAATTTGGAGCATTTAATACTTTTGCAAAATATTCAGGATAACCATTTTTCCACCAGCCTACTCTGGTTTTATCGGGATAGTAAACCCCTGCAATATAACTTCCTTGGAAAGTTTTGCCAGAATAGTCTTCTTCAAAATTGGCCCGTTGACCCATCGCACCATTTCCGATGCTGAACAAACTTTCTGAAGATTTTACTAAATCTTGTTCAAATCCTTCTTCAATAATTGACCAATTAGCAGGTATGATATAATCTTGATTCATTTTTTTGTGTTTAAAGTTTAAGGTTTCAATTGGATGCTGAAAATCTTCAGATTCATCGAAAACTTTAAAAATACTTATTCTCTTGTGATTAGATTTTCAATAAAATTTAAATCGATATGGGTGAAATCTGGAAAAACAAAATCGGCTTCTCCTAAAATTGAATCGTCTCCAATTCCCACACTAATCATTCCGCCGATATTAGCGGCTTGAATTCCGGCAACAGAATCTTCAAACACGATTGAATTTTCAGGTTTAAAATTTACTTTTTTAGCTCCTTGTAAAAAAACTTCGGGATCTGGTTTGGCATTTGTAACATCATTACCATCAACAATAGCATCAAAATAAGACCTAATCTTTGCTTTCTCTAAAATTGGTTTAGCGTTTTTACTAGCAGAGCCCAAGACAATTTTTTGATTATTTTCTTTCAAAAATTGTAAAACAGGAAGCACGCCTGGCAAAATTTCGCTTTCATTCATATCAACTAAATAAGTTAAATAGTCTTCGTTTTTTTGAACTAACCATTTATTTTTATCTTCTTGACTTGCTTCAATTTGTCCTAAAGCGAGAATAATATCAAGTGAGCGAACACGGCTAACTCCTTTTAACTCTTCATTGTGTTCTGGAGTAAACGCGATACCAAGTTGATGAGCAATCTTTTGCCAAGCTAAATAATGATACTTAGCGGTGTCCACAATTACGCCATCAAGGTCGAATATAAAACATTTTTGATTCATTATTTTTGTACTACATCATCTACATCTTTTACCTTATAGACCAATGCGGCAGCGATTAAAAAGCTTACGCCACTGGTTACCAAAGCAAAAATGGCATGATCATTATATAAATATTTAACTAGTAATCCGCCAATAAGGGCATTAATAATTTGTGGAATTACAATAAAAAAATTAAAAATTCCCATATAAACTCCCATCTTTTTAGGCTGAATAGAGCCTGCTAGAATAGCATAGGGCATTGCCAAAATACTTGCCCAAGCAATTCCGACACAAATCATAGAAAAAATGAGTGATTCTTTGTTTGGCATAAAATACATGGAAATCAATCCAATTCCCCCAATTACTAACGAAATGGAATGGGTTTTTTTACGACCAATTTGTTTCGCGATGTAAGGTAGGGTAAACGCAAATAAAGCAGATACAAGATTGTACACTCCAAAAATAACACCAACCCAATCTCCAGCACTTTGAAATTCGGCACTTGAATGGTCATTAATTGCCAAGCCATAAGTATGTTGTGCAATTGCGGGTGTTGTAAAAACCCACATCCCAAAAAGACCAAACCAAGAAAAAAATTGAACCCAACTTAATTGACGCATCGTGTCAGGCATTTTTTTGAAATCCTCTAAAATGTCAATTAACCTTGATTCTTTTACTTCTGCTTCTTCCAGAACAACATTTTGGTGTGCAATTTCATCTTCAAAATTGGCTAATTCGTCTGGCGAATATTCTTTAGTTGTAAACAGCGTCACCAAAATAGAGGCAACTAATATTACAGCACCGATAATAAAAGAGAGAATAAGATTTAAAGGAATTGAACCTGCTTCTGCTTGATTTGAAATGCCAAACCAATTGGCTAAAACGTAAGGCAACCAAGAACCAAGAACTGCTCCAAAGCCAATTAGGGCTGTTTGAACGCTGAATCCTAAAGTGCGTTGGTCTGTTCTTAAATTATCTCCAACTAAAGCCCGGAAAGGTTCCATGGCAATGTTAAAAGAAGCGTCCATAATCATCAACATTCCGGCACCAACCCAAAGAGCAGGTAAAATGGCAATAAAAATATCGGCTTGTGGCATTAAGATTAAACCCACTGAAGCTAGAATTGCTCCAACAAGAAAAAAGGGTTTTCTTCGGCCGAAACGCCCCCAAGTATTATCACTATAATGGCCAATGATGGGCTGAACTATTAATCCCATTAAGGGAGCAATTATCCAGAACCAAGAGAGATGATGAACATCTGCACCGAAAATTTGAAGTATTCTGCTAGCATTAGCATTTTGAAGGGCAAAACCCATCTGTATCCCTAAGAAACCGAAACTCATGTTCCAAATTTCCCAGAAACTTAATTTACGCTTTTCCATTATCGTAATTAGTTAATAATTAATACGATAAGCGATTTATGGCTTATCAAAACTTTGGTTCGAAGTAAAAATACAAGCTTTGATAATTAAGTACAAATATAGTTTTTTTTTAAAACGAAACTATTTTTTAGTAATTTTTTTAAGAAGTGATTTTTGAGTTTTTATTTTTTAAGGTCAATAAAATCAGTGGTTTACGGCTACTATAACGTTGGCGTAGATTCTCGTTCCACTAGATGTGTCTCAATCACTTCGGTTCTGTATTGCTCGTCATCTTCGTCATCACTTTCTAAACGTTCAATCAACATTTTTGCTGCTTTTCCTCCCATTTTTATACCGTTTTGACTGACTGTGGTAATGCTTGGGGTAGAATATTTAGAAATAATTCCATCTGTAAAACCAATGATGGCAATATCTTCTGGAATTCGCAACCCTTTTCTCAAGGCGGCCTTGATAGCGGTTACGGCAAAGAGTTCGTTTACCGCAAAAACAGCGTCAATTTTTTCGCTTTCAATTAGTTTTTCAATGAGTTCGTCCGATTGGTCAATGTCTTCAATTTTTATGATGAGGTTCTCATTTACTTTCAAGTCATTCATTTGCAGAGCCTTTATATAGCCATCGGTTCGAAGTTTTCCAACGCTAACATAATCTACCGTAGTAATAAGGGCTATTTTATTTAATCCTTTATCAATTAAAGTTTGAACAGCTTGAAAGGCAGCTAGATTGTCATCGATGATTACTTTGTCGCATAAAATATCGTTGGTAACGCGGTCAAACATTACGACCGGCATTCCTTGGTTAATTACTTCAGAGATATGATGAAAATCTTTCTTTTGTTGTGTTTCCTTTGATAACGACATGATAAAGCCGTCAATGCTTCCGTTTGCTAACATTTCCATATTGATTACTTCTTTGTCAAAAGACTCATCCGAAAGGCAAACAATAACATTATAGCCGTTTTCGTTGGCCACATTTTCAACACCACTAATTACGGTGGCAAAAAAATGGTGGACAATTTCCGGAATAATTATGCCAATAGTTTTTGTCTTTCTGTTTTTTAAACTGAGTGCAATATTGTTGGGTTTGTAATTATATAACTTTGCAAAAGCTTGTACTTTTTGTCTGGTATCTTCGCTAATTTCAGAACTATCTTTAAGTGATTTAGAAACGGTGGAAATGGAAACGTCTAATTCTTTGGCAATTTGCTTTAAAGTAACTTTTCTTTTCATGTTTTGTTGAATTAGTAATTTGACAATAAAGATAATTTTATTTTCCTAAAATCGTATTTTTTATGGATAAATTCACAACTATCGTAAAACTTTTCAACACGAAAACGTTTTCGCAGCCTAATTAACGACCGACTGTGAAAATTATCATAAATTTTGCGTAATTTTAACACTCGAAGTAATGATATAAGTTCAAAACAAAAATTTTTAATTTAAACAAACTGTATGAAAACAATTTATAAAAAGTTGTTATTTTTATTACTGCTACTGCCGTTTAGTGCACTTGCACAGAACACATTAAGTGGGGTTGTGACGGAAAATATTTCTGGTCAGCCCTTGCCTGGAGTAAATGTAATTGTGAAAGGTACTACCAAAGGTACTACAACTGATTTTGATGGGAATTTTACACTGTCAGATCTTAAAAAAGGAGATGTTCTTGAATTCTCGTATGTAGGATACAAGAAAACAGATGTTGTCTATGAATCTCAAAAGAGCATCGCTGTTAAATTAGAAGAAGATTTAACACAACTAGATGAGGTAACCTTAGTTGCGGTGGGTTATGGTACTGTTAAGAAAAAAGATGCAACTGGAGCTGTGGCAACAGTTTCAACTAAAGACTTTAATAAAGGTGCAAATGCTACGGCTGAGAGTTTATTAAACGGACGTGTAGCCGGTGTTACTATCAATCAAAGTGGAGCTCCTGGTTCTGGTGCAGAAATCAGAATTCGTGGAGGTTCTTCTTTATTAGCTTCTAACGATCCTTTGATTGTAATTGATGGTTTACCAGTTTCAAATTCAACAGGTGAAGGAGCAACTTCTGTGCTTTCTTCAATTAATCCAAATGACATTGAAAGCTTTACGGTATTGAAAGATGCATCAGCTACTGCAATTTATGGTTCGCGTGCCGCTAATGGTGTAATTATTATTACAACAAAAAGAGCAGGAAAAACGTTGCAAGTAGATTATAATTTTCAATACGGGACTGGTAAAAACTACAATCAAGTTGATGTATATAGTGCAGATCAATTTAGAAGTTTAATTATATCAGAATATCCTACCGATCCGCTGGATCCTAAATACAAACCGGGAAATATCAACGTAGTCAATAAATTAGGCACAGCAAATACCGATTGGCAAGATGAAATTTATAGAAGAACTGATTTTGTGGACAATAATTTGTCTATAAAAGGAAATCTATTTAAAATGATCCCAACGCGTCTTTCTGTAGGTAACACTTACCAAGAAGGTTTGCGTTTGACCAATAGTTTTACTAGAAACACAGTGGCTTTAAATCTTTCTCCTGAATTCTTTGAAAATCATTTGAAGTTTAAAGTAACTGCAAATTATACAAATCAAAAAAATAGATTTGCCGCTGGAGTAGAAGGAGCCGCTATTCGTTTTGATCCAACACAACCCGTTTACGACGCAGCTTCTCCTTATGATGGCTTTTTTGAGTACAGAAATGGACCAAACACATCAAATTTCCTTGCACCGGCTACTAGAAATCCAGTAGCTCAATTGATGCAAACGAATGATATAGGTATAAATAACCGATTTTTTGGAAATTTTGAAGTTGATTATAAATTTCATTTTTTACCTGAGTTGAGAGCTGTAGTTAATTTGGGTTACGATCAACAAAATGGAAACAGAACTGTTGAAGTTAGCAAAAATGCTTTAACAGGGTTTATAAATGGAACTAAGCTTTACGGAACCGATTCTTATTCTGAAAGTACGGTTACCAATAAATTATTAGACAGTTATTTAGTTTACAACAACGAAACTGGAAATTTAGTATATGAGGTTACGGGTGGTTATTCGTATCAAAAATTTGAAAATGAAGGAAACTTTACAAGAAACAGAAACAATCCGCAAGATGTTCCAGGTTCTTATGTAAATGACGATGTTGTTTTGTTAGGTTTCTTTGGAAGAGCTAATTTAAATTTTAGTAATAAGTATTTAGTTACGATGACGTATAGACGTGATGGTACTTCTCGTTTTGGAGAAGACAACCGTTGGGGGGATTTTCCTTCTGTAGCTTTTGCATGGAAACTAAAAGAAGATTTCTTTGCTGATAGTACTAAGCTTTCTGATTTAAAACTTAGATTGGGTTGGGGTATTACAGGGCAACAAGATATTGCAGCCGGAACATTTTACTTACCTAAATACAGTACGGGTGACCCTTATTCGCAGTATATTATTGGCGGAACTGTTTATCCAGTTGGAGTTCCAGAACCTTATGGCCCAGTTAAATGGGAAGAAACCTATTCATACAATGTGGGTGTAGATTATGGATTTATGGATAACAGATTAACGGGAGCATTAGATTTATTCTACAAGCAATCTTATGATTTATTCCAAACGGCTCCGTTTCCTGATGGTGGAAATTATACAAACCAAGGGCCTCAAAATATTGGGGACATGAGTACAAAAGGAGTTGAGTTTTCTATCGCTTATGATGTGATTAAAAAAGAGGATCTTACTTGGAATGTTTCTTTTAATGCAACAAAATATGAAAGAAGAATTGATAAAGTTGCTTTAGGTCAGCCTATTTATACTGGTGCAACTGGAGCAGGTACTGGAGGAACTTCTCAAATTATAGATGAAGGATACGCACCTTTTTCATTCTTTGTATACAAACAATTATATGATGTTAATGGTTCGCCAGTTGAAGGAGCATTTGCCGATTTAAATGGAGATGGTATTATTAGTGGTGAAGACCGATATGTATACAAAAATCCAGATCCAGACTTTTTACTTGGTTTTGCTACGAATGTTAATTACAAAAATTTTGACTTAGGGTTTAACTTAAGAGCTAGTGTTGGAAATCGCATTCTAAATACAACAAAATCTTCAAGATCTTATAGTAGTGTTTTACAAGAAGGTCAAGTATTAGAAAATATTTCAACATTCTATGAATTTACTGGATTTCAGCAGCAAAATGGTGAAAACGTATTGTCAGATTTGTTTGTTGAAAATGGTTCTTTCTTGCGAATGGATTATGCAACATTGGGATATACTTTCCCAAAATGGTTAGAAGGGAAAGCTTCTTTACGAATATTTACTTCAGTTCAAAACCCATTAATTATTACAGAATATGATGGATTAGATCCTGAAATTACAGGAGGAGTTGATCAAACAATATATCCAAGACAAAGACAATTTTTGTTTGGAGCTAATGTGAAATTTTAATTAAAAAACTATGAAAAAAATAAATGTTAAATTAATCGCTTTACTAGGATTTGCATTTTTTATGCAATCATGTATGGATGATTTAGACGTGACACCGGAAGATCCTTTGTCAACGACCGTCGACGAGTTTTACAGTCAGCCAGGTGCATATAAAAGAGCTATTGCTGGGGTTTATGGTAATTTATCGTTAACTGGAACAGATGGTTCTGGCTCATCAAATATTGGTGGAGTAGATGCTGGAACAAGTCAATATGGTCGATGTTTGTGGTATATGCAAGACCTTGCTACTGATGAAGTGATTTGGAGTTATGAAAATGACCCAGGCACTCGTGAAATTCAAAGAAACATTTGGAATGCAGCCAATCCTATATTTAGAGGAATGTATAGTAGAGGAATGTATCACGTGGCTTTAGTAAACGAGTTTTTAAGAGAATCAACTCCTGAAAAACTAGCTTCTAGAGGTATAACAAGTACGCAAGAAGTTGCTGATATCGAGGCATACAGATATGAGGCTAGAGCACAAAGAGCATTGGCCTACTATCATTTAATGGATTTATTTGGAAAAGCAGCTTTTGTAACTGAAAATGATCCAATTAATACTGCTGGTCCTGAATACAACAGACAGCAGTTGTTTGAATTTGTTGAGTCTGAATTATTGGCTATTATTCCAAATTTAAAAGCTCCAAAAACAAATGAATCAGGTCGTTTAGACCAAGGTTTTGCTCACATGATTTTAGCAAAAATGTATTTAAATGCTGAGGTTTATATCAATACAAATAGATATACAGATTGCGTAGATCAGTGTAATGCTGTTATTTCAGGAGGATATGTTTTAAATTCAAATTATTTAAATAATTTTAAAGCTGATAATAATTTATCTCCTGAAATGATTTTTGCAATTCAATCTGATGGAAATGTAACTCAAAATTATGGTCCAACCACCGTAATGATAAATGGTCAAGTTGGTTCTATAGAACAGAATGGCGAATCTTTTGGAGTTGGTGCTGGTGCTTGGGGCGGAGCTCTTCGCTTGAGAAAGCAGTTTGTCGAAAAATTCAATGGAGCTGAATTTGATAATGATACTAGAAACACTATTATTTCGGGTTCTAGAGACATTAATATCACCGATGTTGCGAACAGAGACCAAGGTTATATTCTAGGTAAATACTCAAACATTTCTTCTACAGGTGCTGTAGGGCCAAACTCAACTTTTGTTGATACGGATTTTCCTTTATTTCGTTTAGCAGATGCTTACTTGATGTATGCTGAATGTGCTTTACGAGGAGCTGGAAATGCATCTACTTCAACTGCTTTAGGATATGTAAATGCTTTGAGAGAACGTGCTAACAATGGTTCTTCTGCGGCAAATATTAATTCTTCAGCATTAACCCTAGATTTTATACTTGACGAAAGAGCAAGAGAATTACACTGGGAGTCACACAGAAGACAAGATTTAATCCGTTTTAATAAATATACTGGTGGAGCCTATAATTGGGCGTGGAAAGGGAATGGATCAAATGGAATTTCAATTTCTAATCACTTAAAATTGTACCCACTTCCTGAAGCTTCTTTGGCATCAAATCCTAATTTAACTCAAAATCCCGGTTATTAATAACTATCTTTTAACATAAATATAAATACAAATGAAAAATAAATTAAATATATTCCTAGTTGCCCTTATTTCCATTGGGTTTTGGTCTTGCGAAGACGAACAAGATTTAATGTTTACAACGCCACCAGCTGAATTTGCTATTCTAACTCCAGATGCTGGAACTTCGGTAGTTTTAACACCTGAATTAGATACTAACCCAGCGTTAACTGTGAGTTGGGAAGATGCTGATTATGGTTCGCCTACAGCTATAACCTATACAGTAGAAATAGCTGCTGGAGGAACTGACTTTGAAAATGCTATCGAAGTATCAACTACAAACGGAACTACTATCACTTGGACCGTTTTAGAGTTAAATAACGCAGCAGTAGCAGCAGGTTTAACGCCTTTTGTTGAAGAAGCATTAGATATTAGAATTAAATCGGATACGGGTACAATAAGTTCTCAACCTGTTTATTCAAATGTTGTAACTGTATTGGTTACAACATTTTCTACAAGTTTACCAGCAATCGCGGTTCCTGGTAATCATCAAGGTTGGAATCCACCTACAGCACCTAGATTGGCTTCTTCTGCTTATGGAGAAACTGATTATGAAGGATTTGTATGGTTAGATGGTAGCTATAAGTTTTTAGCTCCAGATGCTTCAGGTGCTTTCAATTGGGGTAATACGGATTGGGGTGATGATGGTTCATTTTCTGGTATTTTAGTAGAACAAGATGAAACAGATTGTTCTGCAGTTCCTGGTTATTATCGTGTAAATGCTAATACAACCGCATTAACTTACTCGACTACTTTAACCAATTGGGGCATCATTGGTGCAGCCACTCCAGGTGGATGGGATGCTAGTACACCATTAACATATAATGCTGACACTAAAATGTGGGAAGGTATTATGGCGTTAACGGCTGATGAATTCAAATTTAGAGCAAATGACGCTTGGACAATCAACTTTGGTGGTGATCCAGCAGCTTTGACTCAAGACGGAGGGAATCTTTCGGTGAGTGTAGCAGGTACTTATTTGGTTAAATTAGATTTATCTAATCCTAGATTATATACTTATGAGTTAATAGCTCAATAATTTTTTACTTTTTTCCTAAAAAGGGCTGTTATACAACAGCCCTTTTTTATCATTTAAAATTCATACTATGAAAAAATATATAGTTATTTTTATATTGTCACTATTTTCCGGAATTGTTTCTGGTCAAGTAACCATTACTCCTTCTACTTTTAATGTGACAGACCAAATTACCATTACCGTATCAACTGCTGCTCAAGCTTGTAACCTGATGGGAACAAATCCTGCTAAAGTTTATATGCATGCCGGCATTGGTGATGACACAAATGCTTTTGGTTTTTCAGTTGTTGGAAACTGGGGACAAGATAATGGTCTCGGATTAATGACCAATAACGGAAATGGAACATGGTCGATTACGTTGACTCCAAGTGTTTATTTTGGAATCAATGCAACACAACAAGCCAATGCTACCAAATTAGGAATGGTATTTAGAAATGCCAATGGTTCTCAAACCTTAAAAGAAGCACCTTCTTGTACTGACTTTATTTTCAATGTGGGAACGTTTCAGGTTAATTTAACCTCTCCTGCCAATAATAGTGCGACAATCATTAATGCTAACGGAAGTTTGACTATCGCAGCCAATAATACCGGTGGAAACGCTAGTTATGTGTTGAAATCGAATGGAGCGGTGCTGAATTCAAATCCATCAACTTCAAGTTATTCCTACAACCATACAACTATAACTTCAAATCAAAATTATATTTTAGAAGTTACACAAGGGTCTAGTACCATTTTTAGATCGTTTAGTGTTTTGGTTAATCCAGGCGTAATTCCACAAGCAGTTCCTGCCGGAGTAGAGGACGGAATAAACTATAATCCTTCCGATGCCACGCGAGCTACGTTAAAATTAAATGCTCCCGGAAAAGATTTTGTATATGTTGCGGGAAGCTTTAATAACTGGCAACCTAATAGTTCATATGCCATGAAAAAAGATCCGTCTACTAATATTTTTTGGTTAGAATTAACCGGATTAAATCCAGGTGAATTATATACTTATCAGTATTGGGTAGTCGATCAAACGCCTGTCACTAATTCTCCTGTTTTAGTAAAAGCGGCAGATATGTATTCTACTCTAGTGCTTTCGCCTTATGATGATGAATGGATTCCAAACAGTAGTTATCCTAATATGCCAGCTTATCCGCAAGGCCAAGAAAGAGAAGTTACGGTTTTACAAACTGGTCAACAACCTTACCCATGGAGTCAGGCGACTTTAAATTTTCAAAAACCAAATAAAGACAATTTAGTGGTTTATGAAGTGTTAGTTCGCGATTTTGATGCCAATAGAACGTTCCAAGATTTAATTAATCGAATGAGTTATTTTACCAATTTAAAAGTAAATGCAATTCAATTAATGCCAGTCATGGAATTTGAAGGAAATGAATCTTGGGGATATAATACAGCCTTTCATATGGCTTTAGATAAATTTTATGGCACACAAGCAAAACTAAAAGAATTGGTAGATTTATGCCACCAAAACGGAATTGCAGTCATTCTAGATGTAGCATTAAACCACGCTTTTGGCAGAAATCCTGGCGTGAGAATGTGGATGAGTGATCCAGATGGTGATGGATGGGGGCCGCCAGCAACCGATAATCCTTACTTTAATACTGTGGCAAGACATAGTTATGGTGTTGGCGATGATTTTAATCACCAATCTGCTTTAACAAAATACTATACCAAACGTGTTATTAAACACTGGATACAAGAATATAAAATTGATGGTTTTCGTTGGGATTTAACGAAAGGTTTTACTCAAAATTGTACTGCCGGTGACGAAACATGTACCAACAATTATCAAGCAGATAGAGTTGCTGTATTAAAAGAATATGCCGATTATTCTTGGTCAATAGACCCAAATCACTATGCTATTTTTGAACATTTAGGTTCGGATAATGAAGAACAACAATGGGCAAATTATCGGATAAATGAAGGAAAAGGAGTGATGATGTGGGGTGAGCTTTGGACGCCTTACAAACAGTTAATTAGCGGAAATTCTGCCAATGCAGACATTTCGCGAATGGGCCACGTGAGTAGAGGTTTTCAAGGAAAACGATTATTGGGTTATCCAGAAAGTCATGATAAAGACCGAATTATTTATGAAGCCGTGACTTTTGGAAATGGTGGCGGAACTGCTCCGGTTAATAATAATTTGAATAATACCATTCCGAGAATGAAAGCTATAGGAGCGACTAGTATCTTAATTCCTGGGCCAAAAATGATTTGGCATTTTCAAGAATTAGGAATGGATGATTCTATTTTCACCTGTTCTAATGGTACAGTTAATACCGATTATGATACCGCTCCAGGAGATTGTAAATTAGATACCAAACCACAACCACAATGGGTTGAAAACTGGCTGGGTGATGCCTTGCGAAATTCGGTTTATAATGCCTATTCCAAGTTTATTGCTCTAAAGAAAAATGAACCGGTATTTAATGGAGAATATTCTATAAGTCCAAACGGAAATAACATCCGTCAACGAATTTATGTATTCAATAATTCCTTGCCTTCAACTCAATTAAAAAATGTGGTTATTTTGGCCAATTTTTCGGTAGCCAATCAAAATATTACACCTGATTTTCCTTACATCGGAACTTGGTATGATTTAATGACCGAAGCACCTATCAATGTAACGAGTACAACGGCTCAAATTACATTAGCACCAGGTGAATTTAAAGTGTATGGAAATCGTTTGCCAACGCTAAGTACTGATTCTTTTGAATTGAGAGATGATATTGCTTTGGCACCAAATCCGGCGAATGATTCTTTTTCAATTACAATTCCTACGACTAGTGTAGAAATCTATTCTGTGACTGGTCAAGTTGTGAAACGTTTTGAAAAAGGCTATGATGAAAACGATCGATTTGATGTGAGTGACCTTACTAAAGGTATTTACTTTGTAAGAGTAAAAGATTTAAATAATCGTGAAAAGTCAATGAAATTAATTAAAAATTAAATTTAGAGTTAGTTAGTGTTTAGAATTTGAAAACCCAACTTTTTAGTTGGGTTTTTTTAATTTTTGTTTTTTGGTATATTATAAGTTTATATTTACTTTCGCGTTATGAAAAAAGATGTCAAAAGTCGCGTGTTTAAGGTGCTGAAAATTACAGGTTTGTCAGTTGTTTTCTTGTTGTTTTTGCTCTTTATATTGCCTATTCTTTTTCCTAAAGCACTGACTGATAAAGTCAAAGGATTTGCCAATGAAAAACTGGCAGGCGAATTGAGTTTTACGGAAACCCATCTTTCATTTTTTTCTCATTTTCCTTCTTTAACTTTAACGTTAGATGATTTTGTGCTCAAAGGGTCCGCTCCTTTTGAAAAAGACACCTTGCTTTCTGCTCAACAAGTAGCATTCGGAATCAATGTAAAATCGATTTTCTTTGGAGATAAAATTAAAATCGATAAGGTTTTTGTTACTAGTGGAAATATCAATATTAAAGTAAATTCAAAAGGACAACCCAACTATAATGTCTATGTTTCGGATAGCCAAGAAAAAGAGGCAAATTCGTCTTCTGCATCCTTAAAATTAGAGCGAATTGATATTAAAAAAATGAACTTGAATTATGATGATAAGTCGACGAAAATCTTGATTTCTGCCAAAGGGTTTAATTATCTTGGCAAAGGCGATTTAAATGATGCCATTTTTGATTTGAAAACCAATGCTCAAATCGAATCGTTTGATTTTACCATGAATGATGAGCCGTATTTAAAAAATAAAAAAGTAAATGCCGAATTAATTACAAAAATCAACACCAATTCTTTGGCCTTTGTATTTGAGCAAAACAATTTAAAAATCAATAAGTTACCAGTTGAGTTCAAAGGAAAATTCAATTTCTTAAAAAATGGATATGCTTTAGACTTTGTCGTAAAATCAGACAATAGTCACTTGAACGACTTTTTTACGGCTATGCCACCACATTATGTTCAATGGTTAGAAAATACAAAGATTACTGGAAAAACAGATTTGTTGTTTGAATTAAAAGGAAACTATATAGCTTCCGAAAATAAAAAACCAGATGTTCATTTTAATATGAAAATCAGAGAAGGTTTTATCGCTCATCAAAAAGCAAACTTACCTGCAAAAAATATATTTTTAAATCTCGATACGCGTTTACCACAACTTGATTTAGATCAATTTGCTTTGAAAATTGACTCGATTTATTTTGACGTTGGCAAAGATTTTTTAAACGGAACCATTGAAATTATCGGAATTACCAAACCTTCCATACAAGCAAAAATTAAGGCCAAATTAGATTTAGATAAACTTAATCAAGCTTTAGGAATTCAAAATTTGGATGTAAAAGGAATACTAAATACAGCTATTCAAGCAAAAGGAGTTTATGATAGGGAAAAGAAACAATTTCCAATTACAACAGGAAATTTTACTTTACAAAATGGATATCTCAAAACAAGTTATTATCCAAATCCTATCGAAAAAATTAATTTATTTGCCTCAGCCGAAAATAAAACTGGAACATTTAAAGAGCTGAAAATTCAAATAAAACCTTCCAGTTTTCAATTTGAAAACAAGCCTTTTTCAATTAGTGCTTCATTTGAAAACTTTGAAGACATTGCTTATGCCATTCAAGCAAAAGGCGAATTAGATATTGAAAAAATTTACAAAGTCTTTTCTGCTGAAGGTATTGATATGACCGGTTTTGCAAGAGTAGATGTTTCCTTTAAAGGAAAGCAAAGCGATGCAACCAACGGAAATTATGCTAATTTGGAGAATAAGGGAACGATGTATTTGAAAAAGATAAAAACTACTTCCAACTATTTACCCAAACCATTTGTGATAGAAGAAGGAACGTTTGTATTTAATCAAAATGATATGTATTTCACTAATTTCCTAGCTACTTATGGTCAATCTGATTTTATGATGGAAGGAGAAATGCACAATGTGATTAATTTTTTTCTAGCTGAATCAGAGGTTTTAAAAGGCAATTTTTCTGTTCGCTCTAATTTGATAAACGTCGACGAATTTGTGTCAGAAACCACCGTTGAACAAACTCAAGAAGCTGAAACAGCAGAGACGGCTGCTGGTGTAATAGTCATTCCGAAACGCTTTGACTTTAACCTTACAGCAGCGGCACAAAAAGTCATTTTTGACGAAATACCGATTGAACAATTAGCAGGAAACTTACGCCTTAATCAAGGGAAATTGAGTCTTCAAAATACTGGTTTTTCAATTATTGGTACAAAAGTTAACATGAGTGCTCACTATTTTGATGAGTCAGAGCAACAAGCTGATTTTGGTTTTTCTATTAAAGCCACAGATTTCGATATTAAACGGGCTTATGCCGAATTACCAATGTTTAAAGCAATGGTTTCTGCAGCAGAATTTGCCGAAGGAATTGTTTCCCTTGACTATAAAATAGCAGGAAAGTTAGACCAATCAATGAGCCCGATTTATCCTTCTTTAGTTGGTGGTGGTATTTTATCGGTCAACAAGGTAAAAATGAATGGTTATAAATTGTTTAATGTGGTTAGTAAAAAAACGCAATCCGAAGGCTTAACGAATCCCGATTTATCAAAAGTGGACATTAAAACTACTATTAAAAATAACCTTATCAAAATTGAACGTTTTAAATTTAGAGCAGCTGGATTTAGAATGCGTGTAGAAGGAGAATCTAGTTTTGACAGTAAATTAAACTTAAAAATGCGATTAGGTTTGCCTCCTTTAGGAATCATAGGAATACCAATTAAAGTGACAGGAAATCAAGAAAATCCAAATATTGGCATTGGCAAACAAACAGAAGATTTGGAAGAAACGGAGTTTGTAGATGCTACGCAAATACCTAATTATGAGGATAAAACAGGAAAAAAAACACAAACGCCATTTCAACAAATCCCTGAAACGCCTATCCCCAAAAAAATAGAATCACCAGGGCAACAAGTGCCAGAAACAGTTAAGGATTCGATTCGAAATTAAGATTATTTATAACAAACAAAAAACCCGAATAGAACTATTCGGGTTTAAGTGGTACCTCCAGGGATCGAACCAGGGACACATGGATTTTCAGTCCATTGCTCTACCATCTGAGCTAAGGTACCGTTGCTATTGCGGGTGCAAATATAGTACGATTTTTATTTTATCCAAAACATTTGTGAAAAAAAATCAATTCGTATCTTAGCCAATTCAAATTATAAAAATGCTTTTAGCAATTGATGTAGGAAATACAAGAATTAAAAGTGCTGTCTTTGAGGGCAATACGCTTATCGATTTGTTTGGCTTTGAGCCAGAGAATGCCACTGAAAATTTTAAAAATATTTTCATGCAGTACCCAAAAATTGCTCATTTAGTAGTTTCATCAGTTGGAAAAACAGTAGATTTTGATTTTAGTAAATTGTCAAAGTCGATTTCGGTTCACTTTATATCAAATGAAGATCATTTTCCTTTTCAGAATAAATATGGAACACCCCAAACAGTTGGAATAGACCGACTCACTTTGGCAGCAGGAGCTACTTTGTTGTTTCCCAATACAAATCGATTGGTTATCGATGCGGGAACTTGTGTGACCTATGATTTTATTGATGCTCAAAATAAGTACTGGGGTGGAGCCATCTCACCTGGATTACGACTTCGCTATGAATCGCTGCATCAGTTTACGGCAAAATTGCCTTTATTGACAAAAGAAAACCCGCTTCATTTTATTGGAAATACTACGAATCAATCCATCCATTCGGGTGTGGTGAATGGGTTAATTTATGAAATCGAAGGCTTTATTGAGCAGTATCAATTGGAGAATGAAAATTTTACCATAATTTTAACGGGTGGCGACGCCGAATTTTTGGCTAAAAGATTAAAAAATACCATATTTGCCAATTCAAATTTTCTTTTAGAAAGTTTAAACCAATTTTTTCAATATAAAATCAACAATGATTAAAAAAATTAGTATCATTTTTTGCTTGGTATTTTCTTTTTCTGCAATAGCACAAAATGCCTCTTCCTCTCCTTATTCTTATTATGGACTTGGTGATTTTGTTTTCAAAGGGAATGTAGAAAATAGAGCAATGGGCGGAATCAATATGATAAAAGATTCAATTCATATAAATATCAATAACTCCGCCTCTTTATCAGACATAATGAATACCACTTTTACTATTGGAGGTAATTTTAATTACACTAATTTTAAAACTGAACAGCAATCTGAATCAGCCAAAAGAGCCTCTATTGATTATATCGCTTTGGCCATTCCAATTTCTAAACGTTTTACTACTGCATTTGGTGCCATGCCTTTTACATCTGTTGGTTATAAGATTCGAAGTGACAATACAGATGCGAGTATTCCAATTTCTCAGTTTACCGGCTCAGGTGGAATAAATAAAATTTATGGAGGGGTTGGCTATAAAATTAACAAGAATTTTCAAGTAGGTGCCGATGCTAATTTTAATTTTGGAAATGTTTCTACTAACAACATTACATTTCTCTCCGCAGTTCAATATGGAACAAGAGAATTAAATCAAAGCGAAATTACAGGATTTAACTTTAATACGAGTTTAATGTATAGTCGTTTAATCGATAAAAAAAGAACTGTTTTTGGTAGTTTGATTTATTCACCAGAAACTACTTTAAATGCTTCAAATGAAAGAAGTATCGCGATTATTCAATTAACAGATAATTTTGGAGAAATTATTATAAATGAAGAAGACATTCTAGTTCCAGATAGTAAAATTAAATATCCCTCAAAAATTGGATTGGGTTTAGGAATTGGTGAAGTAAGAAAATGGTCAGTTGGAGCAGAACTAACTTTTGTAAAAAGTAGCGGATTAGGAAATCGTTTTGCTGATATTGATGATGTGAATTATGAAAATGTCACTAAATATAATGTTGGAGGTTATTTTTTACCGGATTATAATTCTTTTTCAAGTTACTATAAGCGAATTACTTACAGGGCTGGTTTTAATTATCAAAACACAGGTTTAGTTTTAAATAATAAGGCAATAGATAATTATGGCATAACTTTTGGTTTAGGTTTACCAATCAAAGGTTCGTTCTCAAATATTAATATCACTTATGAGTACGGAAGTAGAGGAACAGTATACGGTGGACTCATTCAAGAAAATTATTCAAACTTAAGTGTAAGCTTCTCTCTAAACGACAAATGGTTTATTAAAAGAAAATATGATTAAAAGTAAAAATTTAAATAATATGAAAACTAAAATAACAATCTTATCAGCCTTCTTAGTAGTGCTAACTTCAAATGTGTTTGGTCAAGCCACAGTGAACTGTGCTGAAAAACTATCCATTTTTGCAGAAATGGCCAAAACTAAAAATTATGGTGAAGAAACCTTTAAACATCTTCAAGAACTTAGAAAAGACTGTGCTACTTTAAGTGAAGCAACTTATATCTACGGGGAGAGAATTTATAATTTCAGAATTGATAATGCCAAAACACCTGCAGATAAAGAAAAAGAAGTACGTGAATTAATGAAGTTGGAAGATGAATACAGAACTCATTTTCCTGCTAAAGTAAAAGGGATTGACGTTAAAAAAGCAATGGCCCTTTTTGAAAATAATGTGGGTACTTCAGACGAGGTTTATCAGTTGTTAGATACAGCTTTTAAAACAGACAAAGATAATTTTAGTAATCCAAAAGCATTATATGTTTATTTTGAAATCTATGTAAATGATTTTGAAGCTGGAAAAAAAGGAATTAAATTACAAGATATCTTTACTAAATATGATGAAATCTCTGATAAAATTGGAGAGGAAGAAAAAGTAGTATCCGATGCATTAGATGCTTTAATTCAGAAAGAAGATAGCGGAACAGTTTTAACAGACAAAGAAAACCGGTACAAAGAAAATCACCAGATTAACATGGACGCGTTTGAAACTATTCGTTCAAGTATGGATGCTAAAATTGCTCAATTGGCAACTTGTGAACGTTTAATACCGTTTTTAGGTGCTAGTTATGAAGAAAATAAAAACAACGAAGAATGGCTAAGAAGAGCTGCAGAACGTTTAGATAGAAAAGGATGTTCAGAAGATCCATTATTCTCTAAAATTTCTGATGCCTTACATAAATTAAATCCAACTGCAGAATCAGCATACAACTTAGGAGTGTCTTTCTATTCTAAAAAGAATACCACTAAAGCGTTAGAGTATTTTAACCAATCAGCAGAATTGCAAAAAGACAATACTAAAAAAGCAAATGTATATTATACGATTGCCAGAAACATTTACGGTAACGGAAACAAAGTACAAGCAAGAGCTTATGCAGAAAAAGCGTTGGCAGCAAAACCATCCATGGGTGAAGCACATGTTTATATTGCTCAATTATATGCCAACAGTGCCAATGAATGTGGTAATGATCCATTCGAAAAAAGAGCAATCTATTGGTTAGCTGCTCAAACTGCTCGTAAAGCGGGTACAACAGCAGGAAATAACGCTGCTGCTTCTTATGATCGATTGGCTCCATCTAAACAAGAGATTTTTAACTCAGGTAGAGCAGGTCAAAGTATTAGCTTTAAATGTTGGGTAGGAAGAAGCATTACGGTTCCTAGTTTATAGTAAATGAACCTATTAAAAAAAATAGTACAAATCAGTGTCACAGTTTTTGCTGTGACATTGTTTTTTGCGTGTGAAAGTAATTTTAAAGAAATTCAGAAGTTCAATGTTTCTGAATTCATGCCTACGGGCGAAGCAGATTCGGTTAATATGAAATATACCGATTCAGGAAGAATAAAAGCCATTTTAAAAGGGCCTAAAATGTTTGATTATAGCTCAGCCCAATATCCTTTTACAGAATTTCCAAAAGGAATTGATGTGACGTTATACGATGAAAGCGGTAAGAAAAATTACATCCAAGCCAACTACGCGATTACTTTTAAAGGCACGGATATCATCGATTTACAAGGTAATGTAAAAATGACTTCTGATGGCGGACAGTATTTGGAAACCGAGCAATTGTACTACGACCAAAAAAACGAATGGTTTTTTACCGAAAAAAAGTTTAAATTTACAGACCCTAACAAAGGGCTTTCAACTGGTGAAGGACTCGATTTTAGTAAAGATTTTAAACGAATTAACTTTCAAAAAGTATATGGTTTGATTAATGATGCTGAATAATTTATCAAGTAACAAAGCAGTGTTAAACATTACAAACAAAACAATAAGACAATGACATACCTTAAATACATTCAATATTTTTATCTTTTTGCCGCCGGGTTTTTTATTTATCAAGGCGTTGTTCACTTAGATTCAGAAGAAAAAAGCCCGTGGCTCATGTTCTTTTTTGCTGCAATGGCTATTTTTATGTTCTTCTTTAGACGAAAGTTTATGAAGAAAATGGATAATGATAAAAAGTAATTAACGATGGAAATCAGTATTATCGTCATTTGTCTACTGCTTTCCGCTTTTTTTTCGGGAATGGAAATTGCGTTTGTGTCCTCCAACAAAGTATATCTCGGAATAGAAAAATTACAAGAAGGAATTGTTGCTAAAATCCTAACCAAACTAACCCTAAGGCCGTCACTTTTTATTGCCACGATGTTAGTGGGTAATAATATTGCCTTAGTTGTTTATGGCTTTATGATGGGCGATTTAATCATCAAAGCAATATTCCCTTCCTATATTAACTCAAGCGAGTTGCCCATACAAATTTTGCTTATTCAAACCCTAATTTCTACAGCAGTTATTTTGCTTACAGCTGAATTTTTGCCGAAAGTTTTCTTCCAAATTTACGCCAATACATTTATGAAAATATTTGCCATTCCGGCATATGTTTTCTACCTATTATTATATTTTATTTCCATTTTTGTGATTTGGATATCTGATTTTGTACTCAAAAAAGTATTTAAAACAGAGGGTGATGAAACCCAATTGTTTTTTAGTAAAGTGGAATTAGGAAATTTTATTTCAGAACAAATGAATTCTGTTGAAGATCATGAATCGATTGATTCAGAAATTTTAATGTTCCAAAATGCCTTAGAATTTTCTGGTGTAAAAGCCCGCGATGTCATGATTCCGCGAACAGAAATTGCTGCTATCGAGATTCACGATAAGGTCAACGAAATCAAACAAATGTTTATTGAAACAGGTTATTCTAAAATTTTAGTTTATCAGTCTTCCCTCGATGATATTATTGGATATGTGCATTCTTTTGAACTCTTTAGAAAGCCTAAAACCATTAAATCGGTATTAATTCCGGTCGAATTTGTTCCCGAAACAATGTTTATTAAAGATGTGTTGGATTTATTGACCAAAAAACGAAAAAGTGTTGCCATTGTTTTAGACGAATATGGTGGAACTTCCGGAATGATAACCGTAGAAGATATTGTAGAAGAACTTTTTGGCGAAATTGAAGATGAACATGACCACGACGAAACCTTAATTGAAGAGCAACTTGGAGAAGGAGAATTTCGTTTTTCTACCCGATTAGATGTCGAATATATCAACGAAACCTACAAACTTAATATCCCAGAAGAAGACTCTTATTCTACTTTAGGTGGATTCATTATCAATCATACTAAAGAATTTCCTACGAAAGGCGATGAAATTGAAATTAAAAACTTCCATTTTATAATCGAAGAAGCCACAAACAAAAAAATTGAGTTGGTCACCATGACTGTGGTTGAATAGCTCAAAATCCTATTTTAAACAGTCAGGTTTGAACGGTTTTTGAAGCTTTTTTTCTCTTTTTTTCTCTTCTTTTTTTAACGACTACAAAAATTAAATAAAATATATCGATTTCATTATCTTTATTTCATAGATAATTGTATTTTCGCAAACTGAAATAAAATTAAATAGTAATAAAATGGCGATTTTAGGAAAAATTAGACAGCGTTCCTTTATTTTAATTGTAATAATTGCGTTGGCATTATTCTCATTTGTATTGGCAGATGTTATCAACAGTGGTGGATTTGCATCTACTTCGAATAATGTAGGAAGCATTAATGGAAAAGACATAGCATTTGAAGAATTTCGACTTAAAGTTGCAAATACTGAAAAATCAGGTCAAGGTATGTCAACTACTCAAGCCGTTAATCGAGTTTGGGAGCAAGAAATTAATGTAGCTTTATTAACAGAAGAATTAGAGAAATTAGGAATTCGTATTAGCGAAAAACACTTAATTGAAACCTTAAAAAGTGATCCTAATTTTGGTCAAAATCCTAGCTTTCAAAATGAGTTAAAGCAATTTGACATTAATAAATACAGAGAATACATTAAAGCGAGTTCAAATCCGCAAGAAGTAGAATATTTTGAATCTACAGAGGCCAGTGCCAATATCAATTCAAAATACCAATTGTATAGCTCATTGGTAAAAGGCGGTTTTTTTACCACTCAAAATGATGCCAAGTTTAAATATGAAATGCAAAATAACAAAGTAAGTTTTGATTATGTTGCAGTTCCTTATTCTTCTATTAAAGATAGCGATGTAGCAGTTACCGATCAAGAAATCGTAGACTACATGAAAAAGAATGAGAAAAAATTCAAATCAGAAGAAACTAGAGAAATCGAATATGTTGTCATGGAAGACAAACCTTCTGATGCAGATAAAACCGATATTCAAAATAAATTGAGTGCTTTATTAAATCCAAGAGTGGTTTATAATAAAGAAACAGGTGCAAATGATACCATTGTTGGTTTTGCAAACACACCAAATTTAGTAGAATTTGTAAATGCAAATTCAGATTTCCCATATGATTCAACCTATGTTGGAAAATCAGATTTGCCAGCAGAACATGCAGAACAAATTTTTAATTTAGCAGAAGGACAAATTTATGGCCCATACCAATATGGTGATTATTATGCGTTAAGCCGTTCTATGGGAAGAAAAGCTGGTGCAAAAGCAAGAGCAAGTCATATCTTAATTAGCTTCACGGGTTCTAGAGCTCAGCCAAAAGAAGACCGAACAAAAGAACAAGCAAAAGTAAAAGCTGATGAATTAATGGCTCAAATTAATGCTAATCCAGATTCGTTTACCATGTTAGCTTTTACAGTATCCGAAGATCAAGGCTCTGCACAAAAAGGAGGAGATTTAGACTTCTTTAGTCCAGGTCAAATGGTGCCAGCATTTAACGATTTCGTTTTTAATAATCCTGTTGGAAAAATTGGTTTAGTAGAAACAGAATTTGGTTACCATATTATTCAAGTGACCGATAAGCAAGATGCTATTCGTTTGGCTACGATTGCACAAAAAATTGAAGCATCAGAAAAAACTTCTGAAGTTGCTTATACGAATGCGGTGAAATTTGAAGTAGCAGCTACAGAAAAATCATTTGAAACAGCTTTGAAAGAATCAAAATTAACTGCAGTTCCTGCCGTGAGAGTGAAAGCTTTTGATGAGAACTTAGGACAATTAGGGCCACAAAGACAAGTAGTTCGTTGGGCTTTTGAAAAAGATACCGATGTAAATACAATCAAACGATTTGAAATTCCAAAAGTTGGACACGTTATCGCTCGTCTGAAAAAGATTAATGAAGAAGGTTTGTTGAATATTGAAGATGCTCGTGTACGAGTTGAACCTATCTTGAAAAATAAAAAGAAAGCAGAAAAAATCATGGCTAAAATGAAAGGATCTTCATTAGAAGCTATTGCAACTGCAAATGCTGTTCAAGTACAAAATGCAGCTGATATTACACTAGAAAGTCCAATGGTTGCCTCTTCTGGATATGAACCTAAAGTTGTTGGTTTAGCATTTTCAACTGCTGCAAATAAGATTTCTGCTCCAATTGAAGGAAATGCTAGTGTTTTTGTTTTAAAAACAACTACGGTAACTAAAGCATTGCCAACTAAAGATTATTCAGCTCAATTAAATGCGTTGAAAGCTCAAAGTGCTCAAGGTGTAAATCGTGTTTTTCCAGCTTTAAAAGAAAAAGCAGAAATTACAGATACAAGATTTCAGTTTAATTACTAGGTCAACTAATAGTATATTAAAAAATCCCAATCGAAAGGTTGGGATTTTTTTGTTTTAATTTGGTCTATAAAAAGGTGATTGTTTCTATTGTAAAATCATTTTCTCATACGGAATTACCGTTTCGAATCCGCGTTCTTTAAAATAACCGGTTGGGTCTTCCTTGGTGATTGCCAAAACAAAATCGCCACCCCAAGCTCCTAAACTTTTTACAACACCATTAAAGTCGTCAAAAAACGCTTCTTTAATGGTGTTCATTTCTAATAGGTCACTCAAAATGGTTTCGTGTTTCTCCATTTCATAAGCAAATGATTTTAAGTCGCTAGTGGCGATACTGTTTTTCGTAATGGTATTTATTTTCTCAATTGTTTTTCCAATTTCATTTTGCTTGTTAATGTAATTGGCAATGGCCGATTGGCTATTTTGTTTCCGATTTAAATAAACAAAATATAAATGTTGGTGAAACGGCGGATAAAAATCTACCGGACGATAGTGAGGTTCGTTATGGAGCAACTGGTAAACAATTGGCGTATCTTTTTTGGCACACGCAATGTCATACCCACTTCCACCAAAACTGCGTTGCAATAATTCAAAAGCATCGATTTTTAACCACTGACTTAAATTATTTATCAAAGTAGACGAGGTGCCTAAACCCCAGTTTTTTGGAAATGAAAGCTGGGTTGTAATCTGATAGCCGTAATCGGCTAATAAAAAATCTGGATTCATTTGAAAGGCTTCGTGCAAGATTCCAACTAATCTTCGGTGAATTGGATTGTCAATAAAATCTTTATTTTCATGAAGAATCGTGTCAAACGAAAAATTCTCTTCAAACCAAGTTGTTCCATCCGCATCAAAACTTTTCCAATTGATTTCCTTCGATTTTCCTGGTTCTACGATAAGGTTTTGGCCAAATTGTGTGGGCAAAGCCAAGGCCATAGCACCATCTAATACGACATATTCTCCTGTTACAAGTAATTTGCCATTACTATAATACGTTTTTTTTAACATAAATTATTTTCGTAATTGTGTTAGAAAATCTGCTACAGAAGCATGAGAAATTGAATTATCTTTAAAATAAGCCATTATTTTTAAGCGTTCATCAACAGTGGCTTGGTATTGATTTAAAATATTGTTCAAATGCATTTTCATGTGACCTTCTTGAATTCCTTTGGTTGTTAATGAACGTAAGGCAGCAAAGTTTTGTGCTAAACCAACAGCAGCTACAATTTGCATAAGCTCTTGGGCTGTGGGTTTTTCTAAAATTTCTAAATTTAGTTTGACCATGGGGTGCAATGACGTTAATCCACCAACAGTTCCCAAAGCCAATGGAATTTCCAGCCAAAAACTAAAAATGCCATTTTCAATTGTAGCATTAGACAAACTGCTGTATTTCCCGTTCCGACTTGCATACGCATGAGCACCTGCTTCAACAGCTCTGAAATCATTGCCCGTTGCCAAAACAACCGAATCAATACCATTCATTATTCCTTTGTTATGCGTTACGGCTCGATAAGGTTCGATTTTAGCAATTTGAACGGCTCTAACAAACTTTTCGGCAAATTCGGCAGGGTTTTCCAATTGCTTTTCCAAAAGAGCCTCTACCGGACAGGAAACTTCTGCTCGAACAATACAGTTTGTGACAAAGTTTGATAAAATGCTCATTACTATTTCGATGTTTTTCTCCTCTTCTGTAAAAGCATCGTAAAATTGGGCTTCTGATTTTAAGGTTTTTGCAAATTGTTCTAAACAAGAGTTGATAAAATTGGCTCCCATACTATCTTTTGTTTCAAAAGTAGCATGAAGTTGAAAGTAATTTTCCAAATCGGCAGTTTTGTCAACTAATAGAATTTCTGAAATTCCGCCGCCGCGTTTTTGCATATTTTTGGTAATGCTTTCTGTTTCTGAATAAAATTTTGGTTTAATATGATTGAAAAAAGCATTCAATGTTGACGATTCACCAGTAAACATAAAATGGACTTGACCAATTTTTTCAGTGCCCAAAATAGTGGTTTTAAATCCGCCTCGCGAATGCCAAAATTTTGCTGATTTAGCTGCTGCAGCAACTACAGAACTTTCTTCAATCACCATTGGAACTGTGTATTTTTTGCCGTTTATCAAAAAATTAGGGGCAATTCCAAGTGGTAGATAAAAATTGGTAATGGTGTTTTCAATAAATTCATCATGCAATTGTTGCAGTTTTTCATCGCTATTCCAATAACGCTTAATTAACGCAATGGCTTCCTGCGGTTGTGAAAAATAATGTTTGGCAATCCAATCAATTTTTTCGGTTTTATTCAATTTTGAAAATCCTGAAATTTGGTGATGCATGTTAATGGCTTAAATCAAATGAATCACAAAGATAAAGTTTCCTTTGGTAATTTTGTAAAATTAATAAGACCCTTAAATTAAAAATAATGCTATTTAACACTCTAAATCGCGGATTATTGCAATTTTTTTACTAAAATTGAACCATATTTTAACAACCCAAAAATGAATCAGTTTAAAAAGGCTTTTTTCTTATTTCTAATTACATCTTTTACAGCAATTGGGCAGCAAAAAATCACACTCGAAGATATCTGGGCATCAGGAACTTTCCGAGCAAAAGGAATGGATGCTTTGCAAGCTTTAAAAAACACGAATCAATATACGGTCCTAAATTATGACCGAGCAGCTAAAAATTATCAGATTGATTTGTACGAATTTGCTACATTAAAAAAAGTAAATACGCTTTTAGATACTAAAACTTTATCAGAATTAACAGCAGTTGATAGTTATACCTTTAACCAATCGGAAACGCAAATGCTTATTGCGATGAATGAAGAACGCATTTTTAGACATTCTTCTGTGGCCGATTTTTACATTTATGATATCGCGTCTAAATCCGTACAAAAAGTAGCCGATTATAAAATTCAAGAGCCTGCTTTTTCTCCAGACGGCAAAAAAATTGCTTATGCCTACCAAAACAACCTCTATATTTTTGATATAGCCTCCAAAAAACACACACAAATTACAACCGATGGTCAGAAAAATCAGGTTATTAATGGCGTAACGGATTGGGTTTATGAAGAAGAGTTTGCCTTTGTTCGAGCATTCGATTGGAATTCATCTAGTACGCATTTGGCCTATATTAAATTTGATGAAACTTTAGTTCCTGAATTTTCAATGGATGTTTATGGAAAAGAATTATATCCTACGCAAGAAGTTTTTAAGTACCCAAAAGCAGGTGAAAAAAACGCGTTAGTTTCTCTCCATGTATATGATGTTGTTGCTAATGCTACGCAAACCATCAAAATGAGTCAATACAATGATTTTTATATTGCTCGGATGAAATGGACAAATGAAGCCAATACGTTAAGTGTTCAAGTGTTAAATCGTCATCAAAATAATTTGGATTTAGTTTTTGTAAATGCCAAAACAGGAGCAACAACGGTAGTTTTAAACGAAAAAGATGCGGCTTATGTAGACGTGACAGACAACCTTACTTTTTTAAAAGACAATAGTTTTATTTGGACTTCTGAAAAAGATGGGTTTAATCATATTTATCATTATGACAAATCAGGGAAATTACGTAATCAAATTACAAAAGGAAACTGGGAAGTAACCGCATACTATGGTTTTGACGAAAAAAATGGGCAAGTTTATTATCAATCGGTAGAAAATGGTTCTATCAATCGGGATGTCTACAAAATTAAAGTAGATGGAAAAAACAAAACACGTCTAACCCAAAAAGTTGGCACGAATAACGCAACGTTTAGTCCAAATTTTCAATTTTTCATCAATGCTTATTCTAGTGCAACAAGTCCAACAAGTTATACTTTAATGAATTCTAAAGACGGAAAACAAGTTCAATTCATTGTAGAAAATGATGAATTGGCCAAACGAATTGAAAAATATGACCTCCCAACGAAAGAATTCTTTGAAATCACAACCGAAAAAGGACACAAATTGAATGCGTATATTATCAAACCAAAAGATTTTGATGCTACCAAAAAATATCCTTTACTTTTATTTCAATATAGTGGACCAGGTTCACAACAAGTAGCCAATCAATGGTTAGGAGCTAATGATTATTGGCACATGATGTTGGCTCAACAAGGCGTTTTAGTAGCTTGTGTAGATGGTCGCGGAACTGGTTTTAAAGGAGCAGCTTTTAAGAAAGTAACCCAAAAAGAATTAGGAAAATATGAAGTGGAAGACCAAATTGATGCCGCTAAAGAGTTAGGCAAATATGCTTATATTGATGCCGCTCGTATTGGAATTTGGGGATGGAGCTACGGTGGATTTATGTCTAGTAACTGTATTTTAAAAGGAAATGAGGTTTTCAAAATGGCCATTGCTGTTGCTCCGGTAACCAATTGGCGATTTTATGATTCGATTTATACCGAACGTTATATGCAAACACCACAAGAAAATGCAAGTGGATATGATGAAAATTCACCTATTAATCATGTCGATAAATTAAAAGGAAATTATTTAATTATTCACGGTACGGCAGATGATAATGTGCATTTTCAGAACGCAACCCGAATGATTAGGGCTTTGCAATTAGCCAATAAACAATTTGACCAAGCCATTTATCCAGATACCAATCACGGAATTTATGGAGGAAAAATCCGATTACAATTATATACCAAAATGACAAACTATATTAACCAAAATTTATAATTAACTAACCAAAACAATTTTTATGAGTGAAGTAGCTGTAAAATCAGGACATCCAAAAGGTCTTTGGGTTCTGTTTGGAACCGAAATGTGGGAAAGGTTCAATTTCTATGGAATGAGGGCGATTTTAACCCTGTTCATGGTAAATGCCTTATTAATGAAAGAAGAAGAAGCTTCTATTATTTATGGTGGATTTCTAGGGCTTTGTTATTTAACTCCTATGCTTGGAGGTTTTATTGCCGATCGATTTTTTGGAAATAGAAATTGTATTATGCTTGGTGGAGCCATGATGGCAGTAGGTCAAATCATGTTGTTTTTTAGTGCTAGTATTTTTAGTACAAATTTAGGATTAGCCAATATTTTATTGTGGTCTGCATTAGGAATTATTGTTTTTGGAAATGGTTTTTTCAAACCAAATATTTCTTCTATGGTGGGAAGTTTATATCCAAAACAAGAAAAATCAAAGTTAGATACGGCGTTCACTATTTTCTATATGGGAATTAACATCGGAGCTTTCTTAGGTCAATTTATTTGCCCTTTTGTTGGTGACGTAAAAGATGAAATATTGATGCCTGATGGTTCTTTAAACATGATTAGAGATGTGCATGCGTTTAAATATGGATTTTTAGCAGCAGGTATAGCAATGATTTTAGGGACTGCTATTTTCTACTTCCTAAAGGATAAATACGTAGTTTCTCCAGACGGAAAACCAATTGGCGGATTGCCATCTGGACACAATGCAGATGATTATGAAGAAGGAGAATCAATGAAAGCTGAATTTTCTACTCGTTCAATTATGACTGCACTTGCTGTTTTTGCAGCAGTTTTCTTTACCTTTAACTTCTTCACTGATGGTGAAAATGTCGTCAAACTCTATATCTATCCTTTTATTTATGCCAGCGGCGTAGCCTTAGCAACATTAATTTTATTGGATAAAACACTTACCAAAGTAGAGACACAAAGAATTTGGGTTATTTATATTATGTCCTTTTTTATTATTTTCTTCTGGGCTGCCTTTGAACAAGCTGGTTCGTCCTTAACATTTATAGCAGATAACCAAACCGATAGAAATATTTTTGGTTGGAATATGCCGCCCTCGATGGTGCAAATTTTTAATGGATTATTCGTAGTAATGTTTGCTTTTCCATTTAGTATGCTGTGGGATAAATTGAGAGAAAAAAACATGGAACCATTATCAACAGTTAAACAATCAATTGGTTTGTTGTTAATTGCTTTGAGTTATTTTATTATCGCTAACAATGTGGCTGATTTAGGTAATTCTGGCTTATTAGCTATAAAATGGTTAATTTTGTTATATTTAATTCAAACATTTGCAGAGCTTTGTTTATCGCCAATTGGTCTTTCATTAGTTGGAAAATTAGCACCTAAACGATTTGCTTCCTTAGCATATGGGGTTTTCTTTATTTCGAGTGCCGCAGGATATGCCTTATCTGGAACTTTAGGTTCAATTCTTCCTGCTACAGGCGATAAATTTAAAAAAGCATCTGAATTAGGAATTGATTTACAAGCAGTTTTAGATAAAACAATCACGCCAACAGCTGAACAATTACAGCTTTTAGCAAAAAATCAAATTAATGATTCTTATAAAGTATTTGCAGGTTTTGAAATTCAAAATTTATATGATTTCTTTATGGTTTTTGTGGTTTTATGTGGTATCGCGTCATTAATTTTATTTTTGTTAACTCCTTTTATCAAGAAAATGATGAACGGTGTTCGTTAATTTTTATTAAAAATAATTCATATCTTTCAAGCCTGCGGAATAATTCTGCAGGCTTTTTTTAGTCACAAACAAATTCACCACATTAGCAATCATCACTTGTGTTGATTTCTAATAAAATACAATCAA
The DNA here is from genome assembly GCF_028689845.1 of Flavobacterium sp. Classification (GTDB taxonomy): domain Bacteria; phylum Bacteroidota; class Bacteroidia; order Flavobacteriales; family Flavobacteriaceae; genus Flavobacterium. The sequence goes on along the minus strand of NZ_JAQVCH010000002.1, from coordinate 72,704 downwards.
TAAATGATTAATCAATGTATGCATTAGAACAGATTCATAATTTCAAAGGCAAATATCCAAAACAGCTTTGGTATTTATTCTTTAGTGAAATGTGGGAGCGTTTTAGCTTTTATGGAATGCGAGGGATGTTGGCTGTCTTTATGGTAAGCCAATTAATGATGGATGAAAAAACGGCAAACTTACAATATGGGGCAACCCAAGCATTCGTATATGCATTTACTTTTATTGGCGGACTATTTGCTGATAAAATTTTAGGCTATCGTAAATCGCTTTTTTGGGGCGGTTTATTGATGATTGTTGGAAGTATCATTTTAGCAATTGACCCAAAACAATTTTTCTTTTTCGGTATTAGCTTTACCATTATTGGAACTGGTTTTTTTAAGCCAAATATTTCTACGATGGTCGGAAAACTTTATCGCGATGATGACAATCGTAGAGATGCCGGTTTTTCTTTTTTCTATATGGGTGTAAATTTAGGAGCTTTATTAGGCGGCTATATTTGTATTGCTGTAGCGAATGGAACATTATGGGAATCATTTATTCCGCAAGCATTTCGATGGAATTATGCTTTCGGGTTTGCCGCTGTTGTGATGATGATTAGTTTGCTCACGTTCACTCAAACGCAAAAGACGTTAGGAGTAATTGGACTTTCACCCTTAGCTCATTTAGAAAAATCAAAGAGAAGAAAATTAGAAATCGCAACGTATTTGGGTTCTTTAATTATTATTCCTGTGATTATGACAATGGTGGCCAAAACAGAATACACCGATTATTTTATGTTTACCATCGGACCGTTAGCCCTCTTGTATTTGTTTTATGAAATGCGAAATTTTACACTTGTTGAAAATAAGAAATTAATGGCTGCTTTGGTTTTTATCATTTTTTCTATCTTTTTCTGGGCATTTTTTGAACAAAGTGGCGGCTCTTTAAGTTTGTTTGCTGCGAATAATCTAGACAATACGGTTTTGGGGATTAAATTAGACCCGAATGGCGTGAATAATTCCTCTAATTCCTTTTTTGTCATAGCTTTTGCAGCTTTGATAGGCTTGGTTTGGCTGTGGATGAGTAAACGAAATATAGAGCCCAATACTGTAGTTAAATTCGGATTGGCATTTTTATTCCTTGCCGGTGGATTCTATGTGTTTTATTACACTAAATTCTTTTCCAATGCAGAAGGAATAACCTCTTTAGATTTATTTACAATCGGGTGGTTGGTTATTACGTTTGGTGAATTGTGTCTGTCACCCATCGGGATGTCGGCAATGACTAAATTATCTCCAGAAAAAACCCAAGCGGTGATCATGGGAATGTGGTTTTTAGCGAGTGCTTATGGACAGTATTTTGCTGGAATTCTAGGGGCAAATATAGCCGAAGCTTCTGAAAATGCTTCAAATTTTGATAAATTGATTGTATATGCTAATGGTTATAAAGATTTAGCCCTTTATGCTCTTATATTTGGCATTGTTTTAATCGCAATTTCACCTTTTGTGAAAAAATTAATGCAAGATGTAAAATAATTATTTTAAATTTCGGCATTGTTTTTGAAAAATGAATAAATAATAAAATTTAAGAAATGAAAAAAGTACTTTTTACCTTCCTGTTAGCTCTTGCTACTTTTGCCATGAATGGACAACAAATTAATTGGATGACGATTGATGAAGCATTGGCCATGCAAAAAAAATCACCAAAACCTATTTTTATGGATGTCTATACTGATTGGTGCGGACCATGTAAAATGCTGGATAAAAACACCTTTCAAACCAAAGAAGTAGCCGATTTTATCAATGCTAGTTATTATGCCGTGAAATTTAACGGAGAAGGAAACACTGTCGTGAATTATAAAGGAAAAAAATATGCTAATCCAGGTTTTGATGCCTCACGTAAAGGACGAAATAGCCTACATGAATTCACCGCATTTTTAAAAGTAGAGGGTTATCCTTCGATGTATGTTTTAGATAAAAAAGGAGAAATCGCCAAAGTTATTGTAGGGTATTACCAACCAGAACAGTTATTAGCTGAATTAAAAACGGTAAAATAAGATGAAAAAGCTAGTTTTTATTCTTGTCTTTTTTTGGACAATTCAATCGGTTGGAGCACAGGAACTTACTTGGCAAACAGACATTAATAAAGCGATTGAACTTTCTGCTAAAAGTAAAAAACCGCTTATGTTATTTTTTACAGGAAGCGATTGGTGCGGCTGGTGTATCAAACTTCAAAAAGAAGTTTTTATGAAACCTGAATTCGTAGAATGGGCTAATAAGGTGATTTTAGTAGAATTAGATTTTCCTCGTAAGATGCAGCTAGAAGAGAAATTAAAACAGCAAAATCAACAATTACAACAGATTTTTCAAGTACAAGGTTATCCCACGATATGGTTTGTGAATCCACAAAAAAACGGAACTCAAATTAATTTAGAACAACTCGGAAAAACGGGTTATGTGGCTGGTGGTCCAGAAAAATTTCTTGAGGTTGCAAATCAATTTTTACCAAAATAATTAAGGCAAATCAATTTTAAAATATCCTTTTTCACTCGTAGAATGAAAAGGGATATTTTTTTTGACACAGGTTTTTTGCCAAAGTTCAACTAGGGTTTTAAAATTACTACCATCAGCAACTATAATTTTTGGTTGTAAATCGGTTATCAAACGTTCCAGATTTATTTTTGGTGATTGCGTTAATAAAATAACGTCGGGTTTCATCGGAATCGCAAAAATACTTTTCTCATCAATAATCAATAATTTAGTTTCATTAATTTTCATCACATTTTGAATGGATGAAATCGAGTCAATTTTCCCAAAATTAGCTTGCAAATAATTTTTAATTACATAATTGTCTGCTACTTCTTTTTCATTACTCCATAAGGTAATTAAATTATCTTTTTTCATCGCCAATAGAGTCTGCTTTGGATATTGTAAAATTAAAAATTCATTTTTAGAACGATGAAATTCCCATGAACCAAAAAGCATTAGCTGAAATAATAGTAGGGTAATCAAAGCGATTGCTAAATGAATGAACTTTGGTTTTTTAAACCATAATACAAAACAAATGATGGCTATAATTGAACTCAATAACAAGGCTGAATTAAACGGAATTCCTTTAATAATATAGTCTTCAAACGAGGCAATGGTCGCCACATATTGATTCATCCATCCAACGGATGTGGATAAGAAATGAATTAAAATCGAAATGGGCATTCCTAAGCCACCCAAAATAAATGTCAGTAATCCTAAAACTAAAATGAGCGTCAAAAGTGGAATGACAACTAAATTGGTCAGAAAAAACAAACCCGGGAATTGGTGAAAATAATAAATGCTTAAGGGGAGCACGCCAATTTGAGCCGCAAAGGAAACCGTCAAAATGTCAAAAAAGTATTGTACAATTCTGTTTTTTGATTTCCACAACCTTGAAAACAACGGTTGAATAGTTACAATGGCAAAAACGGCACTATAACTCAATTGAAATCCAACATCAAAGATAAAGTTAGGTTCAAATAACAAAATGAATAAAATAGAAACGCCCAACGTATTATAAATGTTTGTATCTCGTTTTAAATACATCACAAAAGTAACGACCGAAAACATCATGGCAGCCCGAACAACAGAGGCAGAAAGCCCTGACAGAATTGCAAAAAACCATAAAATAAGTAGGAGCAAGGCTGGAATAAAAATTCGGCTATACTTAAAACGCTCCAAAGGCTTGAATAAAGTTTTGAAAAAGTATAATAAAATTCCAATATGCAAACCTGAAATGGCTAAAATATGAATCGCTCCTGCTTGAGAATATTGATTTAAGGTTTGCTGCTCAATATTTTGTCGTTGACCTAAAAACAAGGCTTTGATGATAGAAAGCCGATTATTAGGAACCTTTTCTTTTTCTAAATAAGAAATAATTTTTTGCCTAATTTGTTCCAAATGATAGCGAAGGTTTTTTTCGGAACCAATGATTTCAAAATTCCGATTTTCTAAATACAGTTGGTCAAAAACATCCTTTTTTTCTAAATAGGCAGCATAATCAAATTGATTGGGATTGTGTGGCCGAATGATTGGTTTGATTTTCGCATACGTCAATACTACATCGCCGATTTGAAATTCTTTTTCGGCGGTTTTTTTCGAAAGTATTATCAAAAGTTTTCCGTTTTGATGGACTTTATTTATGGATTCAACTTCTAGAAAATATTTATAACTAAATGCATTTGGTTTTAATTTTTCAGAAATTATTCCGCGTACAACAGCTTTTTCATCGTTTGAGTTGTTAGAATAATGATGCGGTTGGTTGGGTTTATAATGTAAGGCATAGGTTAAAACACCAATAAAAAAACTGAGCAAATAAGTAGAAATTCCAAAATACAATTTGTATTTGTTTTTGAAAATAAGAAGGGCATAGAAAAGCAAAAAAGGGAAAACAGCGACAGAAAAATATAAAAATGCAGTAGCAAGGTCGGGCTTGGTTTCGTTTGAAGCCAAAATTCCCAACACAACACATAACGTGATGTTTAAGGCTGGAAATTTAATCACCTTCATGTCACGAAAGTAACAAAAAATTCAATACAAAAATAAATGGATGAAATTAAAAATGAATTTTGTCAAAACCTGATTCCCTAAAACAATAGCTTCCTTAACACAAGTTTTTTATAGTATTGACTTTTTATAAAATTAAAGGTCAATTATTTTTTTAAATGGAATTCACGATGAGTTTTGCTACTTTTTCACTAGCACCTTCTCCTCCGAGTTTTTCTTCCAAAAGATTATATTTTTTTAGTAATTCAGAACGATAGGATGGATTTAAAATCGTAGTTAATTCTTCTTTAATTCTTTTAGAATTGCATTCACCTTGTATTAATTCGGCCACCACGGGTTCGTCCATAATTAAATTAACCAAGGAAATATACTTTAACGTAATGATTCTTTTAGCAATTTGATACGAGGCCCAATTTCCTTTATAACAAACCACTTCTGGAACTTTAAACAAAGCGGTTTCTAAAGTGGCAGTTCCAGAGGTTACGAGTGCAGCATGAGAAACACTGAGTAAATCATAGGTTTTATTGGAAATGAACTTAACAGCCGGATTTGTTAAAAAGCCTTCATAAAAAGCAAAATCTTGACCTGGAGCTCCCGCAATCACAAATTGATAGTCAGGAAAATCGGGTACAATTGCCAGCATTTCATGAAGCAACTTGCTGATTTCTTGCTTTCTACTGCCAGGTAAAAGGGCAATTATAGGTCTTTCATCTAGTTGATGCTCCTTTTTAAAGAGTTCAGGATTCACTTGTTCTCTTTGATGAATAGCATCAATTAAAGGATGGCCTACAAATTCAACAGGAAACTGGTGTTTCTTTTCAAAAAAATCTTTTTCAAAAGGTAAAATCACATATAAGTGATCAAAATCACGCTTGATATCCTTAATTCTGTTTTCTTTCCAAGCCCAAATTTGAGGAGAAATATAATAATGAGTGGGGATTCCTTTCTTTTTTGCCCAAGCGGCAATTCGCATATTAAAGCCTGGATAATCAATAAAAATTAACACATCTGGTTGAAATTTTTCGATGTCGTTTTTGCAAAAACCAATGTTGTTCAGAATGGTTTTGAGGTTAAACAAAACCTCTGCAAAGCCCATAAAAGCTAATTCTCGGTAATGTTTTACTAAAACGCCTCCGGCTTGCTGCATTAAATCGCCACCCCAAAACCGAATGTTTGCCTGAGGATCTTCTTTTTGTAGAGCTTTCATTAAATTAGACCCGTGTAAGTCTCCAGATGCCTCACCGGCGATGATGTAATATTTCATGTTATACAAATAAAGTAACGATGGTTAAGGCAATAGTAGCCAATACAACACCTCTTGCCATCAGCTCTTTTTGAAATTTTAATAGAATAAAGAAAATAATCACATTAACCACTGCACCTAAAGCGATGAGTTTTCCCAAGGAATGTTGAGCTTTCAAATACGTTATTCCTTCCAGAAAAGCATAATCGGTAAAGATAGTGACGAATAAAAAAACGCCAAGAGCTGCTCCTAAGAGGCCTAAAATAAATCCGATAAAAAGCTCTTTTTTTTCCATTATAATTCAAATTTATAAGTGTTCAAACGCTGAATTGCATGATGAGCGGTTAGGTCAAATTGTACCGGAACAATGGAGATATAGCCATTTTCCAAAGCCCATTCATCGGTATCTTCTCCTTTATCTTGGTTTACAAATTCGCCTGTTAACCAATAATAATCTTTTCCTTGTGGAGTTTGACGTTTGTCAAATTTTTCCATCCAAACTGCTTTTGCTTGACGGCAAATACGCATTCCTTTTATTGCTTTTTCTTCTAGTTTTGGAAAATTAACATTCAAGATTACGCCATCGGGTAAACCATTTATCAATACTTCTGAGGCAATCGTTCGGATTGAATTTTTTATGGGTTCAAAATTAGCATTCCAATCATAATCCAATAAGGAAAAACCAATCGCAGGAATGCCCTCAATACCCGCTTCCACTGCAGCACTCATTGTTCCAGAATAAATAACATTGATAGAGGAATTGGAGCCATGATTGATTCCAGATACACATAAATCTGGTTTTTGTTTCATGATTTCATTCACTGCTAATTTTACGCAATCAACAGGAGTGCCAGAACAACTGTATTCTGCTTTCAAACTTTCATCAAAATGAACTTGGTTAACAAATATAGTGCTATTAATAGTGATGGCATGACCCATGGCACTTTGCGGACTATCTGGTGCAACCACGACCACATCGCCTAGTGTTTTCATAACCTCAATTAAAGTCCGTATTCCTGGGGCAGAAATGCCATCGTCATTTGTTACTAAAATGAGCGGTCTTTTTTGCATATCAATATTTTTTTGTTTTTTTGTGCGGGTTTAAATCTTACTAAATTCATCTAAAAAACACAAAACTAACAGTTACAGTTGTTATTATTAACAAAATTAACTCTTTTTAAGATTTGTACGCATCACAATTTTCATAACTTTGTTCAGTTAGTAGAAGAAATCTTAAAAATTTCACAAAAAGTAATTTTAATTTATAGTTGGCATCATTTTTATGACTACTTATCCAAGAATAAAATGAATACAATCTTGTTATTTATGAAAAGAAACATCAAATTAGTTTTGTTAGCGGTCGTTCTGTCGGCGGCTTTATTTGCATTTAAATCAACAGAAAATATATTTAACGACAGTAATGATCCTGAAAAAGATAAGCTTTTACTAGAGTTAATGGTTTTTGTAATAGAACGAGGTCATTATAATCCAGTAGATATTGACGATACCTTTTCAAAAGGAGTTTATAAGGATTATATTGAAGCTCTAGACCCTTCGAGACGTTTTTTTATGCAATCGGATCTTGATAAATTTTCAGTCTATGAAAATCAAATAGATGATCAAATAAAAAATAAAGACTTGACTTTTTTTGATTTATCCTATGGGGTTTATCTGAAGAGAATGAAGGAAAGTCAAGAATATTATAAAGAAATTCTAGAAAATCCTTTTGATTATAATGTAGAAGAATCGATTAACACGGAGTATGAAAAAATGCCGTATGCCAAAGATGTCAAAGAATTAAAAGAGCGTTGGAGAAAACAGATTAAGCTTTCTAACTTGTCTTCTTTGACAGATAAATTGAAATTAGAAGAGGATAAAAAATCTGGAAAAATCAAAGATTCAACAACTACAATTGATAAATCTAAAATAGATAACAAACCTAAATCGTTTGAAGAATTAGAAAAAGAAACCAGAGAAAGTTCGTTAAAATCATTGGATGATTATTTTACGTTTATCAAAGAATTAGATCGTAATGATTGGTTTGGTGTTTTTGTAAATGTAATTGCCTCTCGTTTTGATCCGCATACAAATTATATGGCTCCCGATGATAAAGAGCGTTTTGATGTTAGTATTAGCGGTAAATTTGAAGGAATTGGAGCCCGTTTGCAAAAGAAAAATGATTTTACAGAAATAACCGAATTAATTTCTGGTGGTCCAGCATGGCGAGGAAAAGAATTGGAGCCAGGAGATGTGGTTTTGAAAGTTGCTCAAGGCAATCAAGAACCGGTGGATATTGTTGGGATGCGATTGGATAATGTTGTAAAAAAAATAAAGGGACCAAAAGGAACAGAAGTGCGATTAACTGTTAAAAAAGTTGATGGTTCGATTACCGTTATTTCCTTGGTTAGAGATATGGTTGAAACGGAAGAAACCTATGCTAAATCTAGTGTTGTAGAAAGAAATGGCGTTAAATACGGAATTATTTACCTACCTAAATTCTATATTGATTTTGAAAATAAAGATAGTCGCGATGCCGGAAAAGATGTGGCAATTGAAGTAGAGCGATTAAAAAAACAAGGCGTTAGTGGAATCATCATGGATGTTCGCGATAATGGCGGTGGTTCTTTAAAAACGGTGGTAGACATCACGGGATTGTTTATCGAACAAGGACCAGTTGTACAGATTAAATCAACAGGGACAAAAAAAGAAGTCTTGTCCGATAGAGATAATAAAATTCAGTGGGACGGGCCATTGGTTGTAATGGTGAATAATTTTTCTGCTTCAGCTTCAGAAATTTTAGCCGCTGCAATTCAAGATTATAAAAGAGGTGTAATCATTGGGAGCAAGCAAACCTATGGAAAAGGAACGGTTCAAAACGTTATCGATTTAAATCAATTTGTTCGAGGAAATACGGTGGGCGATTTAGGAGCTTTAAAAACAACGACCCAAAAATTTTATAGAATAAACGGTGGTTCAACACAATTAGAAGGCGTATCGAGCGATGTGATTATGCCTGATCGTTATTCTTATATTGATATTGGAGAACGCGATTTGGACAATGCCATGCCTTGGTCTAAAATTGATGCAGCATCTTACACCGTTTGGAATAAACAAATTAATTTTGATAAAGCCATTGACAACAGTAAAAAAAGAATGGAAGAAAATGAACAATTTCAGTTGATTGACAAGAGTGCAAAATGGACAAAAACCCGTCGTGATGCCAATGTTTATAGTTTGAAATTAGATGTTTTTATGGCAGAACAAAAAAAGGTTGAAGAGCAAGGAAAAGTATTTAAACCGATTACCGACTATAAAAATGAGTTGGTTTTTAAAGCCATTCCAGAGGATGAAACGTTAATGAGTAAAGACGAATCATTCAAAGAAAAAAGAGAACGATGGTTTGAAAGCTTAGCCAAAGACATTTATGTAGAAGAGGCCTTGAATGTTTTAGATGATTTACAAACTAGTCCGGTTATTAAAGGAAAAGTGAATTTAAAGAAAAAAGAGAAAGTTGTTAAATCTTAAATCACAACGTGTATCTTTGAGCAAAAGCGAATAAAATAGCTAATGTCCAAAACTAATCAATCGTTAACCGCTATAGCACTTCAAAAATTCAAAAAGAATTTTTGGGGTGTTTTTAGTTTGGGTTATATTGGGATAATGGTTTTTTTATCCATTTTTGCTTATGTTATTGCTCCAGATAATTCTGCCAATGCCAATCAAATGCATTTAGCCATACATTCAAAACCACCTGGTTTTTCAGTTCAAATGCTATCCGTCCCATTTGGAGAAAAAAAAGAGTTTTCCTTTCAAGATTACCTATTTGGACATCAAAATCAAGTAGCCGAAATCCCAATTTTATCGTATTCTATTCAAGGCAATCAGCTTCAATATGTTGAATTTACTGATGATAAATCCCTTCAATTAACCAAAGAACTAGCATTGACTCAGTTTTCAGGTTATGCTAGTTGGCAAGAGGTGGAAAAGAAATTAATTACGACTAAAAAATTTATGCTGGGAACAGATAAATACGGTCGGGATTTATTAAGTAGAATGCTAGTAGGTTCACGGGTTTCTATTTCTATTGGATTTGTAGCGGTTTTAATATCGGTAGTGGTTGGTTTGTTTTTTGGTGCTTTAGGCGGATACTATGGCGGCAAAGTTGATGCTTTTGTCATGTGGTTGGTCAATGTCATTTGGTCTATTCCTACTTTGTTACTCGTGATTGCAATCACCTTGGCTCTTGGTAAAGGTTTTTGGCAAGTTTTTGTCGCAGTCGGATTAACAATGTGGGTAGAAGTAGCCCGTGTAGTGCGTGGACAAATTATTAGTGTGAAAGAAATGCAATATGTTACTGCTGCTCGTGCCTTAGGTTTCTCTAACAGAAGAATCATTTTAAATCATATCCTACCCAATATCATGGCACCTGTTATTGTGATTTCTGCCGCCAATTTTGCTTCTGCGATTTTGGTAGAAAGTGGGTTAAGTTTTTTAGGACTAGGAGCTCAGCCCCCAATTCCGAGTTGGGGTGGTATGATTAAAGATCATTATAGCTATATTATTTTGGGCAAACCGTATTTAGCGTTGATTCCCGGTGCAGCAATTATGCTCATAACCTTAGCTTTTATGATGACAGGAAACGCTTTTCGCGATGCCTTAGACGTTAAAAATTAATTTTATTTCTATTCGATGAATTTAAATTCTTTTCAAAAACAATTTGTTTTAGTACTTCAACTTATTCTACTTATAGTGTTAAGCAGTTGTAAGGAAGACCTAGTGGGTATTGAAACTGATTCAAGTTCCAATCCGAAACTAGCTCAAAAAAAGATTGCGACTACGGGATTTAATTATTATCCAACGTCAACCACTAATCAAATTATAAATCACAATTATTATACGTTGTCTTATTCAGAAAAAAACGAGCAAGCAGAGTGGGTAGCTTATGAGTTAAAAGCGACACGAAATCAAAATAATTATTCACGACCTTATTTTATTGCTGATCCAAAAGTTAAAACAGGCTCGGCAGATTGGAGAAATTATAAAAATTCGGGTTATGATAAAGGACATTTATGCCCGGCTGGAGATATGAAATTTTCAAAAGAGGCATTTAATGATACTTTTTTTACTTCTAATATTGCTCCACAACGAAAAGATTTCAATGCAGGAGTTTGGAATCGCTTAGAACAAAAAGTTCGGTATTGGGCTGATAAATATGACGGAATTTATGTCGTTACAGGAGGTGTTTTGGAACCAAATTTGAAAACAATTGGAAAGGAAAATGTAGCCGTTCCTAATTATTTTTATAAAGTATTGCTAAATTTATCTACAGAAAAACCTCGAATGATTGCTTTTTTAGTTCCGCATCAAAACAGCACAAAACCACTCTATGAATTTGTAATTTCTACGGATGAATTAGAAAAATTAACCGGAATTGATTTTTTTCCTAATTTACCAGATGAAACAGAAAATAGATTAGAACAAAATGCCGATTATAAAGCGTGGAGCTTTGATTAATACTGAATTATGAAAATATTTTTAAGCAGTTTATTGGTGATAGTATCGCTAACGATGGAGTCTCAAAACTATAAAGTGATGACTTATAATATTCGATTGGATTTAACAAGCGATGGTGAAAACAGTTGGACTTTTCGTAAAGAAAAAGTTGTCGATTTAATTGTGTTTTATGAACCTGATATTTTTGGTATTCAAGAAGGTTTGCCTAATCAAGTAAAATATTTAGACGCTTCATTACCAAATTATAAAGTAATAGGACAAGGTAGAGATGGCGGACAAAATGGAGAGCAGTCTTCTTTATTCTATGACGATAGAAGGTTTGAAGTTGTCGTGTCAAATACGTTCTGGCTTTCTGAAACTCCAGACCTAATTTCAAAAGGTTGGGATGCTCAATTAAACAGAATTTGTACGTATGCTCTTTTTAAAGATAAAAAATCAGAGGAACTTTTTTGGGTTTTCAATACGCATTTAGATCATATTGGACAGCAGGCACGCATTAAAAGTATTGCTTTAATTGATGAGAAAATCGCAACGTTAAATCCGAAAAATTACCCCGTAGTTATTATGGGCGATTTAAACTCTGAACCCGATACTGAACAAGTGAAGTTTTTAAATGAACGCTATTTGAATTCTAAACGTGCAGCCGCTTTTGTTTATAATGCAACTGGAACGTTTAACGGATTTGAATTTCATGTGCCCGCACTAACTGAAATTGATTATATTTTTTTTAGTAAAAATGGAATTACAGTAAAAAAATATGCGGTAATTACAGACAGTGCTTCTTGTAAATATCCATCGGATCATTTTCCGGTATTGGTAGAATTTGTCTTAACAAAATAGCTTACCATTCGTTTACTTTATTGGCATCTAGCTTTAAAAACACAAAAAGTAAAATTGTAAACGCCCATAAACTTGAACCACCATAAGAAAAGAAAGGTAAGGGCACGCCAATTGTGGGAAATAGTTTGATTAACATGGTGATGTTTACAAACACATGCGTAAATAAGATAGAAGCAACGCAGTAGCCATATATCCTACTAAATTTTGTTTTTTGTTGTTCGGCTAAATAGATAATGCGTAAAAGTAAGGCTACAAATAAAAGAATAACTACTGCACAGCCCACAAAGCCCCATTCTTCGCCAACGGTTGTAAAAATATAATCGGTATGCTGTTCAGGAACAAATCCACCTTTAGTTTGCGTACCTTCCATAAAACCTTTACCAATAAGTCCACCAGAACCAATCGCAATCATTGATTGATTTAAATTATAACCTTCATTTTTTAAATCGACAGTATCACTAAATAAAACATTAATTCGGTCTTTTTGATGTGGCTCTAAGATGTTGTTGTAGACAAAATCAACTGAAAGCACAAAGCTAGTAGCAGCAATAAAAACAATTAAATAAGCTAGTGGTATTCGATTCATTCTTCGGGCTCTTAAATAATGAAGAATCATCAAAATTAATATAGCAATAATTAGGTAAATAGGCTGAATGAGTAATGCCGCAAAAAATAAAACAACTGCTGCAAATCCAGACCACAAATACCATTCTGGCAATCCTTCACGATTTAAAACTAAAAATAAAGAAAAGAAAATCATGGCACTTCCTGCATCCGGCTGCATCATAATCAACAAAACCGGTAGGCCGATAATTCCAAAAGCAATGAGTTGATGGTTCGTGTTTTTTAAAAAAACTTGCGAATCACTCAAGTATTTGGCTAAGATTAGAGATGTCGCCGTTTTGACAAATTCTGAAGGTTGAAAACCAAAAGAACCTAATCCATACCAGTTGGTTTGACCCTTTACTGTTTTTCCAAATACAAAGAGTCCAAGTAAAAGTATAATTCCCAAAATATAGAAAACGAATGAAAACTTCTCATATATTTTGGCATCAATAGTTAAAATAATCGTGATTAAGGGAATGGTTAATAAGATAAAAATCAACTGTTTGCCGTAATAATCGCCAAAATCAAAATCAGTAAATTCAACTGGAATAGAAGTTGAAAAAATATTTAACCAACCCATCAAAACCAAAATAGTGTACATTAATACAGTTATCCAGTCTAAGTTATTGACTACACTTTGATTTTTCATTATTTATTAATTGAAAAAGGTTGCCCACTTATTACTTTAGCATATTCGCTTTCTAAACTCGATTCTAACATTCGTTTTTCAAGGTCTGTTCGGGTAATTTTACCTTTAATGTATTTTTCAATCATCAAACTAGAAATTGGTCCCGCAATTCGAGCTCCCCAATAACCATTTTCTACAAAAACGGCAATCGCAATTTTTGGGTCGTCTTTTGGTGCAAAAGCCACAAAAATAGAATGGTCGGTAAGTTGTACTCGTTTTCCGTCAATTTTTGTAAAATTTTCTGCGGTACCTGTTTTTCCACAAATATCAATGCCTTCGACTTTCAAACGAGAAGCGGTTCCTATATTGTAAACATCAAACAAACCTTGAATAACTGGCGGAAAATATTGTTGGTCTACCGTAGTTTGTCGTTTAGTAGTGTATTTTTTGTCAATGGTATGATCTTTTATTTTTTTGATGATGTGAGGCGTATAATAATAACCTTGATTTGCTACAGCACACATGACGTTACACAATTGAATTGGCGTCATTAACACTTCCCCTTGACCAATTGAATTAGAAATAATCGTGGTGCTTTTCCATCCGCCAGCAGAATAATATTTATTGTATAACTTAGAAGTGGGTACATTCCCTCTTCTTCCAGGAGGTAAGTCATATCCCATAAAATCGCCCAATCCAAAACTTTTTAAATGATTGCTCCACACATCCACACCATCTGCAGGATTTGGGTATTTTTGGATTGTTTTCATGTAAATATTTGCAAAATAGGTATTACAGGATTTATAAATACCATCTCGCAATTGAGACGGGCCCGAATCGTGGCATTTCATAAACCGATTTCCATAGCTAAAACCTCTTCGACACATAAAAGAAGTTTGCTCATCAATTACTTCTTCTTGTAAAGCGATAAGAGCCGTTAGAATTTTAAAAGGTGAGCCTGGCGGATATTCTGCAAGCAATCCTCTGTCATACAGTGGTTTGGCAATACTGTCGTTATACAGTGCCGTATAGTTTTTAGATCGTTGTCTGCCAACTAATAAAGCAGGGTCATAGGTTGGGGCAGAAACTAAAGCTAAAATCTCACCCGTTTTAGGTTCGATAGCAACAATTCCGCCACGTTTATTTTGCATGAGTAATTCGCCATACTTTTGCAATTCGGCATCTAACGATAGTGTAATGTCATCCCCTTGTTTTGATAAAGTATCGTAAATTCCTTCTTTATAGGGGCCAATTTCACGATTAAATTTATCTCGTTGAATGTATTTTACGCCTTTTTGACCACGTAAAAATTCTTCGTAATATTCTTCAACGCCTTGTTTTCCAATTAAATCACCACTTTTATAGTAAGGATTTTTTTCAATTATAGAAGGATTTACTTGGGTGATAAATCCGAAAACATTGGCTCCTGCATTTATTTGATAATCGCGTAAGGATCGCTTTTGAATATAAAAACCTTCAAATTTTCTTATTTTTTCTTGAAAAGCAGCATATTCTTTTTTGTTCAATTGGGGTAAAAAAACAGAAGGTAGTCGCGGACTATAAATTGTAGCTTTTTTAATTTTTTTATTAAATTCTGCACGGGTGATGCTTAATAGCTCGCAAAATTTTAAGGTATCCAAATTTTTAATTTCTCTCGGCACCACCATAATGTCATAAGAAGGTTGGTTCGCTACAATTAATTTGCCATTTCTATCATAAATATATCCTCGTTCAGGATATTCATAAACAATTTTAATAGCGTTATTTTCAGATTTCAATTTATATTCATCATCAATAATTTGCAAGTAGAAGAGCCTCGCCAATACAACAAGGGTTACAATGATAATTAATGAAGGTAATATTGCTTTTCTCAATTTTTAGAAGGCTTAAACAAATAGATGAGTATAATACAAAGGGCCAAGGTAAAGATAGTACTCAGAATCGTTCGAAGCAAAATATTCCAGAAAAAACTGAAACGGAATATTTCCAATAAAAATAAAATAAGGTGATGCGTCAAAACAGAAATTAAAATAAACGAAAAACGTTCCGGGGTGAGGCGGTCATTAATTTTTACGGTTTGGTATTCATAACTCAACCCAAAAGAAAACTTAAAAAAAGTGGGTCTAAGATAAGCCAATGTCACGCAAGCAGCAGCATGCACTCCGCCAGAGTTGCTAAACATATCCATGCTAATTCCCAATAAAAAACTAGCTAACAATAAACCGTTTTTATTTCCATTTACTGGATATAACAAGATAAATAGAATATAGGGATAAGGATTGACGAAGCCAAATAAGTTAATTTTATTGAATACAGCTACTTGAGCTAGAATCAATAAACTGAATCGGATGATATTTAAAATAACAGCACTATTCATCTTTTGTTAATGCTTCAAGTTCGAGTACTTCTTTGCGGTCTTGATTTTCAATAATATAGATATGACCTAAACTAGTCATATCATTGAATAATTTGATGTCTATCGTAAAATAATTGGTTTTGTCATCCGTATAAATCTTATGAATGGTTCCGATATTGATATTTTCTGGAAAAATAATAGATTGTGCACCGGTAACAATAGTATCGCCTTTTTTGACAGTGGCTAATCTTGGAACGTCAATTAATTGAACAAAACCAGTGCTTTTTCCGTTCCAAGTCAGCGTTCCAAAATGACTTGTTTTTTTAATTTTAGCATTGATTTGTGATTTCACATTTAGCACACTAATCACCGTTGCATAATTTTTAGAGGTATGTTCTATAATTCCAATGATTCCTTTACTATTCAAGACGCCCATATCGGGTTTTACCCCTTTTAAACTTCCAGCATTAATAGTCAAAAAGTTTTCGGGTACCGTATAAGAATTGTTGATGATTTTAGATTGGATTACTTTATAGTTTCCAAAATTGCTCATCATTTCTTTGTCAATAATTTTAGTGGTGTCTTTGATGTTAAAAAGTAAGCTCTTTAAACGGGCATTTTCAGATGCTAAACCTTCATTTTCGTCTTTAAGATTTAAGTATTCGTTTACGGAATTGATGCGTTCATAAACATTTCCGGTCACAAAATTAGCAGAAGAAATGACTTTGCTTCTATGAAAAGAATGCGATTGAATAGTTAAACTTAAGGAAAGCACTAAAAGCAGCAAAAACAGTAACCTAGTACTGTTTTTAAATATATAAACAAATAGTTGCTGCATAATTCAGTGATTCAAATGCGTAATTCCGTGAGTTGAAAAGAGGCGGATTAGCCCTATTATTTAATTAAAATACTTCTGAATCGGGTAATGTTTTTCAATGCTATTCCTGTTCCTCGAACAACGGCACGCAATGGGTCTTCTGCAATATATACAGGTAAGTCTGTTTTTAATGAAATTCGTCTATCTAATCCTCTCAACATCGAGCCTCCGCCTGCTAGGTAGATTCCGGTGTTATAAATATCCGCAGCTAATTCTGGCGGTGTTTGAGAAAGAGTTTCCATAACCGCATCTTCAATTCGTTGGATAGATTTGTCCAAGGCTTTTGCAATTTCTCGATAAGAAACATCTACTTGTTTTGGCTTTCCAGTTAACAAATCACGTCCTTGAACAGACATTTCGTCTGGTGGTGTATCCAAATCTTCTATGGCTGCACCGATTTCAATTTTTATTTTTTCAGCGGTGCTTTCACCCACAAATAAGTTATGTTGGGTTCGCATATAATAGATAATGTCATTGGTAAACACATCTCCAGCAATTTTTACCGATTTATCACAAACAATTCCGCCTAAAGCGATAACAGCAATTTCGGTAGTTCCTCCACCAATATCAACAATCATATTTCCTTTGGGTTGCATGATGTCCACACCAATTCCAATAGCTGCTGCCATGGGTTCATGAATCAAATAAACTTCTTTTCCATTAACCCGTTCACACGATTCTTTTACCGCTCGCATTTCTACTTCTGTAATTCCAGAAGGGATACAAACTACCATTCGCAAAGCGGGAGTGAACAAGCGTTTTTTTAAAGCAGGAATACTTTTAATAAACATACTAATCATTTTCTCAGAAGCATCAAAATCGGCAATAACACCGTCTTTTAATGGTCTGATGGTCTTTATGTTTTCATGCGTTTTTCCTTGCATTAAGTTGGCTTCCTTTCCAACGGCAATAATTTTTCCAGAAATACGATCGCGAGCTACAATTGAGGGTGAGTCAATCACAACTTTGTCATTATGAATAATCAAAGTATTTGCGGTTCCAAGGTCAATGGCAATGTCCTCGGTCATGAAATCAAAAAATCCCATACGTATGTTTATGGTTAAAGAGGTTTATAAAATAATTAACGTACAAAGGTAAAAAAATTAATGTTTAAAATGACGTATTCCTGTAAATACCATTGCAATTTTATTTTCATTGCAATAGTCTATGCTTAATGTGTCTTTAATAGAGCCTCCCGGTTGAATTACAGCTGTAATTCCCGCATGATGAGCAATTTCCACGCAATCAGGAAATGGAAAAAAAGCATCACTTGCCATGACAGCACCTTTCAAATCAAATCCAAAAGCAGTTGCTTTTTCAATTGCCTGACGTAAGGCATCCACCCGCGAGGTTTGTCCTGTTCCTGAGCCAAGTAATTGTCCGTTTTTAGCAAATACAATTGTGTTGGATTTAGTGTTTTTACAAATTTTAGAGGCAAAAAGTAAATCGTCAATTTCTTGTGAGGTTGGGGCACAAGTAGTAACGTTTTTTAATCCTTCTTTAGTATCGGTAATCGTATTTTTATCTTGAATTAATAATCCGTTTAAGCAAGTTCGTATTTGTTGCGTGGGTAATTCTACTTGATGTTGCACTAAAATGATTCGGTTTTTCTTTTCAGATAAAATTGCAATTGCTTTTTCATCAAAAGAAGGTGCAATCACCACTTCGCAAAAAAGTTGGTTGATTTCAATCGCGGTAGCCGCGTCAATTTTTCCATTGGCAATCAAAACGCCGCCAAAAGCAGAGGTTGGATCACCTGCTAATGCTGCTAAATAGGCTTCTCGCATAGTTTTTCGGGTAGCCAAACCACAAGCGTTATTGTGTTTTAAGATGGCGAAAGTTGGCTCGTTGGTTTTGAATTCTAAAATTAAATTAACAGCCGCATCTACATCTAGTAAATTATTATAGGAAAGTTCTTTGCCGTGCAATTTGGTAAACATCGAATCGAATTCACCAAAGAAAAAACCTTTTTGGTGTGGGTTTTCACCATAACGTAAAACTTGACCCTCGCTGATGCTGGTTTTAAAAATAGTTTCGTCTGTATTGAAATAATTAAAAATTGCGGTATCGTAATGAGAAGACACATGAAAAGCTTTTGTCGCTAAAAGTCTTCGCTGTTCACTAGTTGTAGCCCCATTTTGAGTTGTAATTAATTCTAACAAATAAGTATATTCATTGACTGAAGCAACAATGACGGTATCTTTAAAGTTTTTGGCAGCAGCCCGAATTAATGAAATTCCACCAATATCAATTTTTTCAATAATGTCTGTTTCTGAAGCACCTGAGGCAACCGTCTTCTCAAAAGGATATAAATCTACAATTACCAAATCCAATTGCGGAATTTCAAATGCTTTCATTTCTTCCACATCTTTTGGATTGTCTTGACGATTTAAAATTCCTCCAAAAACTTTAGGATGTAGGGTTTTAACGCGGCCTCCTAAAATAGAAGGATAAGAGGTTACTTCTTCGACAGGAACTACGGGGATGCCTAAATTTTTAATGAATTCTTCTGTTCCGCCGGTAGAATAAAGCGTGACATTTTGTTGGTGTAGTTGTTTTACAATAGGCTCTAATCCTGTTTTGTCGAATACAGAAATCAAAGCAGATTGAATCGTTTTTGTTGTTGTCATGTTGTTGTAGTTAGGAAAGTGCAAAAGTACTATTTGTATACCTAAGAATCAAAGTAATTTATGATTTGTTTAGGTACTATTTTATACTATTTTTAAAATAAAAAAGGAATCAAAAAAAATCTTTTGCGATGGGTTTTTTATCTCACACGATTTTTTATAAAATGAATTCGGTTAAAATTAACAAGCTATTTTCTGTAACAAATTAAAAAATAAACGTCCAATTAGTATCTTTACCAGAATAAAAAAATTATGCTACTCTATTTTCGATTATTAAAAGAAAGTTTCAGTTTTGCAATGAATGCATTGCGAAACAACAAGTTGCGTACTTTTTTGTCACTTCTAGGCGTCACTATTGGAATTTTTTCCATCATTGCTGTTCTTGCCGCGGTGGACTCGCTTGATCATAAAATTAAGGGAGATTTGGGCGATTTAGACAAAAACACAGTCTATTTGATGCGTTTTTCATTTGGTCCTTCTGAAATTCCACGTTGGAAAAGAGAACAATTTCCAGATGTAACGTATGAAGAATTCGATTATTTAAAAAAATCGTTAAATGGGGTGGATAAAATGGCTTTCAATTTATTTACAGCAAACGAAAATATTAAATTTGAAGACCGTACCGTTAGTTCAGTTCGTGTAACACCAACAACCGATGAATTTGTTGGAATTGATGGAATAAAAATTGATCATGGTCGTTTTTTTAACGAATCAGAATCTAATTCGGGAACGCCGGTAGTAATTTTAGGATTTGAAGTATCTAATGGTTTATTTGATTCTCCGGAACAAGCCATTGGAAAAAAAGTTCGGATGTACGGCCAACGATTTTTGGTTATTGGGGTCACTCAAAAACAAGGATTTTCTACTTTTGGCGATAGTCGTGACAACGCGGTTTTTATTCCGATGAATTTTATTCGAAGGCTATACGGTGAAAATAATGACAGAATCACTCCAGCCATTTTAATCAAACCTCAAAAAGGCATTGACATGGATGCCTTTAAAGGAGAAATAACTCAAAAACTTAGAAATTATAGAGGTGTAAAAACATCAGAAATAGATAACTTTTTTATCAATGTGCTTTCTGGATTTACAGACATGATTGATAATATTGTAGGACAAATGAACGTAGTAGGTTGGATAATATCGGGTTTTTCACTTTTGGTTGGCGGATTTGGAATTGCTAATATTATGTTTGTTTCTGTAAAAGAACGTACCAATTTAATTGGAATTCAAAAGTCGTTAGGAGCTAAAAATAAATTTATTTTATTTCAATTTTTGTTTGAAGCAGTCATTCTTTCATTTATTGGTGGTGTGATAGGGTTATTCCTGGTTTGGATTATTGCGATGGTTATGTCGAGTGTTTTAGATTTTGAGTTCATTTTGAGTTTTGGGAATATGCTTTTAGGGGCTAGTTTAGCTGGACTAATTGGGTTAATATCGGGAATTATTCCAGCGATAACGGCATCCAAATTAGATCCTGTAGAAGCAATTCGGAGCGGAATGTAGAAGTAAAAGTGCTTTTTAAATATAAAAAAATCCCGATTTCTCGGGATTTTCATTTTATCTAACTTCTTGATTTTGAATTAAATCAATATACAGATTTACTTTGTCTTTGAGATCTGACCGGTGAACGATAAAATCTAAAAAACCATGTTCCAACAAGAATTCTGAAGTTTGAAAGCCCTCAGGTAAATCTTTCCCAGTAGTGTCTTTTACTACTCGAGGACCAGCAAAACCAATTAAAGCACCCGGTTCGCCAATATTAATATCGCCTAACATGGCATAAGAAGCAGTTGTGCCTCCAGTTGTTGGGTCAGTACAAAGCGAAATGTACGGTAATTTTGCTTCCGCTAATTGAGCTAATTTTACAGAAGTCTTTGCTAATTGCATTAACGAATAAGCCGCTTCCATCATTCGTGCTCCACCTGATTTTGAAATCATCATAAAAGGAAGGTTGTTTTTAATAGCAAAATCAATTCCTCGAGAAATTTTTTCACCAACTACAGCACCCATGGAACCACCAATAAAGGCAAAATCCATACAACATACCACTAAATCTTTTCCTTTAGATTTTCCAACAGCCGTTCGAACAGCATCATTTAAACCTGTTTTAACCACGGCTTCTTTCAGTCGGTCAGCATATTTTTTAGTGTCTACAAAGTTCAACGGGTCTTTAGAGGTTATTTTTGCATCTAATTCTTTGAATTCATTGTTGTCAAACAAGATTTCAAAATATTCTTTACTTCCAATTCGTACATGAAAATCATCATCAGGACTCACCCAAAGGTTTTTGGCCAATTCATCTTGATCAATAATTTTTCCCGTTGGCGATTTATACCAAAGGCCTTTTGGCACATCTTTTTTGTCTTCTGTAGCCGTTTGAATTCCTTTTTCTGTTCTTTTAAACCAAGCCATAATTTTGTAGTTATGAATTAAAAGTTATGAGTTATGAATTAAAGTTTTTCTCTTTTAATTCATAACTCATAATTCATAATTTTTAATTTATAATGTGTTTACGTTATTTAAATCAGCAAAAGCTTGTTCTAGTCTTTTGTTGAAGGTTAATTCGCCTTCGCGTATCCATTTTCTTGGATCGTAATGTTTTTTGTTAGGAGAATCTGGTCCGTCTGGACTGCCAATTTGTGTGCGTAAATAATCGATTTTACTGGTCATATAGTCGCGAATACCTTCTGTGAAAGCAAACTGTAAATCGGTATCTATATTCATTTTAATTACACCATAAGTGATTGCTTCTCTAATTTCTTCTATAGATGAACCTGATCCGCCATGGAAAACAAAATCAATTGGGTTTTTACTAGTATTGAATTTTTGTTGTACAAAATCTTGTGAATTTTTAAGAATGATAGGTGTCAATTTCACATTTCCTGGTTTGTAAACACCGTGTACGTTTCCAAAAGCCGCTGCGATAGTAAAACGAGGACTAATTTTCATTAATTCTTCATAAGCGAAGCTCACTTCATCGGGTTGTGTATATAATTTTGAGCTGTCTACATCAGAGTTGTCTACGCCGTCTTCTTCACCTCCGGTTACCCCTAATTCTATTTCTAACGTCATTCCCATCTTGCTCATTCGAGCTAAGTATTCCTTGCAAATGTGAATGTTTTCTTCAATCGGTTCTTCGGATAAGTCAATCATGTGCGAAGAATAAAGCGGTTTTCCTGTTTCTGCAAAATGCTTTTCTGACGCATCGAGCAAACCGTCAATCCAAGGTAATAAGTTTTTTGCACAATGGTCTGTGTGTAAAATGACAGTTGCACCATAAGCTTCTGCTAAGGCATGAATGTGTTTTGCACCAGCAATTGCACCTAAAATTGCTGCTTTTTGACCCTCGTTTGAAAGTCCTTTACCAGCATTAAAAGCGGCACCTCCGTTAGAAAATTGAATAATCACAGGAGCATTTAATTTAGCTGCTGTTTCCATAACGCCATTAATAGAACTCGACCCAATTACGTTTACCGCAGGCAAAGCAAAGCCTTTTGATTTGGCATAATTGAAAATTTCTTGTACTTGATCTCCGGTTGCAACACCTGGTTTTATGTTATGAGCCATGTTGATTGTGTATTAGTTAAGACAACAAAAATAATAATTAAAAAAGGTTTAGTGAAATTATTAGGT
Organism: Flavobacterium sp.; assembly: GCF_028689845.1. Taxonomy (GTDB): domain Bacteria; phylum Bacteroidota; class Bacteroidia; order Flavobacteriales; family Flavobacteriaceae; genus Flavobacterium. Next base: position 49,860 of record NZ_JAQVCH010000002.1, on the reverse strand, counting down.
ATAAATTAGCTTATCAAAGTAAGTGTTTTTTATTTAATTATGAACAATAACGTTTTAGAACGGATAGTTTATCCCTACATTAAAGACGGAGTTGCTAAAGTTATACTCTTGAAACCAACGATCTCCACTTGCTTTTGCGGGATTGTAAGTTTTAAAACCAAAGTCAAAACGAGCCACCACAAAACCGAAATCATATCGAATTCCAAATCCAGAACCTACCGCAATATCTTTTAAAGAACTGAGTCCTGTGAATTGGGCTCCCGAAATATCAACGTTGTCTAAAAAGTTCCAAATATTACCAACATCCACAAACAATGCTCCACGCACTTGGCCAAAAACTTTAAATCGGTATTCGGTGTTAAAGGCGATTTTTAAGTTAGCATCATTAAAGTCATTTTGGGCATTACTACTTCCCGGACCCAAACTATATGGTTGCCAAGCTCGATTGTCGTTAGAGCCACCAGCAAAATAAGAACGTGAAAAAGGAATGTTTTGTGAATTTCCGTAAGGAATGGCCATTCCGATAAAAGCTCTTGAAGCAATCACACTGTTTTTTCGAAATTCAAAATGTTTGATGAATTCTACTTCCGTTTTTATGTATTGAGAATATTCTACATCAAAAATTGTTTTATTACCATTTGGACCTAATGGCTGGTTAGAAGCTCCAGAAAATAAGGATAAAACATTTCCGGCGGATTCAATTTTTGTTCTAAAAACTGCAAAATCATTATCTAAAATTCCTTTTTTGGAGGAAGTTGAATAATTAAAACTTGACGCTAAAATAAAGTTGTTTTCGGTTAATCTGTTTTTTCGATCATCAATATTTTTAATTTCGTTCATGTCTTCTGTTGAAGGAAAAATAGTTGGATTAGCACCTAATACATCATTTAAAAAACCATTGGTACCAGATTCAATTATTAAATCACCATCCGTATCATAATAAGTAGGATTCGCATCATAATTTTGTGAAACCGAATTTAAAGCATCATAGGAAGACCGATAAACGTTGAAATAGTTGCTCACATTGATGTTTTTCACATATTGAATATTAACCAAGTCAAAACTCAAAGAATTATTTCTTTTGGGAGTCCATTTATAATTAAAAGCACTTGTGAAATTTTCTTTATCTAATCCGATGTTCTTTTGCTTGGCAAAACCACCGCTAATTTGGGTGGAAGGCAGCATGTTTTTAGGAATAATCTTATCGGTGCTAAACGGAAATAAAATTCTAGGAAAACTAAGCTTGGCATCTAAACCAATTTCAGAAATATTGAAAAATTGATCATTCGGATTGGCAATATCTTGTGAAGAGCCTATGTTTCCTCTGGCTGAAATGTCAAATGTTTCCGCACCATTAAATACGTTTCTGATTCCTAATGATAGATTCGCCGTAATACCAAAATCTTGAATGTCAGAATGGGTTAAATCAATTGAAGGGGCCATCGTATATTTTTTTCTGGGACTCAGATAAATATTACTAATTAAGCTATTAGAAAGGCTGTCTTTTTTATTGACTTCATATAATATAGTTGGATAATTGAAAATCCTGAAATTAGATAAAGAACGTGAGGTTAAATTATTCCTTAAGTCGCTATAAACAGACCCTTTTGTGATAAAAATAGCATCCGTAATAGCTTTGGGCTTATATTTGAACTTGGACGAACTATAAATATTAAAATTGTTATAGGTAACTGTATCCGTAATTTTTACTTTGTTTTTTGAGTTCGGATTATCAGTATAAATGTTGACGTCACTAATTTTATAAATCTCAAACGGTTTCATTACTAATGAATCTCCAGAGCGATAAGAATAATTGCCAATCAATAAATTAATATTGGCTTTATTGCCTGTAGATATGGTATCAACATCGTAACTAATATAGTTTTGTTGAAAATTATAGACTCCGTTATTTCTAAAAAAAGCAGTTAATCGATTGCGTTCTTCTTCAAAGTTGGCCGAATTATAGCGTTCTCCTTTTTTTATTAAAGAATTTTTCTCGGTTATAAGATATAATGAATCTAAGTCAGGAGAATCTATTTTTCTGCTAATGCTATCAATAACATAAGCAGTGCCCAGCGTAACGGTATAGGTTGATTTTACTTTTTTTAATCCAACTGAATCTGTTTTAGCTTCTGCTTTTACTTTAAAATAACCTTCATTAAAATAATAAGATTGCAGTTTGTATAAGGTTTTTTTAGTTCTGCTATCGTCAATGATAACTGGTGGTTCCCCTGTTTTTTTTAGAAATTTATGAACGCCACTGTGCCAAAAAGATTCGCCTAAACGATAAACTTGTTTCTCAGATAAGAGTTTTGATAATCGTTTAAATCGGAGGGTGTCTTTAATAAATTTTTCTGCAAAAAGCGAATCCGGATTGGGTTGAGCCCAATTGTACACGTATAAACTTAGTGGGCGTCTTAAGAATTGCGTATTGGGTTTTTGTACAATTAAATTCGTAACTTCTTCTGTTTTAACTTTTCGGCCATCTACCAATAGTTCTGTTTCAACGAGTAGATTTTTACCGTCTGGAACTCTTTTGATAGCATTACAAGCATAGAATAATAAAGCTATTACAATTATAAATGATATTTTTGCAGTGATTCTTTTCAAAGGAGTAACAAATTTAATTCAAAAGTACATTTTTTTATGCTTAGTAAAAATCAAATTAAACGAATTACGAGTTTACATCAAAAAAAGTATAGAAATGAAGCCCAGCTTTTCATTGCAGAAGGAATTAAAGTCATCGAGGAATTATTTTTGGCTGGCTTTGAAGCCGAATTTTTCTTCACAACAAATTCTGCATTAAATGCGGTAGCAACTTTTGTTCCAGAACTAATTTCTACAGCTGATCTATCAAAGATAAGTTGTTTAAAAACGCCAAACGATTGTTTAGCGGTTTTTAGAATGCCAAAATCAAAAGTGATGGACCTAAGTGGTTTAGTTGTTTGCTTGGACGCTATTCGAGACCCTGGAAATTTAGGCACAATTATTCGTTTATGTGATTGGTTTGGGGTTGAACAGTTGGTGTGTTCTACAGAAACTGTTGACCTTTATAATCCGAAAGTTATTCAAGCAACAATGGGCTCTATCAGTCGAGTAAATGTGATTTATACCGATTTAAATGTCTTTTTAAAAGAAACTTCTTTACCTATTTATGGTGCTTTTATGGATGGAAAAAACGTCTATGAATCGTCACTTTCTACCAATGGAATTTTGGTTTTAGGGAATGAAGCGAATGGTATAAGTGACCTTATAGCTTCTAAAATTACTTCAAAAATTAGTATTCCTCGTTTTGGTAATATCCAAAAAGCCGAGAGCTTAAATGTCGCAACAGCTACGGCTATTTTATTAAGCGAATTTCGAAGAACAAATTAATGAAAGGTGAAATTGATAAAAATCCCACGCGTTTGCATGGCGTCAACGGATGAAGTCCACGGACTATTCGGGTCATTATCTCGAATTAATTCGTCATTTAGACTAAAAACACCACGAATGGAAGGGGAAAATTTAAAGTATTCCAAATAAAAATCAATCCCAAAACCTACTTCATAATAATTAGTCCATTTATTCATCCGAAACCGATTGTTTGAATTATCGTCTGTCGAATTGGCATTACTTGATAAGTTAATTGATGTTGAAACTCCGCCAACTAAAAAAGGACGAATATTCCCTGTTCGTAAAGAAGAAAATTTTAGCAGTAAAGGAAAAAAGATATAAGTCGACTTTACTTGTCGAACGGCATCAAATTGATTGTCAAAACCCGGAAAAGTAAGGTCTCTTTGCGTGTAATACAAGCCAGGTTCAAAGCGTAAGTTGATGTAATCATAAAGTCGTAAATCACCTACTAATCCAACATTGAATCCGATTGAAGTATTTACTAAAATCTCATCAGTTGGAATGTTTTGATCAATCTTAAAATCTAAAGAATTGAATCCTAGAAAATAACCCCAATAAACGCGTTGTTTGTCAAAATTTTCTAAGTTAACAATCGGGTCTTTACCAAAAACACCACTGAATTGGGCATTGGATTGTAGACTTAATAGTAGTATGAAAAGAAAGCTAAATTTTTTCATTTTATTTTTTAGATGCTGCATAGATAGTTGCTACCCCAAATGTTTGTGGATTTGATTCTACGTCTATAAACCCAATTTTTCTCAAAATATTGTTTAAAGCTTCTCCATAAGGAAAAACAGAAGCAGATTCTGAAAGGTATTGGTAAGCAGAATCATCTTTTGAAAAAATTCTACCTATTAAAGGTAAGATGTTTTTAGAATAAAATTGATAACCTTGTTTAAACGGAAATTTTTCAGGAACAGATGTTTCTAATATCACAAAAATTCCGTTTGGTTTTAAAACACGTAAAATTTCTGCTAATCCTTTTTCTAAAGTTTCAAAATTCCGAACCCCAAAAGCAACGGTAATTGCATCAAAGGAATTGTCTTCAAAAGGCATTTTTTCTGAATCGCCTAAAATCATTTCAATTTTATTGGATAATTTTTTTTCTGCAATTTTTTTTCTGCCTACTTCAAGCATTCCAGCAGAAATATCTAAGCCTACAATTTTAGACGCTCCTGATTCCGACATTAAAATGGCTAAATCACCAGTTCCAGTTGCAATGTCTAAAACAGAAGTTGGGTTTTTAGATTTTACTATTGCTAACACTTTTTTCCGCCATTTTATATCTGTTCCAAAAGAAATAACCCGATTTAATCCATCATAATTTCCTGAAATGGCATCAAACATTTGAGCTACTTGTTCTTTCTTTCCAAGCGTAGAATCTTTATAAGGAGTGATATTTTTAGTCATGCACAAAATTTTAGGCAAATATAAACTATTCTCTTGCTTCTAACAAGTAGGATAGAAGATATAGTGTTTAATCTTTTTAAAATAAAATTAAACAAAATATCCCTAAATTTAGGGATATTGCAAAAACCCCTAAAAATAGGTATTGTACAAGTGGTTGATAATATGCAATTTTACATTATGAATCAACTGTTTACTATTATGTTATCGAGAGTGTTAAAAGCGGAAATAAAATGGATACTACTGGCACTAGTCATCACATTTCTTCTTGTTAGCATTATCAACAATTTCGCTTTTTTAAGCGGAATTGAAGTTGGGGTGCCACAAACGTTCTTAGGGTTAAATTTGTTTTTGGAAATTTTAGTTTTTTTCGCTTTTAGTACCTTTGTGGTATTTGGTATTAAAGGCTTCTTTGAGATGTATTCTCAAAGGTTTGCTAATGTCATTATCTTCATTTCTGGAGTGTTTTTGGCAGTAGTGATTTTTATATTAAGTTATCAGATATTGCTGCTTGAATAAGCTTATTCTCGAAACTAAAAACATTGGTTCTAAACATCTCGAATTTTCGAGATGTTTTTTTTTATTTTCTAATGAATGTTTGATAGGTAAAATCTACTGCATGTTTTTCGTCTTTCGGATGATATTCTTCCTGAATGAGGAGCCATTTGTCAGGATTAATTTCCGGAAAATAAGTGTCGGCATCAAAAGATTGATGCACGCGAGTTAATTCAATTTTATCTGTAAAAGGCAATGCTTGTTTATATATTTCACCACCTCCAATAATAAAAGCATCTTGGTTTTTTGGTATAAGTGATAATGCTTTTTCGAGGCTAGATGCAACTAAACATCCGTCAAACTGGTACTCTTTTTGACGAGTTATAATAATGTGTAAACGATTTGGAAGCGGTTTAGGAAAACTTTCAAACGTTTTTCTTCCCATAATAATGGGATGTCCAGAAGTTAAGTTTTTAAATCGCTTAAAATCATCGGGCAAATGCCAAACTAAATCGTTGTCTTTGCCCAAGGCATTATTTTCTGCCGCAGCAGCAATCATAATAATCATGCGTGTTTATTTTAAATCATTTTCAATTTTTTGTTCTAATTGCTTGATTCGTTGTTCTTGTTTTGCGACTAATCGATTAATCTGTTCTCTCTCCCAAGTTTTATTCATAAATCGGTCGGTGATATACACCTTTATAAAATGAAGAATGAAAAGGAAAAACCAAATAGTTATCGTCCAAAGATACCATCCTTGAAACGGGTGCATGTTAAAAAAACGTTCTGCTAAAAACAAAAACAAACTTCCAATTAAAAACAAAACAAAATGATAATACAGTCTTTTCTTTTGTTTTAATCGTCTACGAGCATATTCATATTGCTCATGTTGATCTTTATCGATTTCCATAATTGATCTATTTTTTTGTTTTTAAAGGTAGTATTTTTTAAAAAAGAAAAAAATATTTTTACACATAATGGACTACGAAACCGTTTGACGGTTTTTATCTTTTAGTTTAAAGAGCTTTAAACTAATAATTTTTCTTTTTTTTTGGACTCTTTTTGTTAATATGATAAAAGTGATTCTAATGATTTGATATGTAACATTCTATTTGTTTCTTTGCAGCATAATATTAAAAATTAGATAGTTATGGCAATTAAGAAACAATTTATAAAAACAAAACCTGTTTGTAAAGTAACTTTTTCAATCGAGGCTAAAGAAGCTAAATCAGCAGCAGTAATTGGAGATTTTAACAATTGGAATCCCGCAGAAGGCGAATTAAGTAAGTTGAAAAACGGCACTTTCAAAGCAACTTTTGAATTGCCTGCTTCTAATTCGTATGAATTTCGTTATTTAGTAGACGGAGAATATGTGAATGAGGCAGAAGCAGATGCTTTTAAATGGAATGATTTTGCAGCTGCAGAAAATAGTGTGGTAGCTGTTTAAAACTTCTCAAAATAAAAAAAAATCCGTTTGAATCAACTTCAAACGGATTTTTTTTATTTTTAAATTGCTACAATTCCTTTTATATGTGGATGCGGGTCATAACCTTCTAAGGTGAAATCGTTAAAGTTAAAATCGAAAATATTTTTAATATCCGGATTTAAAATCATTTTTGGTAAGGATCTTGGCTCTCTAGATAATTGTAATTCCAATTGTTCCATATGATTATTATAAATATGTGCATCACCAAAAGTGTGAATGAAATCACCAACTTGTAAGTTGCAAACTTGGGCTACCATTAAAGTAAATAAGGCATAAGAAGCTATATTGAACGGAACACCTAAAAAAATATCGGCACTGCGTTGGTATAATTGACAGCTTAGTTTTCCGTCTGCTACATAAAATTGAAAAAATGCGTGACAGGGAGGAAGTGCGGCTTTTCCATTAGCTACATTCTCAGAAAATGATTTGGAAGTATCTGGTAAAACGGATGGATTCCATGCGGAAACCAACATTCTTCTACTATTTGGATTCGTTTTCAATGTTTCGATTAACTCTGAAATTTGATCAATTTCTTCATTATTCCAATTTCGCCATTGATGTCCGTAAACGGGGCCTAAATCGCCGTTTTCATCAGCCCATTCATCCCAAATCTTAACACCGTTTTCTTTTAAATAATCAATGTTTGTATCGCCTTTTAAAAACCAAAGCAATTCATATATAATCGATTTTAAATGTAATTTTTTTGTGGTAACCATCGGAAAACCTTCGCTTAAATCAAAACGCATTTGATAACCAAATACACTTTTGGTTCCTGTTCCAGTTCGGTCACCTTTTTGCGTTCCATTTTCTAAAACGTGTTTTACTAAGTCGTGGTATTGTTGCATTTTTTTAATTTAAATAGTTTGCATTTTTTTGTCAAGCTGAATTAGTCTTAACTCCTTCACTTTTTAATTTAGTTGAATGATAGTATTAAAAAATCAGAATCGAATTTGAAATAACAAAAGTGTTACCCAATAATCATTCCTGCAATGGTCGCAGACAGTAATGAAGCTAAACTTCCACCAATTACAGCTTTTAATCCAAATTCGGATAGTGTTTTTCGTTGACCAGGAGCTAATGAACCAATCCCTCCAATTTGTATTCCGATTGAAGCAAAATTGGCAAACCCGCATAACATATACGTCGCCATAATCACCGATTTGTCATACGTAAAATGAATCGCATTGGCGGTATTTTTTAATTCGGCCAATTGAATATAACCAACAAATTCAGAAGCGGCTAATTTAATTCCCAACAATTGACCCATGAGCATGATGTCTTCTTTTGCAACACCAATCAGCCACATTAAAGGAGAAAATACGATTCCTAAAACGGTTTCTAACGAGAATTGATCATACGGCGTATAGTTTGCAATAACTTCATTTAAACCAGACCAACTTCCAACCCAACCCAACGTCGCGTTAATCATAGCGATAAAGGCGATAAATACTAATAACATTGCAGCTACATTGGCCGCTAGCTTTAATCCCTCAGAGGTTCCGGTTGCAATGGCATCCAATATATTAGAGCCTATCTTTTCTTTGGAAACTTCAACTTCAGTATTTACATTTTCGGTTTGTGGATAAAGTATTTTAGAAACAACAATTGCACCTGGTGCAGCCATGACAGAGGCAGCCAAGAGGTGTTTGGCAAATTCTAATCGAAGCACAGGATCATTTCCGCCAAGGAAACCAATATAGGCGGCTAAAACGCCACCTGCCACCGTTGCCATTCCACCAACCATGACCAAAAGCATTTCACTTTTGTTCATTTTTTCGAGGTAAGCTTTAATCATTAAGGGAGCTTCGGTTTGACCCAAAAAGATATTTCCAGCAACGGAAAGGCTTTCTGCACCAGATATTCCTAATAATTTAGTGAGGAGCATCGCTAAACCTTTTACCACAATTTGAATGATGCCTAAATAAAATAATAAAGAGGTTAAGGCTGAAAAGAAGATAATTGTTGGCAAAACTTGAAACAAAAAGATGAAGCCAAAATTATCAACATTCATCATGCCACCCAATAAAAATTCGCTTCCCGCACGAGTAAAATCAAGAACATTAACAAATAAGCCACCAACAAATTCAAAACCAGCTTTAACAAAATCAACTTTTAATACGCCAATGGCTAAAATTAATTGAGCTCCAATTCCTATGCCAACTGTTTTCCAATTAATCGCTTTTTTATTGGCACTAAACACGTAAGCTAAGGCCAATAGCGAAAGCATACCCAAAATACCTTTCCAAATGCTGGTAAAAGAAAGACCTTGACTCACAATTAATTCCGATTTTGGATTAATTGGTTTGATTTTATTAGAAGAAAAAAACGAATAGGCTTTGTCTTTAGATTTTAAGGTCAAAACCGAATCAGATTTGGTTTCGATGGTAAACCGTTTTGTTGGAGCATCGGCACCATTTTCAAATAAAAAAAGATAATTGTCTTGAACCAAATAATCGCCTTTTTGAACGAGGCTATCAGAACTAATTTTTAAATCATAACCGCCTTCTTTTAATTCTAAATAGTCTGTTGTAGAAGCGTTGAGTTGCCATTTTCGCTCTAGTTCTTGAGCTTGTAAACCAAATACACACAATAAGGTTAAAGAAAACAGTAATATTTTTTTATACATTTTTTATAATGTTTTAGGTAGTCTTTCTTTTAAATTTAAGCACAATTTCTAGGATTCTTTTTTAGAGATTTCATCTCTAATTTTGGCTGCTTTTTCATAATCTTCCTGCTGTACCGCTTCATTTAACAATTCATAGAGTTCTTGGACTGTTTTGTTGCTGTAACTATCTTTGGAGACCAATTCTTCTTTGCCAAATGTTTCTGGTTCGGTTAGAATTTCTTCACTTTCAAATCCTTCTATATCCGAAGAATTTCCTTTTAAGTAGATTCCTGCTTTATCTAGAATGTTTTTATAAGTAAAAATCGAAGCATTAAATCGTAAAGCTAAAGCAATCGCATCGGAAGTTCGAGCATCAATAATCTCTTCAATTTTGTCTCGTTCGCAAATAATACTAGAATAGAAAACTCCGTCAACTAATTTATGAATAATGACTTGTTTGACCACAATATCAAAGCGGTCGGCAAAGTTTTTAAATAAATCGTGGGTGAGTGGTCTTGGTGGTTTTATGTCTTTTTCAAGGGCAATCGCAATTGATTGTGCTTCAAATGCTCCTATGACAATGGGTAGTTTTCGCTCTCCATCCACTTCATTTAGGATTAAAGCATAAGCCCCATTTTGGGTTTGGCTATAGGAAATTCCTTTTATGGCTAATTTTACAAGACTCATATGATATTGTGCAACGTGCTAAGTATGATAAACTTAGAGTAAATTAGTATTAAAAAATTGGGCTATCTAAACAAAGATACAACTATCTCCATTTAGACAGCCCAATAGGGGCACAATTTATAAAAAATTATGAATTTTGAGCTTTAAATTCTTTTAATTTTTGAGTTAATTTAGGAATAATTTCAAAAGCATCGCCCACGACTCCATAATCGGCTACTTTGAAAAAAGGAGCTTCGGGATCGGTATTGATAACAACTTTAACTTTTGAAGCATTAATTCCAGCAATATGCTGAATGGCTCCAGAAATTCCTATAGCAATATATAAGTTAGTAGCAACGGGTTTTCCTGTTTGACCTACGTGTTCGCTATGCGGTCGCCATCCTAAATCTGAAACAGGTTTAGAACAAGCAGTTGCTGCTCCAAGAACGGCAGCTAAATCTTCAATTAAGCCCCAGTTTTCAGGTCCTTTTAGTCCTCTTCCACCAGAAACAACAATTTCTGCATCCGCAATCGTTACTTTGCCTGTTACTTTTTCAACTTTTTCAATTTTCACAGCAAAATCCCCTTCGTTTAAATTTGGCGAAAAATCTTCTGTTGTAAGATTGGCATTTGTTTCAATAATACCGTAAGAGTTTTTTGCTAAACCAATTACTTTTACGTCTGTAGAAACTTCCGTAACGGTAAATGCTTTACTAGAAAAAGCATTTCTTTTTACTTGGAAAGGAGAAGTGCTTAATGGCAAACTAACCACATTAGAGGTATAGCCAGCTTCTAGTCCGATAGCAACAATAGGAGCAAGGTAAATACTGTCTGTAGAAGACGAAAGCACAATTACTTTAGCGTTTTCTTTTTGGGCGGCTTGTTTGATTACATCGGCATAAGCCTTCGCATTGAACGTGGCTAATTTATCGTTGGTAACTTTTAATACTTTGTCTACTCCGTATTTAGACAATTCAGAAACATCTCCTGCGTTAATGGTTACTGCAGTTAGGGTCGTGCCTAATGATTCTGCTATTTTTTTGGCATATGATGCTAATTCAAAAGCTACTTTTTTGAATTTTCCTTCTGCCGATTCTGCATATATTAATAATGACATACTGTTTATTTTTAATGTTGAAATTTACTATTGAATTAGATTACTTTCGCTTCGTTATGTAACAAATTAATTAATTCATCTAAGTTGTCTGCCGAAATTAGTTTTACAGCCGATTTTGGAGCAGGTTTCTCAAATTTTACAGCTTTAGTTTTTACATTGGCCTCCACAGGTTCAAGAACCGTTAAGGCTTTAGTTCGTGCGGTCATGATGCCCCGCATGTTTGGAATGCGTAAATCCTTTTCTTCCACCAAGCCTTTTTGACCTCCAATAACTAAAGGTAAAGAAGCAGATATTGTTTCTTTTCCACCATCAATTTCTCGAATTACAGTGGCACTTCCTTCATCAACTTTTATGTCGATACAAGCATTGACAAAGTTATAATCTAATAAACTGGCTACCATTCCAGGAACCATTCCACCATTATAATCTAGCGACTCTTTTCCGCAAATAATTAAGTCATATTGACCATTTTTAGCTACTTCGGCTAATTGTTTAGCAACATAAAAACCATCGGTTGGTGCAGCATTTACCCGAATAGCTTCATTTGCTCCAATAGCTAAGGCTTTTCGTAAAGTAGGTTCGGTATCTGGTCCGCCTACATTCACTACAGTAACCGTAGCTCCTTGTTGTTCTTGAATCCAAACGGCTCTGGTTAAACCAAATTCATCATTAGGGTTAATTACAAATTGAACGCCATTGGTATCAAATTCAGAATCACCGTTCACAAAATTGATTTTAGACGTAGTATCAGGTACGTGACTGATGCAAACTAATATTTTCATATAATAAAGTTATGATTATTTTAAGGTTACGAAAGTACAAATAAATTTTCTATATTTTATATGCATGCATACTAAATTTTCGCTAATATATCGTTTTCGTAGGGTTTGTTTTTAAAATTTATAGTCAAGTTCGCACAAATCAAAAAGTTTTAAAATAATTCAATTTTTAAAATTACTTTTTGAAATGCTATTTTGCTTGAGATTTTAGCTTGAAAATGATTAAAATTAATTATTTTTGCCTTTCGATTTAAAGATTTAAAGAAAAATTCGATATGAAAACAGTTCAATTTAGAGAAGCGATTTGTGAGGCCATGAGCGAAGAAATGCGTCGTGATGAAAGCATCTATTTAATGGGTGAAGAAGTGGCCGAATATAATGGAGCATATAAAGCTTCCAAAGGAATGTTAGATGAATTTGGGCCAAAACGAGTTATCGATACGCCAATTGCAGAACTTGGTTTTGCTGGTATTGCCGTTGGTTCAGCTATGAATGGTTGTCGGCCAATTGTAGAATTCATGACTTTTAACTTCTCGTTAGTTGGAATTGACCAAATTATAAATAATGCCGCTAAAATGCGACAAATGTCTGCTGGACAATTTTCTATGCCGATGGTTTTTCGTGGACCAACTGCTTCTGCGGGTCAGTTAGCTGCGACACATTCACAAGCTTTTGAAAGTTGGTTTGCCAATACGCCAGGTCTAAAAGTAGTCGTTCCATCGAATGCGTATGATGCAAAAGGCTTATTAAAATCGGCTATTCGTGATAATGATCCCGTAATTTTTATGGAATCAGAACAAATGTATGGTGACAAAATGGAAATTCCTGAAGGAGAATATACTATTCCATTAGGCGTTGCTGAAATTAAAAGAGAAGGAAATGATGTGACCATTGTTTCTTTTGGAAAAATCATTAAAGAAGCATATGAAGCGGCTGATGAATTAGCAAAAGAAGGAATTTCATGTGAAATCATCGACTTACGCACCGTTCGTCCGATGGATTACGATGCGATTCTGAAATCTGTTAAAAAAACAAATCGATTGGTAGTTTTAGAAGAAGCTTGGCCTTTTGCTAGTGTCGCTTCAGAAATTACCTACATGGTTCAGGAAAGAGCTTTTGATTATTTGGATGCTCCGATTCAACGCATCACAACAGCAGATACTCCCGCTCCTTTCTCACCCGTTTTGTTGAAAGAATGGTTGCCTAATTCTACTGATGTAATTAAGGCTGTCAAGAAAGTAATGTATAAATAATATAATTATCTACTATATTTGAAACTTCATCAACCTGTTTTTGATGAAGTTTTTTTTAATATTATGAAGTCTCCCTCAATTTATTTACTAATCCTACTATTATTTTCGGCTGCTTTGTTTGCTCAATCCAAAGTTAGTGGAATTGTTGTGGACGATAATAACGAACCAATTCCTTTTGCGAATGTCTATTTTAAAAATTCTTCCGAAGGTGTCATCACTAATGAAAATGGGAAATTTTATCTTGAATCGGCAAAAAGTCATCCTATTTTAGTTGTTTCGTTTATCGGATATACGCCTCAAGAAATAAATTTAACAAAAGCAGTTACCTATAACCTTAAAGTGCAATTGGTTGAAGGAGAAACCTTACGAGAAGTTGTTTTGGTTTCCGGAAAACTATCCAAAAAGAATAATCCTGCCATTGATATTTTACGAAAAATTTGGGCACGAAAACGAATGAATGGATTGCGTCAATTTGATCAATATCAATATGATAAGTATGAAAAAATCGAATTTGATTTAAATACAATCGACAGTACAACCATGAAAAGTAAGCTTTTCAAAGGAATGGAATTCGTTTTTGAACAAATGGATACCTCGGCCATTACCGGAAAAACATATTTACCTATTTTTATTAATGAAGCCATTTCTGAAGTCTTCGGAAACAACGTCATTAATAAAGAAAAAGAAATCATTAAAGCCAATAAAAATTCAGGATTTAATAACAACCAACAAGTAATTACTTTCGTAAAAGAATTGTATTCAGAATATGATATTTATGATAATTATCTAAAATTTTTCGCAAAAGATTTTGTAAGCCCGTTGTCACGAACAGGAATTGATGTCTACAATTACGCGTTGGTAGACAGTATGTTTATTGATAAAAAATGGTGTTACAACATTGTCTATTATCCTAGAAGAAAAGGAGAATTAACATTTAAAGGCGATTTTTGGGTCAATGACACTACGTTTGCTGTGAAATCCATTAAAATGGGCGTGACCAAAAGTGCCAACATTAACTGGGTGAAAGAAATTTATATTGAACAAGATTTTGATGTAGTGAATGATTCAGTTTTTCTTTTGAAACGCGACCACATGATGTCTGATTTTGCCTTCAATAAGAAGGAAGAATCACAAGGTGTTTATGGCAAACGAACGACCTTATATAAAAATCATCAATTTAACCAAGAAAAACCAAAAGAGTTTTATAAAGAAGAAATCAATTTTATAGACAATGCTGTTTATAATCAGCCCGATGATTACTGGGCAGAGAACCGTTTTGAAAGTTTAAGCAAAGATGAGTTAGGCGTTTATAAAATGTTAGACACCTTGCAAACGGTCAAAAAATTTAAACAAATGTATAGTCTTGTCACCATTTTAGGAAGTGGCTATGTCGAGATGAATAATTTTGATTTTGGGCCTATCTTTTCTACGGTTGGTTATAGTGATGTCGAAGGATTGCGTTTGCGTGTTGGCGGAAGAACTTATTTTGGACGAAATGACCCGTGGCGACTTCAAGGCTATACCGCCTATGGGTTTAAAGATAATCAGGTGAAATATGGTCTTTCAGGAAAAATACTGCTCAATCCGAAAAATCGCTTGATTTTAGAAGGAGGAAACCGTCGTGACATCGAGCAAATCGGAGCCAACTTAACCACTACCAATAATGTACTCGGTAGAAGTTTTGCCTCAACTGGATTGTTTATGAGCGGCTCAAATACAAATTTGACAAGTATCAATTTAAGTACACTTTCAGCAAACATTGAACCCATAAAAAACGTCACTTTTGAAGCTGGGATTTCTTACCGTACTTTAAAGTCAGCTTCCGATACTTTTAGCTTAGATTATTATACTGATGCGTCTCAAACTACCATTCAATCAGAGGTGAAACAATCGGAAATGTCTTTTTCAATCGATTATACGCCAGGGCGAAAAACCTATGGTTATGGCGTAGAAAGAGGTATCGTAGACAGTCCGTATTCCCGCTTTTTTGTAAGTTATAGTAATGGATATAAAGGAGTTTTAGATAGTGATTTTGATTACCAGAAGTTGCAAATATACCTCAAGCAACCTGTTTTAGTTGGTGGTTTTGGACGTTTAAATATCATTACCGAAGCAGGAAAAACCTTTGGAGCAGTGCCGTTAGGTTTATTGAGTGTCATTCCGGGTAATCAATCTTATTTTATTATTGACAACACGTTTAATAATTTAAATTTCTACGAATTTGTTTCTGATGAATATGCTACGTTTCAATTAGAACATCACTTTTTAGGGCGATTGTTCTCTAGAATTCCAGGAGTTCGAAAACTAAACTTACGTGAAATTGTTTCCATCCGAACGGTTGTTGGCGATGTGTCAGCTGAAAACAGACAATTAAACGCCTCCACCTTAAATTACCTTGCTCCAACCAAACCCTATTGGGAATATGGTTTCGGAATAGGAAACATCTTTAAAGTCTTTCGTTTAGATTGTACCTGGCGAGGAAATTACCGCGATTTACCTGGCACAAATAACTTTACGGTAAAAGGTTCGTTTGGGTTTTATTTTTAGAATTATTCTTTTATGATTTTTGTAGTGAAACTTTGGTTTCCATCTTCTAATTTCAAAATGTAAATTCCTTTAGCAACGTTTTCTAAATCAACGTTTTCATCAAAAACGGGATTCAACTTTTTACTCAAAATTTCTTGTCCAAGATAATTATATACACGAACTGTATTAAACGTGTTTACACTATTATCAAAAAATACAGTTCCTTTTGTTGGATTTGGAACTAACTTAAAGGCTGTGTCAACAAAATCATCGTTGCTCAACGCACAATCCGTATAAATGTTTATGGGTTGCGTGATGTTACAATTACTTAGAAATGTTTGAATAGGTGTAACCTCATTGGCATCCACACAAATGTTGACCAAATTAGGGTTGTTAACCCAGCAACTATTATATGGTGTTTGTGTGAAAATTTGCTGATAATTATTGTTTATTTTTATAGTTGTTAAATTAGGACATTCATCTGCTCGAAGTTGATCAAATACAGGATTATTACTAAAATCCAATTCAGTAAATAAATTTTGTCCACAAATTATAACTTCTAATGCCGTTAAAGTTGAAAAATCAAGTTCGGTGATTTGATTACCACCGCAATTAATAAACTCTAAATTGGTTAAACCTGTTAAGTTTAAATTTGTTAACTGATTGGCTCCAAGACCTAAAGTAATTAATTGCGTTAAGTTGCTTAAGTCTAATGATATAATTTGATTAGTCGGACAACTAAAATACATTAGATTAGTAAAATATTCTATTCCTACTAAACTACTTATGTTACCGGGAGGAAAAACAAAAACATAAACTAACTGAGCTTCGTTTTGCTCTATTTCACCATTGTTGTTCATATCAATTTTTACTAATCCAGCAATGTCATTATCAGTGTCTGCTTGTAGCAGCAAAGCCTTAAAATGAGGATCAGGGATATTAATAATTTGACTATAGCAGTAAAAATTTGCTAAAAGAAAGATAATATATAGTTTTTTCATTTTAATGTTATTGACACCTTTTTGCAATTAATTTGCAAAGAGATAATGTGTTATTTAATTATACTATTTTTAGTTTCTATTCTTTCCAAAATGATATTTTTAAAGCAATGGGATTTAATTCAGCTAACCAACTAGACTATTTAAATTTTATTTCCGGTACTAATTTAAAAAATTTAAACGTTGCTAAACTAGTTTTCATTTTTAATTTCAAACATTTTTTCGATTTTTTTTCATACTTCTCAAACATCTGCAACGGATATTCGATTTTTAACAAAAATGCAATAGAAGGAAGCTATTACGAGATTACAACGTACCTTTGTGGTCTTGAATTTTAAAACATAAACTTTATGAGTGCAGCCAAACTACAATCGTTTGATGTCTTAATTGAAATCCCAAAAGGAAGCCGTAATAAATATGAATACGATTTTGAATTAAAAAAAATCCGCTATGATCGGATGATATTTTCCTCGATGATGTATCCAGCCGATTACGGGTTTATTCCTGAAACTTTAGCATTAGATGGCGACCCATTGGATGTTTTAGTCTTGGTTACCGAGCCTACTTTTCCGGGTTGTGTGATGGAAGTGAAGCCAATCGGAGTTTTCCATATGGCCGACGAAAAAGGCCCAGACGAAAAAGTAATTTGTGTGCCAGTTTCTGATCCAATTTGGAATAAACTCAACGATTTATCAGATGTAAACCCACATTTACTAAAAGAAATTGAACATTTTTTCCAAGTCTATAAAGATTTAGAACAAAAAAGAGTCGATGTAGAAGGCTGGGGCGATGTGTTAGAAGCCAAAGAAATCATCGAAAAATGTGTCAACCGTTTTGCCGAAATTGAAAACAAGCCAGCAGGATTATTTAGTATTCGCTAAATTTTTTTACTATTTTATTTAAAAAAGCAACATTACACAAAGAATGTTGCTTTTTTCATTCCTATTTTGCTACTTTTGCAACCGTTAAAAAAATTATAAAATACATTTTTATGGATTCAATTATGATTTATGTGCCAATAGTAATGGCATTAATAGGATTAGCTTTTATGGCAGTAAAAAGATCCTGGGTTCTAAAACAAGATGCAGGAGATGGAAAGATGAAAGAAATTTCAGATTACATCTACGAAGGAGCATTGGCTTTCCTTAAAGCAGAATATCGATTATTAACGTTCTTTGTAATTGGAGCAAGTTTTGTCTTGGCTGGAGTTACATTTATACCTGGCGTAAAAACACACTTGTTAATTGTGGTTGCTTTTATCTTCGGAGCTATTTTTTCTGCTTGGGCAGGAAATATGGGAATGAAAATCGCTACAAAAACAAATGTCCGAACAACGCAGGCTGCTCGTACGAGTTTGCCACAAGCATTAAAAGTTTCTTTTGGTGGCGGAACCGTCATGGGATTAGGCGTTGCTGGTTTGGCAGTACTTGGTCTTACAGGGTTTTTTATCATCTTTTTCCACATGCTTTCGGGCGGGGTTTGGCAAGATACAGAAACCATGACCATTGTTTTAGAAACCTTAGCGGGTTTCTCACTTGGAGCAGAATCTATCGCGTTGTTTGCTCGTGTTGGTGGAGGTATTTATACCAAAGCAGCCGATGTAGGAGCCGATTTAGTAGGTAAAGTAGAAGCGGGTATTCCAGAAGATGATCCACGAAATCCTGCTACAATTGCCGATAACGTAGGTGATAATGTTGGAGATGTTGCTGGAATGGGTGCCGATTTATTCGGTTCGTATGTCGCAACAGTTTTAGCGGCTATGGTTTTGGGTAATTATGTAATTAAAGACATGGGCGGCAATATTGTTGACCAAGGTTTTGGAGGAATGGGACCAATCTTATTACCAATGGCCATCGCTGGTTTCGGAATTTTATTTTCTATCATCGGAACCATGCTTGTCAAAATTACGTCAGATAATGCCAAAGAAAAACAAGTACAAGGTGCCTTAAATGTTGGAAACTGGGTTTCTATCGGTTTAACCGCAATTTCTTGTTTTGTTTTAGTTAGATATATGTTGCCAGAAACCATGAATATGGAATTCTTTGGCGAAGGTTTAAAAGATATTTCATCTATGCGTGTGTTTTATGCTACGCTTGTTGGATTAGTAGTGGGTGGCGTAATTTCATCAGTAACCGAATATTATACCGGATTGGGCACAAAACCAGTTATGGCAATCGTGCAAAAATCATCAACAGGAGCCGGAACCAACGTGATTGCTGGTTTAGCAACTGGAATGATTTCAACTTTTCCAACGGTTTTATTATTTGCTGGTGCTATTTGGGCATCTTATTCTTTAGCTGGATTTTATGGTGTAGCTCTTGCCGCTTCGGCGATGATGGCGACAACGGCCATGCAATTAGCCATCGACGCTTTCGGACCAATTGCGGATAACGCAGGTGGAATTGCAGAAATGAGCGAATTGCCAAAAGAAGTTAGAACAAGAACAGATATTTTAGATTCAGTAGGAAATACAACAGCTGCAACTGGTAAAGGTTTTGCAATTGCTTCGGCAGCATTAACCTCATTAGCTTTGTTTGCTGCTTATGTAACGTTTACAGGAATCGACGGAATTAATATTTTCAAAGCTCCGGTTTTAGCAATGTTATTTGTGGGCGGAATGATTCCAGTGGTTTTCTCTGCTTTGGCAATGAACTCGGTTGGAAAAGCAGCGATGGATATGGTGTATGAAGTACGTCGTCAATTCAAAGAAATTCCAGGAATTATGGAAGGAACTGGAAAACCAGAATATGGCAAATGTGTAGAAATTTCAACAAAAGCCGCTTTACGCGAAATGATGTTGCCTGGAATTTTAACCATTGGTTTCCCAATTGCAATTGTTTTATTAGGCATAGTTGTTTATCCTGACAATAACCAATTAGTAGCAGAAATGCTAGGAGGTTATATGGCTGGAGTAACCGTTTCAGGGGTGCTTTGGGCTGTATTCCAAAACAATGCAGGTGGAGCTTGGGATAATGCTAAAAAATCGTTTGAAGCAGGCGTCATGATTAACGGAGAAATGACTTACAAAGGTTCTGATGCTCACAAAGCTGCCGTAACTGGTGATACCGTGGGTGATCCATTTAAAGATACTTCTGGTCCATCCATGAATATTTTAATTAAATTAACGTGTTTAATTGGTTTAGTAATTGCTCCAATTTTAGGTAGCGATGCTCATACTGTTACTGAAAATACAGGAATGTCTTGTTGTTCAACAGTGGGCGTATGTTCTTCGATGTCTAAAGAAGAATGTGTCGCAAAAGGGTGTACAAATGCTACATGCGAGCACATGGCTGAAAAAACGGTCATGGCTTCTAATGAAATTTCAATCGTAAAAGAAAATGTAGACGGAAAAGTAAAAGCAACAGTAACAATCACTAAAGAGGGTCAAGTAACTGTTTCAGACTTTGAAGGAACTGCAGAAGAAGTTCAAGCAAAAATTGATGCCTTGAAATAATTCAAATTATATCAACTATAAAAATGCCTTTCAAATCTTTGAAAGGCATTTTTTTTGATACCAAACCGAGATAGTTAAAAAGCATCCAAACGGTTCTAAAGAATCGCTGTAAATTTCATCGTTGTCTATTTCGCAAAGCGTCAGAATTAAAAAGATAAAATTAGAAAAACATCAAAAGTAATTCAGTTGATACCAACCAAGCATAAAAAAACCCTTCGTAAAAAGGGTTAGTATTATTTTGGGTCTATTTTTATTTAAAACAATCCGTTGATCTCCGCATCTATTCGATTGATAATCATTCCTAAATCTTCAGGATTATCTACAAAGTTGATATTGTCCACATCAATAATCAACAAATTCCCTTTGTCATAACCTTGAATCCAAGCTTCATACCGCTCATTTAAACGACTCAAATAATCAATCGAAATCGTATTCTCATATTCCCTTCCTCTTTTATGAATTTGACTCACCAAATTCGGAATTGAACTTCGTAAATAAATCAATAAATCAGGAGCTTGCACCATGCTTTCCATCAATTCAAACAGCGATTTATAATTATTAAAATCGCGATTGGTCATTAATCCCATCGCATGTAAATTCGGAGCAAAAATATGCGAATCTTCATAAATCGTTCGGTCTTGAATAATTTTTTTTCCGCTTTCGCGAATTTGCAAAACTTGTCGAAAACGACTGTTTAAGAAATAAATCTGCAAATTAAAAGACCAACGTTCCATTTGATGATAAAAATCATCCAAATACGGATTGTCCACGACATCCTCAAAATGGGGCTCCCACTTAAAATGTTTGGCTAATAATCTCGTTAAGGTTGTTTTTCCGGCTCCAATGTTGCCTGCTACTGCTATATGCATTATGGTAAACTAAATTTATAAGTACTAATTTCGCTGTTTGTAAAAATAATCAAAAATTGGTCTTTAAACCGAAAACTTTCAAAGCTTTTTTCATCAATTTCAATTAAGTTTGATTTTGACTCTTTTACATCATAATAATACAATTGATTATCTATTTGATAAAATACGCCTTTTCCAGTGTTAAACTGAATGTTTTCATAAGCAGGAACCTTGCCTAAGGACGAAATTTTCCCATAAACATCACACGAATAGAATCCTTGCGAAGTGTCAATCCAATAAAACGCATTAAAATTAGAATCGTAATCGCGAATGGGTTGTTGAAAGGGCTGAGCCAGTGGAGTATAAGTTAATTTTAAATAATCATAAAAGCCCAATTGCATCGTTAGCGAATTAAAAGTCCAAAGTCGATTTTGAGAAGCCAATCCAACGGCAGAGGCCATAATGGTAGCCTGATTTTTAGAAAAAGAAATTACTTGTGTTTCATTTAATTGATTGTCCAAGAGTACAACCGTATTAAATCCTTCATAAAACAACACTATCTTAAGTGGATTTTGAATATCAACCTTCTTAATTTTTCCCAACGAAAGATTCTTATATTGAAATAATTCGTGATCTTTTTGTTTAAAAAGAATGTTATTTCTTATAAAATACTGATAACCAAAAGGATCGGTATTCACAAACGTGTTGGCTTCTAATTTTGTCTTTGAAATTAATGTAATTACACTCTTTTTTTCTTGTGCATTAGCAGTAGAGCAAAGAAAGAGACAAACCAAAAAAGAAGAGATTAAAGATTTCATCAAGCTAAAGTACAATTAACAATGCGATTATCTCATTATTTTTAACAATTTATTGGTAACAAAAAACCAAATTACTCGTCATATTTGTTTGTATTAATTTAAATCGCAAAACATGAAAACTATTATTGTCACTTTATTAACTTTATTTACCGCTGTGATTAGTGCTTTCGCTCAAGATTTTCAAGGAATGGCCGTTTATGAGTCTAAAACAAGCACAGCCGATTTTAAATCTAGTTTTGCTGGAAATAGAGAAATTACACCAGAAATGCAGAAAACAATTGAAGAGCGAATGAAGCAAATGTTTGAAAAAACATTCATTCTAAATTTTGATAGAAACGCCTCTATTTATAAGGAAGAAGAAAAATTAGACGCAACCGGTCAAAGTGGTAGCATGCGAATGATGTCTGGTATGATGGGCGGTGGCGGCACCAACTATAAAAATGTAAAAGAAAAAATCTATTCCGTTGATAAAGAATTCTTTGGAAAAGAATTTTTAATTAAAGATTCCTTACCCAAATTAGATTGGAAATTAGAAGGCGAAACCAAACAAATTGGCAATTATACTTGTTTTAAAGCCACGGCAGTTCGTCCTGTAAGTCAATCAGATTTTAAAAATTACAGAAAAAAACAAGACGATAAAAAAGCAGATGATAAGTCAGAAGAGACAAAAACCGACGACAAGAAAACAACTAATTTTACAGATGGTTGGGAAATGCCAACAGAAATGGTAGTCACGGCTTGGTATACGCCAGATATTCCTGTGAACCAAGGGCCAGAAAATTATTGGGGTTTACCTGGATTAATTTTAGAAGTGAACGACGGAAAAACGATTATCTTATGTTCTAAAATTGTGATGAATACCAAAGAGAAAAAAGAAATTAAAGCACCATCCAAAGGAAAAGTGGTGACCCAAGCAGAATATGACAAAATCGTGACCGAAAAAATGGCAGAAATGCGTGAGATGAATCAAGGACAAGGCGGAAGAGGTTCACAATTTAGAATGGGCGGTCAGTAAAAAGTCGGATTCAATTTTTTATCATGCAAAATAAACTATTTTTTTTCTTGCTCTTTCTATCTTTTTTTGCGCAAGCTCAATCCATTCGATTAGAAGGAACAATTCAAGACACTTTACAAAAAGCACTTGAAATGGCCAATGTAATGGCGATCAATCAGGAAACCAAAGCAATGGATTCCTATGCGATTACGAATGATAAAGGACGATTTCAACTCAATTTAAAAACCAATTCAACTTATAAAATTAAAGTGAGTTATATTGGATTCCAATCGTTGGAAACGACTGTTGAAACCAAAGAAGTAAATCTCCAAAAAATAATTACGCTCAAAGAAGGGGATGTGAATTTAGACGGCGTAGAAGTAGTGCATGAAATGCCTGTTTCCATTAGTGGCGATACAATTATTTACAACGCCGATTCGTTCAAAACAGGAACTGAAAAAAAACTAGAAGATATTTTGAAAAAATTGCCTGGTGTAGAGGTTAATGCCGATGGCGAAATTGAAGTGGAAGGCAAAAAAGTAACTCAACTATTAGTAGATGGCAAAAAGTTTTTTGAGGGTGATACCAAATTAGGGGCTAAAAATATTCCGTCAGATGCGGTAGATAAAGTACAAGTTTTGCGAAATTACACCGAAGTAAGTCAACTCCGAGGCCTAGAAAATAATAATGAAGACGTCGCTATCAATATCAAATTAAAAAAAGGAAAGAATAAATTTTGGTTTGGTGATATTTCGGCAGGAGTTGGTCCTGATGAACGTTATATTATCAATCCGAAACTATTTTATTACAGCCCGAAAACCAGCATCAACGTCATTAGTAATTTCAATAATATTGGTGATGTTCCGTTTTCTTTACGCGATTATTTCCGTTTAACGGGAGCTTCCCGAAATACGATGAGTCGAAACGGAACTAATTTTAATGTTTCTTCTAACGATTTAGGAATTTCTACCCAACGAAATGATAGAGCGGAAGAAATCGACACGAAATTTGGAGCGGTAAATATTACGCAACAAATGTCAAAAACATGGAATTTGAGTGGGTTTGCAGTGCTTTCTGCAGACAAAACGAAGACCAATACGCAGTCAAGAAATGAATATTATGAACCCAACTCTACCGAGATTGAAACGGAAGAAAAAAGAAGCGACATCTCCGATTTAACTAACAATTTAGCCATTTTTAAGATAGGTTCAAAGTATAAACCAAGTGCTGTTTTTCAATTTGATTATGATGTTTCGTTAAAGCGTTCGAATCAAAAAGAAACGAATGTATTAGAAACGACCTCTATTACAGACGGAACACAAACCTTCAATTCGATTAATTCTTTCAAAAAGCAAGACCCAATCACGTTAAATCAAAGTTTGAATATGTTTTGGACACAGTCCGAAAAAAGTACCTGGGCATTTGAAATCCAACATTTATACCAAGATGAAGACCCGTTATATAATCCGCAATTACTCAATAATCCGTTTCCGTTTATTGATGGTATTGATGAGAATCAAAGTTTTTACAACATAAACCAGTCTCGTTTTGTAAAAACCAATCGGATTGATGCGAAAGCTGATTATTACTATTCGTTAACGGCCAAAAGCAATCTTAATTTAACTTTTGGAAATACGTATTCCTTTCAGACCTATACTTCTTCTATTTTTCAAATTTTGGATAATGGTGCTGAAAACAATTTGAATGAAGCAATTTACAATAATGACGTACAATATAGTTTTAACGATGCTTTTTTAGGGGCTCATTATAAATTTATTACAGGTAAATTTACATTTAATCCAGGCTTAAGTTTTCATCGTTATTCGACGTTTAACGATCAATTAAATGTAAAAATAAAAGATAATTTTTCGCGTGTTTTGCCCGATTTATTTGCACAATACCAACTAAAAAAATCGGAATCGCTTACCTATAATTACCGGATGAATAATGTGTTTAGCGATATTAATTCCTTTGCGGAAGGCTTTACATTTAATAATTTTAATTCACTAAATAGAGGAAATAGTTTATTGGAAAATGCTTTGCAACAAACTCATTCTTTGCGGTATTTTAAATACAATTTATTTAATTATACCACCATTTTTGGCAATTTGAATTATGTAAAAACAACTGATCCAGTTATCAATCGTGCTTTTTTTAATGGTATTTATCAAACAAGTGAAAAAGTAAATGCTAATTTTGAAAATGAAAGCATTAACGGAATGATTGGTTACCAAAGGTCTTTTTTAAAATATTACAAAGGAAGTTTAGGCGTAAATTTAAATTGGTCAAAGTTTAATACTTTGCGTGTAAACCCATCTAATCCAACTGATAATTCTTTGGATTTCGTGCAAACAACAGAGTCTTTTAGTCAGACTTATCGTGCTTCAATGGGAACACAATATAAAACCTGGCCAAATTTAGAAGTTGGTTATACGGTGACGTTGAATGATTATCAAGGCACCACATTTAAAACGCAGCAGCCGTTTGCCAAATTGGATTATTTTTTCCTAAATGGCTTTGCTTTTGATACAACGTATGATTATTATCAATATACCAATTCATCAGGAACGGTAAATAATACGTATGATTTTTTAAACAGTAATTTGAGCTATAGAAAAAAAGATGCTAAATTAGAATATCGTTTGGGAGTAACAAATATGCTCAATACCAAATCGCTTAACGATGATAGTTTTAACCAAACCAGTTTCAGAACTTCGCAATATTTGGTTCAGCCGCGATACGTTGTGTTTTCCTTAAAATATAATTTATAAAAAACAAACCCTGACTTTTTTTAAAATCAGGGTTTTTTTATGGTTTTGAAATTGTTGTTACAGACTAAATGCTGCTTTTACTTTATCCACATAATCTAGTTTTTCCCAAGTAAATAAATCTACGGTAACGGTTTTGTCTTCGCCATTTGGCAAACTAAATGTTTTAGTAACCGTTTCTGGTTTTCTACCCATGTGGCCATAGGCAGCCGTTTCGCTATAAATTGGATTTCTCAATTTTAATCGTTGTTCAATAAAATAGGGACGCATATCAAAAAGTTCTTCTACAATTTTGCTAATTGCACCATCTTTTAGGTCAATTTTTGCTGTTCCATAGGTATTTACGTTGATTGATGTTGGTTTAGCGACACCAATTGCATACGAAACTTGTACTAAAATTTCGTCACATAAACCAGCAGCCACTAAATTTTTAGCAATATGTCTAGTGGCATAAGCAGCAGATCGATCCACTTTACTCGGGTCTTTTCCAGAAAAAGCACCACCACCGTGAGCACCTTTTCCGCCATAGGTGTCTACAATAATTTTTCTTCCCGTTAAACCAGTATCGCCATGCGGCCCACCAATTACAAATTTTCCTGTTGGATTGATGTGATAGGTGATGTCATCATTAAAAAAATGAACGTATTGCGGATATTTTGCTTTAATTCGCGGAATTAATATCGAAATCAAATCATTTTTAATTTTAGCCAACATTTCTGCTTCAGGAGCAAAATCATCATGTTGGGTCGAAATAACGATGGCATCAATTCGAACGGGTTTATTATCGTCTGAATATTCTAAAGTAACTTGCGATTTAGCATCTGGACGTAGGTAAGTAATCTCCTTGTTTTCCCGACGTAAATTCGCTAATTCAATTAGTAAAGTATGCGATAAATCTAAGGCCAATGGCATGAAATTTTCTGTTTCATTGGTGGCATAACCAAACATCATTCCTTGGTCGCCCGCACCTTGTTCTTCTTTATTAGTCTTGTCTACACCTTGATTAATATCGGCAGATTGTTCATGAATGGCAGAAAGTACGCCACAAGAATTAGCCTCAAACATATATTCGCTTTTGGTGTATCCAATTTTGCGAATTACTTCTCTAGCAATGTGTTGAACGTCAAGATAGGTTTTTGATTTCACTTCACCTGCTAAGATAACTTGGCCAGTGGTGACTAGCGTTTCACAAGCTACTTTCGATTCTGGGTCAAAAGCTAAAAAGTTGTCAATTAATGCATCACTAATTTGGTCAGCGATTTTGTCTGGATGTCCTTCGCTTACAGATTCCGACGTAAATAAATAGGCCATACTATAAATTATTTTATATGATTATGGAAAAATAGGAAAGATTAGGATGTAGAAAAAAGCTAAAGAAGGGTTTCTGCTTTAGCATTTTTTTAACGAGGTTGCAATCAGTTCAAATTTTTCCTCCAATTAGACTGCAAAGATATAAATGTTTTATGAGATTGTTTAAATAAGAAGTTAAAATTAAATTATAATTGTTTCTTCGATTAATATTTATTATTTTTATTGCTTAAATAAAATATAACCACATTATGAAAAAAAACTTACTTTTAGGATTAATGCTTTTAGGCATTAACAGTATTGCTTTTTCTCAAACAGTTTTGTTTGAGGATTCTTTTGAAGCCTACGACGATTTTGCAATTGCAAACGTTGGAAGCTGGACATTAACAGATGTTGATTTAAAATCAACTTATGGATTTAATGGAATTACTTTCCTTAACTCAGGTGTTGCAAAATCTTTTCAGGTTTTCAACGCTACCACTACAACACCACCAATTGCACCAACTGCTACGAGTGACTGGACAGCTAAAACAGGAAATAAAAGCATGGTATGTTTTGCAGCTGCTAATCCTGCTCCTTCTGTAAACAACGATTGGTTAATTTCTCCTCAAATAACATTGGGCGAATCTGGAAATCAGTTATCTTTTTATGCTAAATCTTGCGATGCAACGTATGGTGCAGAAAAATTTAAAGTAGGAATTTCAACTACAGGAACAGCACCTGCAAACTTTACGGTTATTTCAGAAGGAGCTTTTATCTTGACTGATCCTGCTAAAGTTTGGGTACAATACATTTTTGATTTAGATACTTATGCAAATCAGCCAATTTATATTTCGATTAACTGTATTTCTGATGACCAATTCGGATTTGCCGTAGATGATTTTCAAGTAACTGCAATGGTAACGGCTAGTGCTCAATCATTTTTTGCATCTAACTTTGCAATGTATCCAAATCCAACTAAAAACACGTTGAATTTAGCGGTTAAAAACGGATTATCTATCAATGAAATTTCAATCATCGACCTTAACGGAAGAGTAGTGAAAACAGTTCAAAGTGGATTTGAATCAGAAATGCAAATTAATGTAGCCGATTTAACTTCTGGATTATATTTAATTGACATTAAAACAGCAGAAGGAACTGCAACTTCAAAATTTATAAAAAACTAATATTTTTTAGTATTTTAAATAAAAAGGTCAGCCGTGTCTGACCTTTTTTTGTTTTATTACTAAACCATTTTCTATTATAATTTTCTGACTAAAGATATTCTATTATATTTGTCGCCTTATCATTTAAAATGAAGAAAATTTATTTTGTCTTACTGATTTTTTCGCATGCAATTTTCGCACAAGAAAAAACAGAAACAACTGCTTTAGATATACAATATTTTAGAGGAAATGTGCTGCCGCATACCGATGATTTACAACATTTTCTTCAAGGTCATCCCGATGGTATTCTGATTAGTTTATCTAAAAAAACCTATGGCTATGAAGAATGGGAGCGTACGTTTGGAAGACCAGATTATGGAGGTTATTTTATCTATCAAGATTTTAAAAACGATATTCTAGGTAAAGTTTATGGCGTTGGAGCTCAATATCATTTTTATTTTCTCAACCGAAAACTGTATTTCAAAATTGGAGAAGGAATTGCCTACGCAACCAATCCACATGATAAAGTAACAAACAGTAAAAATTCTGCTTTTGGTTCAAAATTAGTAGCGAATACCAATTTCGGACTTAATTATACCACGAAATTATTTGATAAATTTGATTTACAAGCGGGATTTCTATTTACGCATTTTTCAAATGGAAGAATTAAAGCTCCCAATAGCGGTGTTAATTCTTATGGGATTAATCTTGGTTTAACCTATAATTTTGAAACACCACTTCCCGTTCAAATTGATACATTGCTAAAAGTTAAAATAACTGAACCATTACATTATAATTTTGTTTTGCGTAGTGGAATTAGTGAAAATCCAGTCATCGCCAGTGGTCAAAAACCTTTTTTTCATTCTAGCTTTTATGTTGATAAACGCATCAGTAGAAAAAGCGGACTACAATTGGGAGCCGAGTTGTTCCTGACGTATTCCTATAAAGAATTTATCAAGTACCAATCCATCGCCTATCCCGAAGAAAATGTGACGACTGATACTGATTTTAAACGAGCAGGCGTTTTTGTTGGCTACGAGCTATATATTAATCGAATTTCATTGGAAGCACAAGTTGGTTTTTATGTTTATCAACCCTATAAATCAGACATTCCAATGTATGATCGGGTAGGAATGAAATATTATCTAACCAAAAAAATCTATGCCGGATTGTCTGTTAAAACCCATATTTTTCTAGCAGAAGCAATGGAGTTTTCAATAGGAGTAAGATTATAATTTACAAAAGCAAGAGAACGAATAGCAGAAGAAATCATATTAAAAATGAATATCGTCCTATGAAAAAGAACCTACTTATTATAGTAATTGCATTAGCGTTTTTAGGTTGTGAAAAACCTGGAGAGTGTATTAAATCTTCTGGTGCAATGGTCACGAAAGAAATTCCTGTCACACCATTTGAGACCATTTATGTTTATTCAGGTATCGAATTGATAATTAAAGAGGGGCCAGCCTATAAAGTAGAAGTTTACTCAGGCGAGAATTTAATTGACGATATTTCAGTCGTTTTAAAAGATAATGTTTTAACATTAAGAGATGAATCTACGTGCAATTGGGTACGCGATTATGGCGAAACTACCGTTTTTATTACGGCTCCCAATTTGGTTGAAATTCATTCTAGAACAGAAAAAGACATCAAATCGGATGGGGTAATAACGTATCCCATTTTAAGATTTATTGCGATGGATTTGTCTGAAGGTGCTGGAACTGGCGATTTTATTTTTGAAATTGATAACGGACAATTAGTCATTGAAAATAATAATGTTTCCCGTTTTTTCATCTCAGGTAAAACGCAAGAAGCTTTGTTTAATTTTTATGACGGCAACGGTCGGATAGAAGCTCAAAATTTAGAAGCTCAAGTTATTAAATTATTTCACCGCGGTTCTAATGATATGTATGTTAGTCCGATTCAACGTATAGAAGGAGAATTGTTTAGCACTGGAGATGTGGTGCTTTATCATACGCCTCCAGAAATTGAAGTGGTGGCTCATTATTATGGACAATTACGCTACAACTAAATTTATTTCTTCGTTTTTTCGATAAAAATTTGTTCTAAATTTTTGCTTTTCAAATTTAACTGTAAGATTTTAAGTTGGTGCTGATTGGCAAAATCAAATAAACTAGAACGCATATCTTCTGAGGATAAAAATCGCAATTCCCAAGTAGAACTAAGTGTAATTTGTGCCGATTTTAAATTTGGTAACGTTGCTAATAATTCTGAAGTAATCACTTGATCAAATTCCACTTCAATGATTTGTTCTTGTTCTTCCCTCATTAAATTGTCTAATTTTTTATCAGTCACAATTTTTCCTTTATTGATAATAATCACACGATCACAAATAGCTTCTACTTCTTGCATAATGTGTGTGGATAGAATTACGGTTTTATCTTTTCCAATATTTTTGATTAATTCTCGAATTTCAACTAATTGATTTGGGTCTAAACCTGTGGTGGGTTCATCTAAAATTAAAACTTCAGGATTATGCAAAAGTGCAGTCGCTAAGCCTACACGTTGTCGATAACCTTTTGACAATTGACCAATTTTTTTATGACTTTCAGCGGTCAATCCAGTGAGTTCAATAACGTCTTGAATGCGTGAAGCGGCTACTTTATAAATGGAAGCATTAAAGGCTAAATATTCACGCACATACATGTCTAGATAAAGCGGATTGTGTTCGGGTAAATAGCCTACAATCTTTTGAACGGCATGTTTTGCATTCACTACATCTAATTCGTTAACAAAAGCACTTCCTTCATCAGCAATCACATAGGAAGTTAAAATTTTCATTAAGGTAGATTTTCCAGCTCCATTTGGGCCTAATAATCCAACAATATCTCCTTTATTAACAGAGAAGGAAACAGCATCTAATGCTTTTTGAGCACCATAAATTTTGGTAATATTTTTTACTTCAATCGACATAAGATAAGATTTAGAACAAAAGTAAGTTTTTTATTTAACTCATTTTCTTTCCCAAAAGTATTTTAAGATGATTTTTGCTGTTTTAGTAAATCTAAGTCATATCCTACCGATGATTTTAGGATGTATTCTATTAAAATGACTTTTATGGATGATTTTTAAATCAAAAAATAAATTTGGATTTTCTTAATTTAAAATCGGCATTAGCAATCTTAAAAAAAGCGATAGGAATAGATGTAAAAATCTAAAGAATCAAAAAAAGACCTTATTTTTGTAAAAGAATATAAGCTATGAAAAATAACGTGCAATTAAAAAATTGGTTGACAAATTTAAATTTAAAACATCCTTTGCTGATTGCTGGGCCTTGTAGTGCAGAAACAGAGGAACAAGTGCTAAAGATTGCACACGATTTAAAAAACTCGGCCGTGTCGATATTTCGTGCTGGAATTTGGAAGCCACGAACACGTCCCGGTGGATTTGAAGGAGTGGGAGCCATCGGCTTAAAATGGTTGCAAAAAGCCAAAAAAGAAACGGGATTATTAATGGCCGTTGAGGTTGCCAATGCCAATCACGTAAAGTTAGCGTTAGAACATGATATTGATGTGCTTTGGATTGGAGCACGAACCACCGTAAACCCTTTTGCTGTTCAAGAAATTGCCGATGCTTTGCATGGAACCGATAAAATTGTGTTGTTAAAAAACCCAGTGAATCCAGATTTATCTTTATGGATTGGTGGATTAGAACGGCTATGTCAAGCAGAGATTAAGAACTTAGGAGTCATTCATCGCGGATTTTCAACCTATGAAAAAACAAAATACCGCAATAATCCAGAGTGGCAAATTGCCATTGATTTACAAAATAAATTTCCGGATTTACCTTTAATTTGCGACCCATCCCATATTACAGGTAAACGAACAATGATTCAAGAAGTTTCACAACAAGCCTTAGATTTAAATTATGATGGTTTGATAATTGAAACCCATATTGATCCAGATAATGCCTGGAGTGATGCGGCTCAACAAGTTACTCCTTCGGTTTTATTGCAGCTTTTTAGCGAATTAAAAGTGCGAAATCGCACGGATGATGCAGACGATTTTAATCAAAGGATGAATCAATTGCGGACACAAATTGACGATTTTGACCTTAAATTAATTGAAATTTTAGGAAGAAGAATGGCCATTGCCGATCAAATTGGGTCATTAAAAAAAGAACGAAATGTAGCCATTCTTCAAAATAAGCGGTGGCAAGAATTACTTGATAAAATGATTTTGGATGGCGACAATAAAGGCTTAAGTCAAGAATTTATTATTCAATTGTTCAAAGCGATTCATCAAGAAAGCATTACCCATCAAGAAAATGTTTTCAAATCTTGATTACTGAAAAACGTATATTTGTAGCATGACAGGACTCGTTTATAAATCTACCGGAAGTTGGTATACCGTAAAAACGGAGGATAATCAGCAATTTGATTGTCGGATTAAGGGAAAATTTCGCTTAAAAGGAATTAAAAGCACCAACCCAATTGCGGTGGGCGACCTAGTCGATTTTGATTTAGATGAAACTTCTGATGCCATCACCGGATCTATTCATCATATTCATGAACGGAAAAATTATATCGTTCGAAAGTCGGTTAATTTATCAAAACAAACGCATATCATTGCTTCTAATATTGATATTGTTTTTTTAATTATCACTATTGATAATCCTATCACCACAACAAGTTTTATCGATCGGTTTTTGGTTACAGCCGAAGCTTATCACATTAAAACCGTTCTTTTGTTCAATAAAATTGATGTGCTAGAAAATGAAGCTTTAGACGAGCAGTTGTATATGCAACATACCTATACAAAAATTGGATATGATTGCTTACGCGTTTCAGCCGTTGCCAAAAAAGGCTTAGACCAATTAAAAGAAATGATGCTCGGAAAAGTGTGTATGTTTTCTGGCCATTCTGGAGTAGGGAAATCAACCTTAGTGAATGCCTTGGAACCTAATTTAAATTTAAAAACCAAGGAAATCTCTGCGATACATCAGCAAGGACAGCACACAACCACGTTTGCAGAAATGTATGACTTATCTTTTGGTTCTAAAATTATAGATACACCTGGAATTCGCGGTTTTGGCATTGTCGATATGGAAAAACAAGAAATTAAGGGTTATTTTCCAGAGTTTTTTGCTTTAGAAGACCAATGCAAATTTAATAATTGTTTACATAAAGATGAACCACTTTGTGCGGTTAAAAAAGCTCTGGAAGCCGATGAAATTGCCTGGTCTCGTTATAGAAGTTACCTTCAGATTTTAGAAGGAGATGAAGAGCAGTATCGAAACGATATCTATAATGAAGACAGAAAGTCGAGTGACGAAACGAGAAAGAGTTAATAAATACTGTCGCAGTTTGGATTTTAAAAACCGTTAATGTAATGAAAGCCGTTATTCAAAGAGTGTCTCAAGCTGCTGTCACTATCAACGATAAAAAAGTTGCGACTATAAACCAAGGTTTATTGGTTTTAATCGGTATTGAACAAGCCGATATTGCGGAAGATATCACATGGTTATCCAACAAAATTGTCAATCTTCGCATTTTTGATGATGAAAACCACGTGATGAATTTATCCTTAAAAGAAATCAAAGGAGATTTGATTTTAGTTAGCCAATTTACACTTCAAGCCTCTACCAAAAAGGGGAATAGACCGAGTTATATCAAAGCGGCTCGACCCGAAATAGCCATTCCGATATATGAAAAACTCATACTTCAATTGGAAGACGAATTGGGAAAAACAATCCAAACTGGAATTTTTGGTGCCGACATGAAAGTTACTTTAATTAATGACGGCCCGGTTACTATTTTAATTGACACAAAAAATAAAGAATAATAGGGTTAATTAAAACTTAATTATTTATATTTGAATCACCACAAGACTAGTTTCCAAATAAAATCATTTAAACACTATTTAATAGTGTTTGTTTTTTATAAAAGCTTTTTTTATGAAGGTCAACTATGTTATTTTTGGTATACTTTTTCTTGTTCAAACTGTTTTTGGTCAAAAACCAGTCTATTCTCATTTGCTTATTGATGAAGTCTTAAAAGAAAATGCCAATGCGGTAGTTCGTTTAAACGAAACCACTATTGCTATTACAGCCCAAAATGCCATGACCATTCAGTCTAAAGTGGCGACAACTGTTTTAAACGATTTTGGTTTGCGAACCCTAAATTTAGCTGAATACTATGATAAAAATCGCAAAATTTCTAAACTAGACGTAACCGTTTACGATGGCTTCGGAAAAGAAATCAAAACATTTAAGAAAAAAGATTTTAGAGATATTAGTGTCGCGGATGGTTTTTCGGTTTTTAATGATAATCGGGCGTTAGTCTTAAATTATACCCCTATTAGTTATCCGTTTACGATAGTTTTTGAAACCTTGGTGGAAACATCTAATACTGCTTTTATTCCGTCTTGGAGACCAATTGATGATTATTATGTGAGTACTGAAAAAAATATTTTCACCCTAAATTATAAGCCTGAACTAAAGTTAAATGTGAAAGAAGAAAATTTTTCAACTCTAATTTCAGTAGATAAAAATGAAACGACAAATTCAATTTCCTATACTGCTACGGCTATCAAATCAAGAAAAAAAGAAGAACTGGCCCCAAGTTTTAATAAAGTTTTTCCTTTTGTAAGTTTTGCATTAGAATATTTTTATTTAGAAAATGTTCAAGGAAATGCGACGAATTGGAATGAGTTTGGCAAATGGTATTATAAAGCACTCTTAGAAGATACGGAAGAGATTCCTGCACCAACAGTTCAAAAATTAAAGCAATTGGTTGGTGATGAAAAAAATAAAACAGAAATCGCAAAAATTGTATACCAATTTGTACAAGATAAAACACGTTATGTGAGCGTTCAAGTTGGTATTGGAGGCTGGAAACCAATGTTGGCAAAAGAGGTAGATAAATTAGGCTACGGTGATTGTAAAGCATTAACTAATTATACGCGTGTGCTTTTAAAATCCGTCGACGTTCCTTCTTATTATACCGTAGTTTACGCAGGTAATTCAAGAAGAAACATTCAAGAAGATATTTCTTCCGTTCAAGGAAATCATGTGATTTTATCGATTCCTTCTGATAACGAAATGATTTGGCTTGAATGTACTAGTCAAATTCATCCTTTCGGTTTTCAGGGAGATTTTACAGATGATAGAAACGTGTTGCTAATTAAGCCTGATGGGGGTGAAATTGTTAAGACAAAGACCTTTTCTGAATCCGAGAATTTAAAACAAAGTTCAGGGTTTTATTCCGTATCTGAAAACGGTACAATAAAGGCAACTCTAAAAATGGTTTCTTACGGTATCCAATATGATAATAATTTTCCAAAAGAACGATTAAGTAAAGAAGATCAAATCAAAGCCTGTAAAGAGGAGTTTAGTCATATCAACAATATGAAAATCAACAAAATCAATTTTTTAAATGACAAAAGTAAAATTGAATTTACGGAGGAATTAAACTTTGAAGCTGAAAATTACGGACAATTCACCGGCGGAAAGTTGATGTTTGCTCTCAATGCTTTTAATCAAAGCACGAATGTGCCTAAAAAACATCGAAACAGAGAGCTTCCCTTTGAAATACAACGTGGTTTTACCGATGAAGATGAAATAACCATTGCAATTCCAGCAGGATTTCATATTGAAGCGATGCCAAATAATGTTGCATTATCTTCTGAATTTGGAAATTATAAAATTGAATTTAGTACTGTTGACAATCTAACAATCCGTTTAAAACGTAAAATAGTAATTCATAAAGGTTTTTATGAAAGTTCAAAATTTGAAGAATATAGAAAATTCAGAGAAACCATTGCCCGTTCCGATAATTCTAAAGTAGTCATTTCAAAATCCTAAACCATGAAAAAAATTTTTTTTTTAGCACTGTTGTGCAGTATTAATGCAGTAGCCCAAAAATATGAATTGGGTAAAGTTACCGTTCAAGAACTGGAAGAAAAAGTATGTCCAACCGACACGAGTGCTGTGGCAGCGATTCTATTTTCAAAAGGGGAATCACGCTTCACCTATGTTGAAAATAAAGGATTTGTGTTGAGTACAACTGTACAAACAAAAATTAAGATATATAAAAAGGAAGGCTATGATTGGGCCAATAAATCGGTTCGTTATTATATTGGCGGGAACAGCAAAGAAAGTTTGAGTTTTAAAAATGAAGCAACTTATAATTTAGTGGGTGGAAAAGTTGAAAAAACAAAATTAAAAAGTGATGGCGAATTTGACGAAAAAGTCAACGATTTCTGGGGGAGAAAAAAAATCACATTACCCAATGTAAAAGAAGGTTCTATAATTGAATTTGAATATACACTTACTTCAGAAAACTTTGGCTCACTAGACGAATGGTTTTTTCAAGAAACAATTCCTGTTTTATACAGTGAATTCAAAACCTATATTCCCGATTTTTATGTTTTTAAACCTGTTTTTAAAGGGTTTTTACAGCCAAAAGTTACACAAACCGAAAAAACAGTAACGATAACCTCAGTTTCAAGAGATAGGATGACTGGAAATAATAGAACAAATTCGGCAGCCTCTTTAGATCAATCTGAATACAAAGAAATGATTACGACTTATGTTGTTCAAAAAGCACCAGCTTTAAAAGAAGAAGCCTATGTAAATAACATTAGAAATTACATTTCATCAATCGTATTAGAACTTTCTGGTATACGAAAAGCTAATATGGCCTACAAAGATTATTCTACTACTTGGGAAGGCTTAGTGAAAGATATTTATCAAAACGAAAAATTCGGAAATGAACTTAATAAAACAGGTTATTACGAAAAAGAAATTGATGCCGTATTAGCTCAAGCGACTTCGCAAGAAGAAAAAATTGCGGCTATTTTTTCTTACGTAAAATCTAATATGAATTGGAATAAATACTATGGTTATTATTGTAATGATGGCGTTCGTAAAGCTTTTCAAAACAAAACTGGGAATGTTGCCGAAATTAATTTAATGCTCACCTCAATGCTTCGCTATGCAGGGTTTGACGCCAATCCTGTGATTTTAAGTTCCCGAGGAAATGGAATTGCTTTATTTCCAGCACGTACAGCTTTTGATTATGTAATTACAGGTTTGCAATTTAAAAATCAAATGGTTTTATTAGATGCGACCAATAAATATGCGTTGCCAAACATATTACCAATTCGTGATTTAAATTGGTTTGGTCGATTAATTCGAAAAGATGAGTCGTCTACTCAAATTGATTTGATGCCCACAACTAACTCCAAAGAAATGATTAATCTGATGGCAGAAATCAATGCACAAGGCGAAATTACTGGTAAAACAAGAGACCAATATTTTGATTACAACGCCTTTATTTATCGCGACAGCTATAACGGATTAAATAACAACAGCCGAATTGAAAAAATAGAAAAACAATATCTCGGATTAGAAATTACTGCTTTAGAAGTTATAAATAGCGACGATTTGTCTAAGCCCATCATAGAAAATTATTCGTTTAGCTCTACTAATCATGTTGAAATTATTGGAGACAAAATGTATTTTTCGCCGCTTTTACACTTTACTTTGAAAGAAAATCCGTTTAAACAAGAAACAAGATTATATCCTATCGATTTCGTTTTTCCGCATCAAGACAAATACAGCATCAGTGTCAAAATTCCAGAAGGGTATACTGTAGAAACATTGCCAGAGTCAAAAGCTATTGGAATGTCAGAAAACAAAGCCGTTTATAAATATGCAATTTCAAACACGGGCAATCAAATTCAATTGGTTTATTCTTTTGAAGTAAATACGGCCATTATTGGTTCGGAAGATTATGAAGAAGTAAAAGCTTTCTATAAAGATATGGTTGAGAAACAAACAGAAAAAGTGGTGCTTAAAAAAATATAAGATGACCAAAATGCATTTCTTCTTCGTCTTTTTATTTGTTACTTTTCAAGTCACGGCTCAAAAATATGAATTGGGAAAAGTGACAAAAGAAGAATTAGCGGAAGAATTCCATAAAAAGGATACTTCTGCTGTAGCCGCTATTCTATTCAAGAAAGCTAAAACGTATTTTGATTATAAGAATGATGGTTTTAAGTCGTTTACAGAGGTTGAAATGAAAATAAAAGTCTATAAACCTGAAGGTTTTAAATGGGCTGATGTTGAAATTCCATACTATATTGGCTATGAAAAATTAAAAGACGAGAAAATAGAAATACTTTCTGCCTTTACTTATAACTTAGTTGATAATGCAATTGATAAACAAAAAGTAACTAAAGAAAGTAAATTTGATAACCAGTTAAACGAATTTTGGAGTAAAATAACAGTCAGTTTTCCAAGTGTTAAAGCAGGTTCAATTATCGAATTGAAATACAAATTGAAAACGGAAAATATTAGTATTTTACCAGAATTCCAATTTCAATATGAAATTCCAGTAAACTATGCTGAATTACTAACAGAAATTCCTGAATTTTATTTATACAAAGGTTTTGTTACAGGATTTGAGAAAATTGCGTCAGAACAAAAAATGAATAGCAAAGTAGATGTTTTTCAGGATAAATATAACCAAGGGTTAAAAATGGTCTACAAGCAAGTTGTTACACTTTACAGTATAAAAGATGTGAAACCACTCATTGAGGAAGAATATGTAAATAACATTGACAATTATTATGGCAAAGTGCTTCATGAATTAGAAACGGTTCGTTTGCCAGGTGAACAACCGAAACAAATATCAACCACTTGGGAAAATGTAGTAAAAACCATTTTTGAAGAAAAAGAGTTTGGTTTTGAATTAATAAAGTTCAATTATTTTCTAAAAGACGCAGAAAATCTAGTGCGTGGTTTGACTACAAATGAACAAAAAATGAAAGCAATATTTTCATATGTACAAGACAGAATGAATTGGAATAATCGTTATGGTTATTATACTAAAAAAGGAGTTGAAGCCGCTTATAAAGAAAAAACGGGTAACGTAGCTGAAATTAATTTAATTCTCACGGCGATGTTGCGATTAGTTGGGTTCGATGCAAATCCTGTTTTAGTGAGTACTCGAAAAAACGGAGTAGCATTTTTCCCAAATCATTCTGTTTTTAATTATGTAATAACTTCGGTTAAATTAGACGGAGAAACACTCTTGCTAGATGCAACAGAAAAATATACCGATATCAATAGTATTCCTTTGCGTGCATTAAATTGGTCTGGAAGAAGTATGGACCCTAATAACAGTAGTGAAGAAGTTGATTTAATGCCCAAAAAAAACTCAGTCAAGATGGTTAATGTCATGGCAGAAATTAATTCAAACGGCGAAGTGAACGGAAAAATTAGAGAACAATTTTTTGATTATTTTGCCCTTTGGTTTAGATCTATTTTTGGGAATTCAAATTCAACGATTCGGATGGATTATATCGAAAAAGAACATTCCAGTTTAGAAGTGCTTAATCATGAAGTGCTCCAAAATAAAGAAGTTGCTAAACCGATTATCGAAAATTATAGTTTTGAGTCTAGTAATGAAGTTGAAATTATTGGAAACAACATGTACTTTTCGCCCTTATTATTTTTTGCTACAACAGAGAATCCGTTTAAACAAGAAAACCGATTGTATCCAATTGATTTTGTTTTTCCTTATCAAGAAAAATACAATGTAAGTGTTAAAATTCCTGAAGGATACAGTATTGAAACAATGCCTGAGTCAAAGGTAATTTCTTTGCCAGATGGATTAGGAAGTTTTAAATTTTCAATATCCAATAATGGAAATCTGATTCAACTCTTATGTGTTTTAGAAATCAATCAACCACTTATTAATGCAGATTATTACCAAGAATTAAAATTATTTTTTAAACAAATGGTGAGCAAACAAACAGAAAAAGTGGTGCTTAAAAAAGGCTGAAGATTTCAATAAAAAAGTAATTTCTATTTCTCATGTTTTGTTTGTAATTTTGAGAAGCTACTTTTATTAAAAAAGGAAATCTAAAAAGACCAAAATTTAAAATATACCATGAACCTAAAACATGCTCAACTCGAAGTAGATAATTGGATTAAAAATCACGGCGTTCGCTATTTTAACGAACTCACAAATATGGCTCAACTTACAGAAGAAGTAGGTGAAGTAGCTCGAATTATCGCCCGTCGTTATGGTGAACAATCCGAAAAAGAAAGCGATAAAAACAAAGATTTAGGTGAAGAATTGGCTGATGTTGTTTTTGTGGTTTTGTGTTTGGCAAATCAAACAGGAATTGATTTACAAGCGGCTTTTGATAAAAAAATGGACGTAAAAACCAATCGTGATCACGATAGACATCACAATAATGAGAAATTGAAATAATGATAAATTGGATTTTACTCCTCATCGCCGGATTATTTGAAGTTGGTTTTGCCACTTGCTTAGGAAAAGCAAAAGAAACGACTGGAAGCACTGCTCTTTTTTGGTATGCCGGTTTTTTAATTTGCCTAACAATCAGCATGGCGTTATTAGTAAAAGTTACAAAAGAACTACCAATCGGAACTGCGTATGCAGTTTGGACAGGAATTGGAGCGGTAGGAAGTGTTTTAGTTGGTATTTTTGTGTTCCAAGAACCAGCCACTTTTTGGCGTGTTTTTTTTATAACCACTTTAATTCTCTCTATTGTAGGATTAAAATTTGTTTCAAATTAGATGGATATTTCTTTTCAAAAGTCAAAAGTCAAAAGACAAACTTTAAAAATAATAATCACAGGTTCTAAATCAGAAACCAATCGTTTGTTATTGTTACAAGCTTTATATCCTAACATTACGATAGAAAATAGTTCAAAATCAGATGATTCTGACGTAATGATTAAAGTGCTTTCTGATTATGCTCAGTCAATAACTAACTATCCTATTAATGTTCATCATGCGGGAACAGCAATGCGTTTTTTAACTGCTTTTTTTGCTATTCAAGAAGGAGAAGAACTGGTTTTAACGGGTTCATCAAGAATGGAAGAACGGCCTATAAAAATTCTAGTCGATGCTTTAAGACAACTTGGAGCAGCAATCACTTATGAAAAAAAAGAAGGGTTTCCGCCTTTACGGATTAAAGGAAAAAAACTAACAAAAAGTAAGGTTAAACTCGAGGCTAACGTGAGTAGTCAATATATTTCAGCACTTTTACTAATTGCTCCAAAACTTGAAAACGGTTTAGAATTACTAGTAGAAGGACCAATCGCGTCATTGCCTTACATCAAAATGACCTTAGCTTTATTAAATGAAATCGGTATTGAAACTTCTTTTGAAAATAATATTATTAAAGTTGGCCAGGCTAAATCTGTTTCAGCAGCTCAAATAAGTGTCGAATCAGACTGGAGTTCGGCTTCCTATTTTTATTCTATTGTCGCTTTAGCAGAAATTGGAACACAAATTACACTTTCAAAATTCAAAAAGAACAGTTTACAAGGCGATGCCATACTAGTCGAAATTTATAAAGATTTTGGGGTTAAAACCGTATTCAATAAAAATGACTCCATCACCATTTCAAAAATCGACATGCACAACCTACAAGCTGTAAACTACAACCTCGTTAACGCTCCTGATATTGCTCAAACTATTGCGGTAACTTGTTTCGGATTAGGAATTGCTTGTCATCTTTCAGGATTACACACTTTAAAAATAAAAGAAACCGATAGAGTAGAAGCTTTAAAAAATGAATTAATAAAACTCGGTGCCATTGTTTCTGTTACAACAAATTCGCTTTCAATTGAACAAGCACATTCGCTAAATGCGAATAAACGCATTGCAACCTACCAAGATCATCGTATGGCAATGGCTTTTGCTCCTTTGGCTTTAAGAACAAACCTTGTTATTGAAGAAGCTGGGGTAGTTTCAAAATCGTATCCTTCTTTTTGGAAAGATTTGAAAAGTGTCGGATTTCAAACATTATAAAGACGTTTTCTAAAGGTTTTTGTGTTAGACAACCTTAGTGTCGTTGCACCTTTGCATCTTTCTCAGAAAATAAACCTTAAAACACTTGACAACGCCTACTTCACAGTCGTATCTTTGCAACCAGAAAAATTAGATGTAGTGAAACTATACACTAATTACTAATCACTAATTACTTTATATGAAATTATCTCATTTTCAATTTAATTTGCCAACCGAACTATTATCAGAATTTCCTTCTGAAAACCGTGACGAATCACGTTTAATGGTCATCAATCGAGCTAAAAAAACAATTGAACATAAATTATTTAAAGACATTATCAATTATTTTGACAATGGCGATATTATGATTATGAACAATACGAAAGTATTTCCTGCTCGATTATACGGAAATAAAGAAAAAACCGGAGCAAGAATTGAAGTCTTTTTACTTCGCGAATTAAATGCAGAACAACGACTTTGGGATGTTTTAGTTGATCCAGCGAGAAAAATTCGTATCGGAAATAAATTATATTTTGGCGAAGACGATTCGTTAGTTGCCGAAGTTATTGATAATACAACCTCAAGAGGAAGAACCTTGCGTTTTCTTTACGATGGTTCGTATGAAGAATTCCGTTATAAACTGACAGAGTTAGGTGAAACACCAATACCAAAATACATCACTAGAGAAGTTACGCCAGAAGATGAAGAGCGTTACCAAACCATTTATGCAAAAGTAGAAGGTGCTGTAGCAGCACCAACGGCAGGACTTCACTTTTCTAAGCATTTGATGAAAAAATTAGAGATAAAAGGTGTTGACTTTGCAGAAGTAACCTTGCATGTTGGTTTAGGCACCTTCAATCCTGTGGAAGTTGAAGATTTATCGAAACACAAAATGGATTCGGAAGAATTAATCATTAATCAAAAAGCGTGTGATATAGTGAATAATGCTATTACACAAAAAAGACGTATTTGCTGCGTAGGAACCACTTCGATGCGTGCCATTGAAAGTGCGGTTTCTTCTGCCAGAACGTTAAATACTTTTGAAGGTTGGACCAATAAATTTATTTATCCACCGTATGATTTTAGTATTGCTAACTGTATGATTACCAATTTTCACACACCAAAATCAACTTTGCTTATGATGGTCTCTGCATTTTGCGGACACGATTTAATGAAAAAAGCGTACGAGGAAGCCATTAAAGAAAAATATAAATTTTATTCCTATGGCGATGCAATGCTGATTATCTAAGAAAAAATCAACATATTTTTATATAATCCCATACGAAAGTGTGGGATTTTTTTTGGCGTGACCCAAGGGTCGGGCTTTCCGTTACAAGTCCTCACGCCAAGTAGCAATTTTTAACGAGCGACAAAGAGCTTCTTTTAGTCGCTTTTGCCACCCAAAAAAATGAGCCACTTGCCGCTCCGGGCTTTTCACTTTAATCCCTCACGCATTTTCGCACTATAATAATATTCCGTACGGACAGGTCGCGACCTGTCCAAAAAATCCAAAAAATCCCAAAAAATTATTATCTTTACGCAACAAACCAAAAAATTCATGAATTTTCAAAATACACGCGAATTTGCCCAACAACTTGACCAACAAGATGAACTTTTTAATTACCGAGAGGAGTTTATTTTTCCTTCCGTTAACGGAAAAAAAGTAATTTATTTTACAGGCAATTCGTTGGGATTACAACCTAAAAGAACCAAGGCATATGTTGACGAAGTGATGGATGATTGGGCCAAACTTGCGGTGGAAGGACATTTTTATGCCGATAAACCGTGGTGGGATTACCATGAACGATTTGCAGTTCCGTTAAGTGAAATTGTCGGAGCTAAACCTACTGAAATTACAGTGATGAATACCTTAACGGTTAATCTTCATTTAATGATGGTTTCGTTTTATCGGCCAACGATAAAAAAATATAAAATTTTGTGCGAAGAAAAAGCATTTCCTTCCGACCAATATATGTTTCAAAGTCAGGCTCATTTTCATGCACAACACCTCGGAATTGATCCGCAAGAAATTATAGTTGAAATCAAACGAAGAGAAGGCGAGCACAATATTCGATTAGAAGATGTACTTGCCAAAATTGAAGAAATTGGCGACGAATTAGCTTTGGTTCTAATTGGTGGAGTTAATTATTATACGGGTCAAGTGTTTGACATGAAAACAATTACGGCTGTAGCCCAAAAAACAGGAGTATATGTAGGATGGGATTTAGCTCATGCCGCTGGAAATATCGAAATGAAATTACACGATTGGAACGTCGATTTTGCCTGCTGGTGTAGTTATAAATATATGAATTCTGGACCTGGAAATGCATCCGGTTGCTTTGTGCATGAAAAACATCACCATGACAAGGACTTGCCTCGTTTTGCAGGTTGGTGGGGACATAACAAAGAACGGCGTTTTAAAATGGAACCTGTTTTTGAGCCCGTACAAGGTGCAGATGGTTGGCAAATTAGTAATCTTCCAATTTTATCTCTAGCTCCGTATTTGGCTTCTGTTGAAATGTTTGCCGAAGTAGGAATGAAAAAATTAATCAAAAAAAGAAATCTTTTAACGGCTTATCTTGAATTCATTCTTCATGAAATTGATCGTGAAATTGACGGAACCGAATTTGAAATTATTACGCCAGCGAATCAAGAGGAACGAGCTTGTCAATTGTCTGTATATTTGCATGGTCAAGGAAGAACATTGTTTGATTACCTCATGAAAAATGGTGTGATAACTGATTGGCGTGAACCAAACGTAATTCGTTTAGCTCCTGTTCCATTATACTGCTCTTTTGAAGATATGTATGAATTCGGACAAATTTTAAAAGCGGGAATAAGCAAGTAAACTCAG
The DNA here is from genome assembly GCF_028689845.1 of Flavobacterium sp. Classification (GTDB taxonomy): domain Bacteria; phylum Bacteroidota; class Bacteroidia; order Flavobacteriales; family Flavobacteriaceae; genus Flavobacterium. The sequence goes on along the minus strand of NZ_JAQVCH010000002.1, from coordinate 5,146 downwards.
CAACTCATAAAAATGAATAAACAAGAACTACTCAAAACATTTGACCCAAGTCAACCTGGTTTGGCCGATGCAACCATCTTTGGATTGCCTTTTTCTATTGAAGATAGCGAAATCATTATCATTCCAGTGCCTTGGGAAGTAACCGTAAGTTATGGTTCAGGTGCCTCTAAAGGACCAGAAGCAATAGTAGAAGCTTCTTTTCAAGTCGATTTAAATCACCAAGAATTTCCAGAATTATGGAAATTAGGGATATTTATGGATGAATCACCCAAAGGAACTAAAAAGAATTCTAAAAAATTTAAAAAGAAAGCCCAACCAATTATTGAAGCCTTAGAAAGCGGAACTGTTATTGAAAATCATCCAGGTTTACAAAAACAGTTGGATAAAATCAATTATGCGTGTGCGGATATGGTTGAAGCCGTTCGTAAAAAAACACTCCATTGGTTAAATACCGGAAAAAAAGTCGTGCTTTTGGGCGGTGACCATAGTACGCCACTGGGTTATTATCAAGCTTTAGCAGAAAAGAATGATCATTTTGGTATTCTTCATTTAGATGCTCACATGGATTTAAGAATTGGTTATGAAGGGTTTACATATTCACACGCTTCCATTATGTATAATGCATTGCAAATTCCACAAATTACTAAAATCGTACAAGTAGGTATTCGCGATTTTTGTGAGCAAGAAGTAGCAGTAGCAAAAAACGAAAAAGATCGTGTAGTTATTCACAGTGATTCCGATTTGAAAAGAGAGGCGTTCGAAGGGAAAACTTGGCAACAACAATGTGACGCTATAATTGCAGCTTTACCTCAAAAAGTATGTATTAGTTTTGATATTGATGGACTTTATCCATGGTATTGCCCGAATACGGGGACTCCAGTTCCTGGCGGATTTTCTTTTGAACAAGCAACGTATTTATTAAGTAGATTAGCCAATACAGATAAAGAAATTATTGGCATTGATTTAGTCGAAGTTGCCCCGGGTCAAACGGATGATTGGGATGGAAATGTGGGAGCTCGAATGTTATTTCACCTTTGTGGTGTTTTAGCAAAAAACAACAAGATGAATGTTGGTGAAAGTATCGTTTTCAATAGAAAATAATTTTATAACTTCCATTATTTGTCTTCTTGAACTTTTAAAAAAAAATATTTTACTCACCGGTTTTTAACCAAAAATGCTTCTATCCATGCGTAGATTAAAAAAAATCATAATTGGTGTTTTTATTCTTTTTCTTATTTTGGCTATTGCAGCTGTTGCCTATGGCTTTTATTTAAAACCCAAATACGAAGGGGAAGTGGCTTTAGAAAAGATAGAAAAAGAAACAACTGTTTATTTTGACACGTATGGAATTCCACATATTTATGCCAATTCCCAAAAAGATGCCATGACCACTTTAGGTTATTTGCACGCACAAGACCGTTTATGGCAAATGGAATTGATGCGACGCATTGCTCCAGGAAGATTGTCTGAAATTTTTGGTTCGGTCATGTTAAAAAACGATATGTTTTTTGCAGGTATTGGAATTGATGAGGATAGTGAAAAAGCCATTGCCTTACTCGATAAAAATAGCGAAAGTTATCAATTAACCTTAGCTTATTTAGAGGGAGTAAATCAATACCTTGAAACAGGAGCAATGCCAATTGAATTTCAATTAGTGGGCGTTGAAAAAGAAAAATTTACTGTTAAAGATGTTTATAATATTTTTGGTTACATGGCTTTTAGTTTTGCGATGGCTCAAAAATCAGACCCGTTACTAACGGATATTCGCGACGAGCTGGGAATGGAATATCTTAAAGATTTTGGCATTGATGGTTCATTGGCTCATACCAAGTTAAAAAGTTTCAAAGGAAAAACAGAAGCTTATTCTGAAATTGCTAAATCAGTAGCTGGTTTGTTAGAACAATCACCAGTTCCTCCTTTTATTGGAAGTAACAGTTGGGTTGTAGGACCACAAAAAACAAAAAACGGAAAAGTGCTTTTTGCTAATGATCCACATATTGGTTTTTCGCAACCTGCAACGTGGTATGAAGCTCATATTTCTACACCTAATTATGAAATTTATGGTTATTATTTAGCTGGGACTCCTTTTCCGTTATTAGGACACAATCGCGAATATGCCTATGGCTTAACGATGTTTGAAAACGATGATATGGATTTGTTTTTAGAAACCAATAATCCTGAAAATGCAACTCAATATCAAACCGTAGAAGGTTTTAAAAACTATGAAGTGGTTGAAAAAACAATCCGTGTTAAAGATTCTACACCCACGGTCTTGACGGTGAGAAAAAGCCATCACGGACCGTTAATCAATGATTTAGTGGCCGGAATAAATAAAGATAAACCCGTTTCGATGTGGTGGACCTATTTGCAGCATAAAAATCATATTTTGGAGGCACTTTATGCGTTATCGCATTCAAAAGATGTCGACTATTTTCATCAAAGTATCGAGTTAATTGCTGCTCCTGGATTGAACATCATGTACGGTGATGCAAAAGGGAATATTGCATGGATAACTTCAGGAAAATTATATAAAATGCCTGAAAATGTCAACGCAAATTTTATTCTAAATGGTTCAAATGGGCTCGATGAACAAAAAGAATACTACGATTTTGAACAAAATCCCTATTCGATTAATCCAGATTGGCATTATGTTTACTCTTCCAATAATCAGGTTGAAAAAATGGGCGATTATTTATATCCCGGTTATTATTTACCAGAAGATAGAGCCAAACGAATTACGCAATTGATAGAACCCAAAAATGATTGGACAAAAGAGGATTTTATGAACATGATTAATGATGACACTTCGGCTGTAACACCATCTGTAGCTCAAAACATGCTAGCAAGTATTACAGAAAGTCAACTTTCAGAAGTCGAGAAAAAAGCGTTTATCGAATTACAAAAATGGAAAGGAAGCAACGGTTTGAATGAAATTGCTTCGACGATTTATAATCAATGGATGTATTTTTATCTACAAGATACTTTTGCAGACGAATTGGGACAAGACCGATTTGAGCTTTTTCTAACCACGCACATCATGAAACAAATGATTGCGGCTCAAACGGCTAATGAAACTTCTCCTTGGTGGGACAATATTCTAACAAAAGATGTAACCGAAACCCGTGAAACAATTTTGACAAATAGCTTTCAAAAAACAATTGCTCATCTTCAAAATAAATTAGGCCAAGATTTTACTACTTGGACTTGGAATCGTGTGCATACGGTAGAACACAAGCATCCATTAGGGGAAGTGGCCGCTTTACGTAGTTATTTTAATGTTGGACCCTATGAAATCAGTGGCTCGAATGAAGTGATTAATAATTTAGCGTTTACGTTTACCAAAGAAGGAAATCATGAAGTGAAAGCTGGACCTTCGACGCGAAGAATTATCGATTTTTCAGATGTAGAAAACAGTATGAGTATTTTGCCAACAGGTCAGTCGGGAAATCCGCTAAGCTCGCATTACAAAGACCAAGCAGTCCTGTTTAATGAAGGGAAATTTAGAAAAATGCTGTTGAATAAAAAGGAGATTGAAAGCGTTTCTACTAAGTTGATTTTTCGTCCTAAAAGCTAATAATCATCAAGGTTTTTAATCGCATGATTGGCTTTTATTTTTATTTTAAATAGCTCCTCTGCCGGAATCTTATTCAATAAATTTAACATCATCGCCATGCGTTGGTTGTTTTTGAAATGCTCCTTTTTCTCATCCAAAAAATTCCAATATAAGGTATTAAAAGGACACGCTTTTTCACCAAACTTGTCTTTTACATTATAATGACAAGTAGTGCAATAGTTACTCATTTTATTGATATAACTTCCTGAGGAAACATAGGGTTTTGTAGCCAAAATGCCACCATCAGCATATTGACTCATACCACGCGTATTGGGCAATTCGACCCATTCAATCGCATCAATATAAACGCCTAAATACCAAGCATCTACTTCATCAGGATGCATTTGTGTGAGTAAAGAAAAATTGCCAATAATCATCAACCGTTGAATGTGATGAGCATAGGCTTCTTCCAAACTTTGAGAAATCGCTTTTTGCATACAAGTCATTTTGGTTTTACCTGTCCAATAAAAATCAGGTAGTTTATTGTGATTTTCCAAGGAATTCATTTTTCCGTAATTCGGCATTTCTTTCCAATAAATACCGCGAACATATTCTCGCCAGCCTAAAATTTGTCGCACAAAACCTTCTACTTGAGAAATGGAAATATCTTCTTGATTCTCATAATAATACGCTACAACTTTATTATTAACTTCTTTCGGGGAAAGCATTTTACTATTCATAGCAAACGATAATCTCGAATGAAATAAAAACTTTTCATCGGTGTGCGAAGCATCTTCATAATCTCCAAAATGTTTCAATAAATGCGTACAAAAGAAGTCCAATTGTGCTAAACATTCTGATCTTGATGTTGGCCAATTAAAACTTGAAACATCAATTTTTCCAAATGTTATTACTTTAGCTTTTTCAATTTCAGCAACCAATTCTTCGATATTTTTTTGAAAAATAATAGCATTTGGAACAGGAACTTGGCCTTTGTATTTCAGTCGGTTGTCTTTATCATAATTCCATTGATTGCCTTCGGGTTGCGAACCTTGCATTAAAACATGGTGTTTTTTACGCATCATTCTATAAAAACTTTCCATTAACAAGAGTTTCTTGCCTTCAAAAAATTCTTTTAATTCGGTTCTTGACGTATAAAAATGTTCGGTATCATAAACTTTAGAATCAATTTTTAAGTTCGCACAAATTTGTTTCAATTGTTCATCTAATCGAAATTCATCAGGCAATTGATATTCAAATTGGGTAATTTGATGTTCTTCAATACATTTTGAAATGATTTTTTCCAAATCGTTCAAATTGTTTTCATCCGAAATTTTAAAATAAATCACGTCATGACCTTTTGCTTGTAAATCAGCAGCAAAATTTCGCATCGAAAGGAAAAAAGCCACTACTTTCTGAATATGATGTTTCACATAATCGGTTTCTTGACGCATTTCTGCCATCAAATAAATCGTGTTTTCATCTACTTCTGTAAACCATGAATGTTGACTGTTTAATTGATCTCCGAGAATAAGTCTTAGTTTTTTCATTTGATGTATTAAGATTTTAGTATTAAGTATTAAGACGTGATTA
>NZ_JAQVCH010000021.1 GCF_028689845.1 Flavobacterium sp. | reverse complement strand
ATCCAAATCTTTTACAAAAAACTTTTAAACCAAATAATACAAGAACGTCGCCCTTAAAGCGGGTGCAAAAGTAACACTCTTTTATCGCTTTCCAAATCTTTTTTAAACTCTTTTTTAAAGTATTTTTTAAAGTGCTGATGGTGAACATGAAAGATAGCACATTTTTTTTTATTTTGGAGCATTTACTATTTAAGTGAAGAACTCAATACCTGAAATTTGAAACTAATGCTAACCACTACCTCTCTAGCCCCGGTTGAAATGGAAAGCCTTGTGCCGGATTGTTGTATTTTTTCTTGACAAAAAAAAGCAACCAACGGGAGCTCTTTTATTGACGTAGAAAAAAACAACAAAACCAACAAGCTTGGAATGGAAGACGGGATAAAGCTTCTAAAGATTATTTAACGCGAATGGTCCATTCAAAATCCATTTCAGAAACTTGTTCTCCATTTTGATTCGTACCAATTGATTTCATCCAAACGGTTTGACCTTGCCTCGTTGCTATTGCTTGTTGGACAGTTTTTTCAATTAACTGACCGTCGTGACAAGTAAAGGTAATTCTGCCCGTAGCCTTTTTTGTGAAATTTCCTTTATTATTAGCCACGAGCATGGATATTTTTTGACCACTTTTTTTAATTTGATACATGACCAGGGCTCCAGTGGTCAATTCTGCCGCCATTGCTTGAACGGCAAAATACATGGAATTAAATGGATTTTGATTAAACCAACGGTGTTTGACGGAAGCAACACAGCGATTCTCTTCAATTGACGAGACGCGAACACCACTCCAAAATGCGGAGGGCAATTTGAAAAACAAGTATTTATTCATATTTCCTGCCGTAAACTGCTTCATCGTTGCTATTTTTTGTAAATATAGTGCTAATTCAACTATTTTAAAAAGTTAAAATTATGTTAATATTCAGTACTGTGCGTTACATGATACCTTCTTTTAGCCATATATTTGCATAGGATATTATTATATACTTTTAATTATGACATCACAAAACGAAAAAACCACCGCAGCACTACTCCATTTAAGTGCCTTTGCAAAATACCTCATCCCGTTTGCAGGTATTGTTGCCCCTTTAATTATATGGCAAACAAAAAAACATGAGTCAAATTATATTGATGCAACCGGAAAATCGGTTATCAATTTTCATTTGAGTATACTTGTTTACAGTTTTATTATTGCCGTGGTTATTGCGGTATTATTTTTAGGTACTATCATCAATTATATTGAATTAGAACGTGCCGGGGGTGATATTGTTCCGGTAAACCTCATCACAATTGGCATTGTTTCATTAGTGTTTTTAGGAATATGGACTTTAATCGAATTTATCCTCATCATTCTTGGGTCGGTCAAAGCCAATGAAGGCATTATTTATCGATATCCATTGACCATTACATTTATCAAATAAGGTTTCAATCATCAATCAATCAAAAATCGAACAGTTAATTAAAAAAACAACCCATGAATTATGAACATTGAAAACACGAAAGCTCAGATGCGGAAAGGTGTTTTAGAATTCTGTATTCTTTCTGTCTTAAAAGAAAAAGAAGCCTATACCTCGGAAATTTTAGACACTTTAAAAAACGCAAAATTACTGGTTGTAGAAGGGACAATTTACCCGTTACTAACTAGGTTAAAAAACGACGGATTACTCAGTTATCGTTGGGAAGAATCCACATCGGGTCCGCCCAGAAAGTATTATGGGTTAACCGAGTTAGGAAAACAATTTTTAAACGAACTAAACAGCACTTGGGGAGAATTAGCAAGTGCCGTTGAAACCATCACCAATCAAAACTAAAAAGTCATGAATAAAACAGTCAATATAAATTTAGGAGGTTTATTTTTTCACATCGACGAAGATGCCTTTCAAAAACTAAATCGTTATTTCGATGCTATTAAGCGTTCACTTTCTAACGCTTCGGGGCAAGACGAAATCATGAAAGATATCGAAATCAGGGTGTCAGAACTTTTTTCACAAAATAAAGAGACAGACAAACAAGTCATCACGTTAAAAGACGTGGATAATATGATTTCTGTGATGGGACAACCGGAAGATTATCGTATGGATGAAGAAAACGAACCAACCTCAACAGGAAGATCGAGTTATTCTAAATCAAATAAAAAATTATATCGCGACATCGATAAGAATATTTTAGGCGGAGTTTCCGCAGGATTAGGCCATTATTTTGGCATCGATGCGTTATGGATTCGTTTAGCGTTAGTTTTAATTGTGATTGCTGGTGTTGGATTTCCAATCTTTTTATACTTTCTACTTTGGATTTTAATTCCAAAAGCACAAACAACGACCGAAAAACTTCAAATGACTGGAGAACCAGTTACTATTAGTAATATCGAGAAAAAAGTGCGGGAAGAATTTGCTTCATTTTCCAGTAAAGTAGAAAATGCCGATTATGATAAAATGGGAAACCAAGTTAAAACTGGAGCGGAAAAAGTAGGCTCTGCCGTAGGAGAAGTTTTCATGACGATTTTCAACCTATTTGCTAAAGTAATTGGAGCGTTCATTCTAATCACTTCCTTACTAATTTTAGGCTCCTTATTAATAGGTGGTTTAACTTTTGGCTCAACCACTTTTGTAGACATGCCTTGGCAAAGTTATTATGATGCCGTTATCATTAGTGAATTTCCAATTTGGTTAGTGGTTTTATTAGGAATATTAGCCATCGGAATTCCAACTTTTTTTGTAATGATTTTAGGACTGAAACTACTCATTACCAACATGAAATCGATTGGTAACATTGCCAAATACACCTTGCTTGCCTTATGGTTGATTGCTGTAGGAACCCTCATCACTTTTGGTATTAAACAAGCTACCGAAGTGGCTTATAGTGGTAAAGAAGTGCAAAAAGAAATCTTAGCCTTTACTAGTGCCGATACCTTACAGATTCAATTTAAATTCAACGATTATTATGATAAGGAATTTAGATATAATAACTTTGAAGTAACACAGGATGAAAATGGAAAAGAAATTTTGTACTCTAATGATGTCAGTATTGAATTAATGTATACGGATGAAACCACTCCTTTTTTACAAATAGAACGAAAAGCAGAAGGAAATTCGATGCTAGATGCTAAAAAAAGAGCTTCAAAAATTAAATACAATTTTAAATTTGAAGGAAATAAGTTAATTTTAGATAATTATTTCATCACCGATTTAAAAAGCAAATACCGAAGTCAAGAAGTAGAACTGTTTTTATATTTGCCAAAAGGAACTTTATTTAAAGTGGATAGTAGCGTGAAAGAATATGACGAATCAAATAATGGTTTTTTTAACTTACATTTTAGTTCCGATACATTCCTCTATAAAGTAGCCCCACAAAAAATTTATTGCTTAAACTGTCCCAACGAAGAAAACGAATACAATGACATCGTTACAGATACCATTCCAAATTCATCTACCTCTATAACGATAGATCAAAACGGAATTCAAATCAGAGAAGATAACAAACCCGTTGAAAACAAAGAATTCAAAGGTTTAAAAATTGACGAAAAAGGTATAATCATTAAAACGAATTAAGCTATGATAAAATTTATTATTTACCTCACCAAAACCATCGTGGCTCTTTTAGTTGCTTTATTAGTGAGTTCTTGTCAATATTCATTTGATTTTGGCGACTCGGTCAAAGGAAGTGGAAATGTAACGACGGAAACCCGCCAAATTTCAGAAGACTTCACCAATATAGAAGTAAGCCGAGGTATTGAAGTAGAAATTACACAAAATTCTAGTAAATCTGTGGAAGTCAAAGCGGATGACAACATCATCAACTACATCATCACGAAGGTGGAAGACGGAACCTTACTTATTACCTTAGACAAATCAATTAAAAATTCAAGTACAAAAAAAGTAATGATAACGATGCCATCGATCGAATCACTTCGTACCAGTAGCGGCAGTTCTATCGAAAGCAACAACACCTTAGTTGTTTCAAAAATAGATCTTAGAGCCAGTAGCGGAAGCGAAATTAACCTTAGTATCGAAGCGGAAGACATCAAGTGTGAAAGCAGTAGCGGAAGCGACATTACTTTGGAAGGAAAAGCTTTGAAGTTAGAAACATCCTCTTCTAGCGGAAGCGATATTGATGCTCAAAACTTATTAGCAAATGACGTAGTGGCAAAGTCGTCAAGCGGAAGTAGTATTGAAATTCATCCTATTTTAAGTTTAAATGCCAAAGCATCAAGTGGTGGCGATATCAAGTATTACAAAAATCCAAAGGTAATTAACAAAAAAACGTCTTCTGGCGGAAGCGTATATTCCAATTAATTATAGGTACAAATACCAACAAATAGTACAATATCTTCCTTAACATCCCGTTTTTAATCGGGATGTTTGTTTATATTTGTTCTCTAAAAGCTCAGAAAAATGAAAAAAACGTACTTATTACTTATTCTGATTTTAATTTCTACTGTAACTTGGAGTCAGAAAAAAGAAAAAATCAAAGCCTCTAAAATTGTCACGGTTTCTCAAAAAGAAATCGGCAATTTTGATAGCCTAGAAATTCAAGATGAAATAGATGTTTTTTTGGTAAAAGGAAGTAGTTGTGGTATTGAAATTGAAGCCGATGACAATACACATGAAGTTTTTGAATTTAAATTAAGTGGTTCTGTTTTACGAATTAGCTTAACACATGACATTTCTGGAGCTAAAAAAACTAGTGTTCGAATTACCTATACCGACGATTTTAGAATGCTAGTTGCCAAAGGAGAGGCAGACGTTACTGCACTTGCCGAAGTTAAATTGAACGACATCACCTTTAAATGTTATGACCAGGCGAGGCTGTTTTTAAACGCAGATTGTAAAAATTTCACCTTAATTGCCAATGATAAATCGAAAGTAGAAATCAATCTAAAGGCAGAAGATGCCGTAGTAGAATTGAGCAAAAACAGTAATTTAAAAGCCTTGATTAATACTACGAATCTAAAATGTGATATGTACCAAAAATCTACGGCGATAATAGAAGGCGACAGTGCCGATTTAAAATTGCGTTTGGACAATTATTCTGAATTTAATGGCAAAAAATTAAACACAAAAACAGCAAGTTTGTTGGTAGAAGCCGATTCAAAAAATAGCGTTGCCGTTAGCACAAAAATGACGTTAGAAGCATCTGGAAAATCAGAAACGAATTTATATGGCGAAGGAAAAGTAGATTTAAAAAAATTTACTGACCAAGCGGTTTTGTTTAAAAAATTAAATAAATAAAGTACAACTATTACTAGTTTGTTTTACTATTCAAAAAAGTCCTTGCTATTTACTGGCAAGGACTTTTTTGATTGCGGCATTTCTTTTTTAATCGAAAAAAAGCCACTATTTTATAAAAAAAAAGAGATTCTCACAAGGACAATCTCTTTAGTCGGGGTGGCAGGATTCGAACCTGCGGCCTCCTGCTCCCAAAGCAGGCGCGATAACCGGGCTACGCTACACCCCGAAAAACATTCAAAAAAACAATAAAACTTGTTTTTACTATTTTCCTGTTTTTTGAGGTTGCAAATATAAAACTAATTCTGGGTTTTACAACTTAAAAAGTAAAGAATATTTCAAAATTTAAAAACTGCTAAAAGTAATTTAAAATTGCAACTATTTTTCGATTAAAACTTATCTTTGCACTTCAATTTTCAATAAAATAAGTATGTCTGATACAATAGAAAAAGTAAAATGTTTAATTATTGGTTCTGGTCCAGCGGGCTATACGGCAGCTATTTATGCGGCTAGAGCAAATATGTTTCCGGTTTTATACCAAGGAACACAACCTGGTGGACAATTGACAACTACAAATGAAGTAGAAAATTGGCCAGGAAATCCAGAAGGAATAACAGGCCCAGAAATGATGATTGGAATTCAAGCACAAGCCGAGCGTTTTGGAACCGATGTCCGCGATGGATGGGTAACCAAAGTAGATTTTTCCGGACCAATTCATAAGGTTTGGGTTAATGACACAAAAGAAATTCATTGTGAAACCGTAATTATTTCTACGGGAGCTTCTGCAAAATATTTAGACATTCCTTCTGAACAACATTATTTACAAACTGGCGGTGGCGTTTCTGCCTGTGCCGTATGTGATGGTTTTTTCTACCGAAATCAAGAAGTAGTAATTGTTGGTGCTGGTGATTCCGCTTGCGAAGAAGCACATTATCTCTCTAAATTATGTAAAAAAGTAACGATGTTAGTAAGAAGCGATAAATTTAGAGCCTCTAAAATCATGGAAGCAAGAGTTCGGAAAACCGAAAACATTACTATTTTAATGCACCATGATACGGTTGAAGTGATGGGAGACGGTCAAGTGGTGACTGCAGTAAAAGCACTAAACAAAACAACGAATGAAGAAATCATAATTCCAGCCACTGGATTTTTCGTGGCGATTGGTCATAAACCAAATACCGATATTTTTAAGGCATATTTAAACTTAGACGAAACAGGTTACATCATCAATATTCCGGGAACATCCAAAACAAATGTCGAAGGCGTTTTTGTGGGTGGCGATGCTGCAGATCATGTTTACAGACAGGCCGTAACGGCAGCTGGAACAGGCTGCATGGCAGCATTAGATGCGGAACGTTATTTAGCGGCTAAAGAATAAGCTCACTTGCTCCAAAAATTATAATCCCGATTTAAATCGGGATTTTTTTTGGCTTTCTAAGAAATAAAACACGCTTTTTCATTTCTAAATTGAATCTTATTTCATGAAATCGATTTAGTTAGTAACTCCTTCAAAAAAGATTTGTTTTCCCCAAAATTACTTAGTAAATTTCCTTAAATTTGTAGAACAAAACCAATACTTTAAACCATGTTGATAATAGGGATAGCCGGCGGTACCGGAAGTGGTAAAACAACCGTTGTTCACCAAATCATGAACGAACTTCCTGACACCGAGGTGGCAGTTATTTCTCAAGACTCATATTATAAAGAAACCAATAATTTAAGCTATGAAGAGCGAACAAAAATTAATTTTGACCATCCGAGAGCCATTGATTTTGAATTATTAGTAGACCATCTCAAACAACTCAAAGCGGGCAATATCATTGAACAACCTGTTTATTCGTTTGTGACCCATAATCGAACAGACGATTCCATTGTGACACATCCTAGAAAAGTAATGATTGTAGAAGGGATTTTAATCCTTTCTAATCCTGAACTTCGCGATTTGTTCGATATTAAAGTTTTTGTCCATGCTGATTCGGATGAACGATTAATTCGTCGATTAAAACGTGATATCGCTGAACGAGGTCGCGATATGGACGAAGTACTCAATCGGTATCAAAACACCCTGAAACCGATGCATCAACAATTCATTGAACCAACGAAAGCATACGCAGATATTATCATTCCAAATGACAAATACAATACCGTAGCTATTGATGTGGTTCGTGCAGTCATTAACCAACGAATCTTATAAGTATGAATTTCTTCCAACGTTTTAAAGAAAATAATCCGTGGTTTAAATATGTTGGAAATCGATATGTTTTGGTATTGCTATTCTTTGCGGTGTGGATGCTTTTTCTGGACAATTATTCCTATATCGAACACCGTGTTTTAAACAAAGAGTTGGAAGAACTCGAAACCAATAAAGAATATTACCAAGACGAAATAAAAAAGGATTGTTTAGATATCAAACGACTGAACAATCCGGATCAAATTGAAAAATATGCTCGTGAAAAATATTATATGAAACGAGATAGCGAAGATATTTATATCATCGAATTTGACGAAGAATTGCCAAAAGAAGAAAACAATAAATCACTATAAAAATGGCAAAGCAGCTATTTGACGAATTTGATTCCATTTCTCCTAAACAATGGAAACAGCAAATTCAATACGAACTAAAAGGGGCCGATTACAATGAAACATTGGTTTGGGAAAGCCCAGAAGGAATTAAAGTAAAACCTTTTTATCATGGTGAAGAAGACAATTTAAAATTTGAGAACCTTCATGCCGATGGTTTTCAAATTATTCAAAACATTTATGTTTATGATGTAACAAAATCTAATGCTAGAGCAAATGAAACAATTCAAAGAGGTGCAGAAGCTATTCGGTTTACCCTAGAAAATGCAGAAATTAACCTTAACGAATTAATGCAAAATCTTCCGACTGAAAAAGTTACTTATTATTTTAATTTACTTTTTCTCTCTGCCGATTTTATTAAAAAAGTAGCCGCCTTTGCAACAGAAAAACATTTTATAATAGTGGTTTTAGTTGACCCCATAAGTCAGTTAGCCAAAGACGGAAATTGGTTTGAATCGTTAGAAAAAGATTTCAAGGCTTTACAAACTAGTTCGTCCTTGGGAATTCCGTTTTTAAGCTGTAAAATAGATTTATATCAAAATGCGGGAGCGACTATGGTTCAACAATTGGCCTATGCAATCGCTCAAGCGAATGAATATTTCAATCGATTAGAATCCATCAATTCGCCCATCACTTTTGAAGTGGCCGTGGGAACAAATTACTTCTTTGAAATTGCGAAACTAAGAGCTTTACGATTGCTTTTTCAATCCCTAGCAAACGAATACAATCCTGCTTTAGAATGCCACATCATCGCGATTCCTACCAAACGCAACAAAACCCTTTATGACTATAATGTCAATATGTTGCGAACAACCACCGAATGCATGAGTGCCATTTTAGGCGGAGCAAACGGCGTTTCAAACCTAGCTTACGACGCTCTTTATCATAAAGACAATGAGTTTGGAGACCGTATCGCACGCAATCAATTACTTGTTTTAAAACACGAAAGTTATTTTAACCAAGTACATAATCCAGCAGACGGAGCCTATTATATTGAAAGTTTAACCGCTCAACTCGCAGAGAAAGCTCTGGAACTTTTTAAAGATATTGAAGCTAATGGCGGATTAATTACGCAATTAATTGAAGGCACCATTCAGCGAAAAATCAATGAAAGTGCTCAAAAAGAGCAAGAATTATTTGATTCTGGCAAAGAAGTTTTATTAGGCACAAATAAATATCCGAATAAAAATGACAAGATGAATCACGAATTAGAGTTATTTCCATTCGTGAAAAACAATCCTCGTAAAACATTAATCACCCCAATTATTGAAAGAAGATTAGCAGAGAAATTAGAACAAGAACGGCTAAAAACGGAAGAATAAATGATAATTGGATTTTCTTCAATTCTCTTTTACTAGTTTACTACTAATTATTCTTATCAACTATTTTAAATTTTGTAATTTTAAGAAAAAAAACATGGAAGTAATAAGACAATTTATTAAAGTGAAAAACCATAAAATAAATATCACTTTACCCGACAATTTTACAGCCGATGAAGTTGAAGTTATCATATTTGCAAAAAATGAAAATGACTTTCAAATTACAGAAGATCAAATAAAGCTTTTGGACGATCGAGTTAATGATCCTGAATCGGAATACATTGCATCGGCAGAATCTTTAAAGAAAATTAAAGAAAAATATGGGTTTAAGATTATTGTTTCTAAAAAAGCTCAATCTGAAATTGAAAATGCAATTGAATATTATGCAGAAATAAATTCAAACCTTGCTTTAAATGAAACGTATTCTAAAATTGAAATTAATCCATTCTATTAAATAAAACTTAAAAATTATAGAGCAGTATCACTATCAAAATTTCCTTTTATATTGTTTTTTGTAATTGATGAAGATAAAAAAATTAAAATTCTATCTTGTTTTAACACCTCAAGAAATCCAAAAAAATACCCAAAATAGTTTTATAACTATGAGAAAAAATATCCAACATTTGAAATTAGTCGAAAGTCAAAAGACTAAAGTTGAAAGTAAAGAAAGCTTTCAAACTGCTGAACAAATTGAATTAAAATCAAACTATTCAAAATCTGACTCAGAAAAACTTGAACACCTCAATTTTGCCGCAGGTTTTGCACCTAATCTTCGTGGTCCGTATTCAACGATGTATGTTCGCCGACCGTGGACGGTTCGTCAATATGCAGGATTTTCAACCGCAGAAGAAAGCAACGCTTTTTATCGAAGAAATTTAGCAGCTGGTCAAAAAGGACTTTCGGTCGCTTTTGATTTGGCAACCCATCGAGGCTACGATTCTGACCATGAACGCGTGGTTGGCGATGTTGGAAAAGCAGGTGTTGCCATCGACTCAGTGGAAGATATGAAAGTGCTATTTGACCAAATTCCATTAGGTGAAATGTCGGTTTCAATGACTATGAATGGAGCAGTTTTGCCAATCATGGCTTTTTATATTGTAGCCGCCGAAGAGCAAGGCGTAGCACCCCATTTACTTTCTGGAACAATACAAAATGATATTTTAAAGGAATTTATGGTGCGAAATACCTACATTTATCCACCATCTCCTTCGATGAAAATCATTGCTGATATTTTTGAATATACCAGTAAGCACATGCCAAAATTCAATTCTATTTCTATTTCGGGTTACCACATGCAAGAAGCAGGAGCTACTGCCGATATTGAGTTGGCCTATACCCTAGCGGATGGTTTAGAATATATCCGAACAGGATTAGCAGCAGGAATGGATATTGACACCTTCGCTCCTCGCCTCTCTTTTTTCTGGGCCATTGGAATGAATCATTTTATGGAAATTGCAAAAATGCGAGCGGGGCGAATGTTATGGGCAAAACTGCTCAAACAATTCAATCCAAAAGATGCAAAATCATTGGCTCTTCGAACCCACTGTCAAACATCGGGTTGGAGTTTAACAGAACAAGATCCCTTTAATAATGTGGCTCGTACGTGTATTGAAGCGGCCGCTGCTGCTTTTGGCGGAACCCAATCGTTACATACCAATGCCTTGGATGAAGCCATTGCTTTACCAACCGACTTTTCTGCTCGAATAGCTCGGAATACACAAATCTTTTTACAAGAAGAAACTAAAATTTGCAAAACCGTCGATCCGTGGGCAGGAAGTTATTATGTAGAAAGTCTGACCAATGAAATTGCAGAAAAAGCGTGGGCTTTGATGGAAGAAGTGGAAGAATTAGGCGGAATGACCAAAGCAATAGAAGCTGGAATCCCAAAATTACGCATCGAAGAAGCTGCCGCTAGAAAACAAGCCCGAATTGACAGCAGTCAAGATATTATTGTGGGAGTGAACCACTACCGTTTGGACAAAGAAGACCCGATGGTGATTTTAGATGTGGATAATCAAATGGTTCGAAAACAACAAATCGAACTTTTAGACCAGATAAAAGCAACGCGTGATAACGAAAAAGTAAACACTTGTTTGGCAAAACTAACCGAATCAGCCAAAAACGGAACAGAAAATTTATTATCTTTAGCCATAGAAGCAGCCCGAAACAGAGCAACCTTAGGTGAAATTAGTGATGCCTTAGAAGAAGTTTTTGGTCGCTATAAAGCACAAATTAGAACCTTTAGTGGCGTGTATAGTAAAGAAATAAAAAACAACGAAAGCTTTGAAAAAGCAAAACAATTAGCAAATGACTTTGCGAAAAAAGAAGGTCGTCGTCCGCGAATTATGATTGCCAAAATGGGACAAGATGGCCATGACCGCGGAGCCAAAGTGGTGGCAACGGGCTATGCTGATGTCGGTTTTGACGTAGATATTGGTCCGTTATTTCAAACACCAGCCGAAGCAGCAAAACAAGCAGTAGAAAATGATGTCCATATTTTAGGTGTTTCCTCCTTAGCAGCCGGCCATAAAACCTTGGTGCCGCAAGTAATTGCCGAACTAAAAAAATACGGTCGAGAAGACATTATGGTTATTGTAGGTGGCGTTATTCCTCATCAAGATTATCAATTTTTATTTGATGCTGGAGCCGTAGCTGTATTTGGTCCTGGAACCAAAATTAGCGAAGCCGCAATTAGTATTTTAGAGGTTTTATTAGAAGAATAAAACATACTAAAAAGTATATTTCAAGAAGCAGTTGTAAGATTCATTTTTACAACTGCTTTTATTTTACCTAAAAAAATTTGTTTGCAAAAGGATATTTAAGTGAATTAACCATCGTGAAGTAAAGCTTTTTTTGGTATTTTTACTCAAAATCAATTGGAATGAAAATCATGATCATCAATGGTCCAAATTTAAATTTACTGGGCAGTCGAGAACCTTCTATTTATGGAAATCAATCTTTTGAAACGTACTTCAACGAATTACAATCTAAGTTTCCGCATGTTAATTTAACTTATTTTCAAAGTAATATCGAAGGAGAACTCATCGATAAATTACAAGAAACGGGTTTTGATTATGACGGCATTATTCTCAATGCAGCGGCTTATACGCATACTTCTATCGGAATAGGTGATGCCGTTAAAGCAATTGCGACGCCAGTGGTGGAAGTACATATTTCCAATACGTTTTCACGCGAAAGCTTTCGACACCAGTCCTATTTATCTGCTCATGCAAAAGGAGTCATCATCGGATTTGGTTTAAAAAGTTACGAATTAGCTCTTTTATCTTTTTTAGCCAATTAATTATTTAATATCGATTACATGAAGAATCAATTGTTCTATTTTCTTGCCTTTTTTTTGGTTGGAATTTCATTTGTTGCCAATGCCCAAGTGAAAGGTAAAATTACCGATGAAAAGGGTGAGCCATTGCCTTTTGTGAGTATTTATATTGAAAATACCTATATCGGAACGACTTCTAACGAAAATGGTTTTTATGAACTCAACGTCCAAAATAAAGAACAAGTAAAGTTAGTTTTTCAATATTTGGGCTATAAAACCCAAAAACATATCTTAAACATCACGAAATTTCCTTTCTATTTTGATATTATTTTAGAGGAAGAAAATTATAATTTGAATGAAGTAATCGTTAATTCAAAAGACAATCCCGCCAATGCCATCATTCGAAGTGCCGTGGCCAATCGGAAAAAAAATGCAGAAAAAACAGCTCGTTTTACAGCCGATTTTTATTCTCGCGGAATTTTTAGAATGAAAAACGCCCCTAAAAAAATTCTCGGACAAGAAGTCGGCGATTTTGATGGAGCGTTAGATTCGACCGGAAGTGGTATTTTATATCTCTCAGAAACGGTATCAAAAATTACATTTCAAAAACCAGACAAATTAAAAGAACGAATCATCGCCTCAAAAATTAGTGGAAAAAGCAACGGTTTTAGTTACAATACCGCTCAGGCTACTTCCTATGATTTTTATGATAATTCAGTTGAATTAGGCATCAATATGATTTCGCCAATTGCCGAAAATGCTTTTGCATACTACAAATATACCTTAGAAGGAACTTTTTATGATGACAATAAAAACCTCATCAATCGTATCAAAGTCACACCAAAACGAGATGCTGAACCTGTTTTTGAAGGCTACATTTTTATTGTAGAAGACAGTTGGGCTATTTACGGAATTGACTTAACCACCAAAGGGTATCGGATGAAGGAAGAGTTTTTAGACGATATGAATTTAAAACAGAGTTTTAGTTATAATACATCTAACGCATTGTGGGCAAAAAACTCGCAAAGTTTGACCTTTGAAGCGGGTGCTTTTGGGATTAAATTCAACGGAAAATTCACCTACGTGTATAGCAATTATGATTTTAAAGAACAGTTTGAAAAGAAAACCTTTTCACGAGAAATCCTAAGTTTTGAAGAGGAAGCCAACAAAAAAGATTCATTATATTGGAAGACGATGCGGCCTATTCCGCTTACCGAGGAAGAAAGCAACGATTATATTCGGAAAGATAGTATTCAAACCTTGCGAAAATCAAAACCCTATTTGGACTCTATCGATGCAAAAAACAACAAATTTAATCTCTTAAAAGTCTTATCCGGCTATAGCTATCAAAATTCAATGGAAGATTGGACCCTTCGCTACGACGGGGTACTCAAACTAATTCATTTCAACACCGTTCAAGGTTGGCATATTTCCACCGGACTCTCCTACATCAAACGAAACGAAGAAACACGAAAATATATGAATTTTGGTGTAAATTTTAATTACGGTTTTTCAGAAGAACGTTTTAGAACAACGGGTTTTTTTGGGATGCGATTAAACACCAAAACAAACAGCTTTCTTAACATTACCGGCGGAAGTAAAGCAGCACAATTCAACAGTTCTAATCCAATTAGCAATTTAATCAATACGATAAGCACGCTCGGATTTGAAGACAATTACATGAAATTATATGAAAGTAATTTTACGAAAGCAGCTTATCAGCAAGAAGTTATCAATGGTTTGTATGTAGTTGGCTCTTTAGAATATAGCGAGCGAAAACCACTTTTTAATACAACCGATTATGTTTTTATCAATCAATCAAAAGTGTATACGTCTAATAATCCATTAGATCCGGATGATTATTTGAATCCGGCCATTGAAAAACACAATCTTTTTAAAGCTAATTTAAATGCACGAATTAATTTCGGACAAGAATATTTGTCCCGTCCTGACGGAAAATTTAATATGCGAAATGAAAAATACCCTACTCTTTTCGTAGGCTATGAAAAAGGATTTGCAGGAAATGAAACCGGATATAACTATGATTTTATTGCAGGTCGCCTTTATTACGAAAAAACAGTGGGTAATAAAGGAAGTTTTGCCATCAACCTAAAAGGCGGAAAGTTTTTTGATGCCGAAACCATTTCGTTTGTTGATTACAGACATTTTAATGGAAACCAAACGCATGTGAGCACGGCCGACCGTTATTTAAACGAATTTAATTTGATGCCTTATTACAGTTACAGCACCAACGATTCGTATATGGAAACCCATATTGAACATAATTTTGAGGGTTTTATTATGAATAAAATTCCGTTGTTGAATAAATTGAAATCGACGATGGTTTTGGGCTATCATCAATTGGCAATTCCGCACACAAAACCGTATCAGGAATTCAGTGTTGGTTTAGACAAACTTGGTTTTGGTAAATTTAAAATGCTTCGTGTAGACTATGTCCGTTCGTATAATGGAAGTGCGTATTTGGGTGACGGAGTGATGTTTGGAATGAAGTTTTTGGGGGTTTTGGAGTAGGTTTTTCTGAGCTATGAATTATAAGTTAGGAGTTATGAGTGGCGGTGATGGAGTTAAGAATTATGAGTAGCAGGGAGCGAAAACGATAATTCGGGGCGAAACTGACCTTTTGGGTTGCGAAAATGAAATGGGTTGTTGGTTGATAATTTCCTTTCTTCTGGGGAAAAATTTTTTAGTTTCTTTTAATTTTTTTAGTTTTTTAATGAAGTGTGCCTCGTTGGAGGAGGTTACTTTGTTCCTCGCAATGACGGTATTTTTTTTTATTTTTTTGATTCATTGATTTTATTGATTGTTATGTTGGATTTTTATTTAAGTTTGAGATTTCAAAAATAACTTTCTGCCAATCGGTGGGAGGAGCTCCTTTAAATTTTTTTTATAGTTGTTTGTTGATAATAACTTTTTGACAAGTAAGCAAATTAGTTATTTCAATTTTAGGGTAAAAATAGTATTTTTGTTAATAGTGAAATCTGTGTAGAAAATAATTAATATATGATTGCCAAACCTTTTCTAAAATAGTAAGCATAGCGTTATGAATCTTGAATTCAATTTAAAATTAGCAGAAGGTTATAAAAGCAATTCACAAATTGCGAGAGTTCTAACCGAAAGTTGGGTAAAAGAGAATTCATATTGTCCGAATTGTGGTCGGTTAGCATTAAATGAATTTGAAAATAATATGCCTGTAGCAGATTTTTATTGTTTAGAATGTAAAGAAGAATTTGAATTAAAAAGTAAAAACGGAAAGTTAAGTTCTATCATTAACGATGGTGCTTATGACAGTATGATTACAAGAATTACTTCGAATACCAATCCAAATTTTTTCTTTTTGACTTATGATAAAAATTTAGTCAATAATTTTTTAATTATTCCTAAACAATTTTTCACACCAGCTATTATCATCAAACGCAAACCACTAGCAGAAACTGCTAAACGAGCGGGTTGGGTTGGATGTACTATTGATATTTCTAAAGTTCCGGATAGCGGGAGGATTTTTTTAGTTGAAAATTCTATCGTAGTTGAAAAAGAAAAAGTGCATCGAAAATTAAAAAGTACTGATTTTTTAAAATCTAAAAGCTTAGAAAAAAGAGGATGGATATTAGATATTTTAAATTGTGTTGAAGAAATTAAAAAACAATCTTTTACTTTAGATGAATTATATGCTTTTGAAAATAATTTAAAAATTAAATACCCAAATAATAATCACATTAAGGACAAAATTCGGCAACAATTACAATTTTTAAGAGATAAAGGATTAATAGAGTTTAACGGAAGAGGAAATTATAAAAAAGTGACCTTATGAAAAAATATATATTCATCTCATCTGAAGGAGCAACCGAGGCTCCTAATAATTACTACGAAGTAAACAATCTGCAAGTAATTGGTATTGTAGAAGGTGTTGCTAATGAAGACGAAGCCTTAAAAAAATTGCTAGTAGAAAATGAATGGATATTCGATGCTGAATTTAATGTAGCCGCATTTATTTGTTATGAAATTGTATAATTAGAATAATCCCGTAGGGATAAAATGTTTTTAGCCGTGGGTTTCAACCCACGGAAATTAAATACCACGAAGAACATAATCCCGTAGGGATGATATAAAATGGCAAACACCTATACACAAATCTATATTCAATTTGTTTTTGCAGTAAAATACCGCGAAGGAATTATTCATGATTTATTTAAAGAAGAATTATACCAATATATAGGAGGTATCATTAAAAACAAAAACCATAAACTTCTAGCTATTAATGGTGTAAAAGACCATCTCCATCTATTTATAGGAATGAAACCAACACAATCTATTTCTGAATTAATGCAAGACATTAAAGGAAGTTCGTCAAAATGGATTAATGATAAGAATTTTTTAAAAGTAAAATTTGAATGGCAAGAAGGTTATGGTGCGTTTTCCTATTCAAAATCTCATGTTGATGCTGTGATAAAATATATCGGTAATCAAGAGCAACATCATAAAACCAAATCTTTTCATGAGGAATATTTAGGTTTTTTGAAAGCATTTGAGATTGAATATGATAAACGTTACGTATTTAAAGAACCAATCTAATATCATCCCTAACGGGATTATGTTCTTCGTTATGGTTATTTAACCGTGGGTTGAAACCCACGGCTACCAATATGTCATCCCTACGGGATTATTTCAACAATAAAAATCTGCCTTCTATCCCAGCACTCTTTAAAGCATCTGCATTTTCTTTTCCGTAAGCAATAAATACACTCGGTGCTCCTGGTGTTCCGGCTTGAACACCAGAAACATGATAAAACTTAATTCTACCTTTTACAAATAAAACTGCATCAGCATCATTCAAAATATGTTCAAAAAAACATTTGGTTTCTGTTCTCGCAAAAATTAAGGCAATGCCATTTCCATGATGCTTTAATTTTTCTAACCACAATTCCATACCTCTTCCGTAAGGTGGATTTAAATAAATGCGTCCCTTCCACTCTAATGTTAACCCATTATTTTCAATTGTATAATTTCTTTTGGCATGAACAAATGGTGGATTTATTGGACTACATGGGTCCAAATCAAAGACTCCTAATTTTCTTACTAAGTCTGGTGGGGTTAACCATTCTACTTTCGTATTTTCACTTCTTTCAAATGAGGTATTCATGGCTTATTATTTGTCACAAATATTAGATCAAAATTTTTAAAAAACAAATGTAATATGATCATTTTCAATTTATTACATACAATAAGTGTGATTTAAAAAAACAAGTCTTCAATGAAAATAGTCTAAGCCTCTCTTAAACAAAAGTATACTAATTTTAAGAACTTTAAAAAAGCACCGAATTACTATAATTATGAGTTGATGAAACAACTCAACGGCAATAAACAAATGAAAGACGTTTGGAAATTGCCAGCCATTGCCAAATGGGAAAAATCCTGTGGCAAACACCCAACACAAAAACCATTAGCCGTTTTAACTCGAATAATTTTAGCTTCAACAAAACCCAATGCTTGGATATTAGATCCTTTTGCGGGTAGTTCTACTACTGGCACCACAGCCAATCTTTTAGGTCGTCGCTATCTAGGTATCGATATGGAAACCGAATTTCTAGAAATCAGCAAAAACAGAAAACTAGAAATCCAAAACGAAACCATCGCCGAAACCTATCGCAAAAAAATAAACGGCTTCGAAACTAAAAAACAATTGGAGCTGTACTTAACGGAAGAGCCAAAAGCAAAAGAGAAAGTTGCTCTAGGTTACATAAGAAGTAAAGATTTAGCAAAATTAAAAACACAAAACACTTTTTATTTTCATTCAACAGATAAACAGAATAATTTTTTAGAATTTCCATATGATTTATATAATGCAGAGAAATTAGTTATTTATTCTGGAGGTCGCAAGAAGGCATTTCATCTAACGACTTATTTTGGGAATATTAAATCTATAAAACATAAACATAAATCTAAGATTAAAGGAAAAGAAGATTCTAAAACTGACTATTATTTTGAAGTGAAATTAAAAGATAATTTTTCAGAAGACATTTCCATTGAAAACAACACCAACATAAAAAAATGGATGAAAGAATATAGTGATGAATATAAACTAAAATCTTTAAATTATCTTCCTGTTTTGACTTTTACGGAGAACGTTTTTTAACAAAAAACCCTGCCCCCCAAAATCTTCTATCATAGCACAATATGTCTCTGACTTCAGAGGAAAATAATTAAGGAGATTGCTTCGTGCCTCGCAAAGACAATGCGGATGCCTCGCAATGATAAACAGAACGATTAACGATTTTTAATTTTTTTGGAATAGATAAATGCATAAATGCATCTTAGTACTAGTGACAAAAAAAGCAAAAAAAAAGAGAAGTGCTACGCAGTACTTCTCTTTTTAAGTATATTTTGTGTTTGATTATTCTCTCACAATTTTGGCACCAATGGCTCGTAAACGTTCGTCGATGTTTTCATAGCCTCTGTCAATTTGTTCGATGTTTTGGATGATGCTGGTTCCTTTTGCAGATAATGCCGCAATTAATAAGGAGATTCCGGCACGGATATCTGGTGATGACATGACTGTTGCTTTTAATTCTGATTGGAAGTTATGTCCGATGACTACGGCACGATGCGGGTCACAAAGAATTATTTTTGCTCCCATGTCAATCAATTTATCAACGAAAAACAAACGGCTTTCAAACATTTTTTGGTGAATGAGTACTTCGCCTTTTGCTTGGGTGGCGACCACTAAAACAATACTCAATAAATCGGGTGTAAATCCAGGCCACGGAGCATCGGCTACTGTTAGTATCGAACCATCGATGTCTTTCTTTACTTCATATCCGTCTTTGTGTTCTGGAATAAAAATATCATCGCCTCTTCGTTCCAAAGTGATTCCTAACTTTCTAAAAACACTTGGAATCACTCCCAGGTTTTCCCAACTTACATTTTTAATGGTAATTTCACTTCGAGTCATCGCTGCTAAACCAATCCAACTACCAATTTCAACCATGTCTGGTAAAATGCGGTGGGTGCATCCGCCTAAGGTTTCAACACCTTCAATAGTCAATAAATTAGAGCCTACTCCAGTGATTTTTGCTCCCATAGAATTGAGCATTTTACAGAGTTGTTGCAAATACGGTTCACATGCCGCATTATAAATGGTCGTGATACCTTCTGCCAAAACAGCGGCCATTACAATGTTGGCAGTTCCAGTAACCGATGCTTCATCCAAAAGCATATAAGCACCTTTTAATCTTCCTTCATTTTCAACCCCATAAAAATGGTCTTCACGATTGTATCTAAACTTGGCTCCTAGATTCATAAATCCCTCAAAATGGGTATCTAATCGACGTCTTCCAATTTTATCGCCGCCTGGTTTTGGAATATATCCTTTTCCGAAACGAGCAAGTAAAGGTCCAACAATCATAATAGAGCCTCGCAAAGAACCGCCTTCTTTTTTAAACGCTTCGGTTTCGAGATAAGCAACATTGACTTCATCTGCCTGAAACGTAATGGAACCGGTGCCGTTTTGTTGAATTTTAACGCCTAAATTACCTAATAATTTAATTAATTTATTGACATCAATGATATCGGGAATATTGTTTATGGTTACTTTTTCTGCGGTAAGTAAAACGGTACATAATATTTGTAACGCTTCGTTTTTTGCTCCTTGTGGATGAATAGCTCCTTTGAGACGATGTCCGCCTTCTATCTTAAATGTTCCCATAATTGAATTCCGCGATTATTATTGTTGTTTTTTAAACGGTTTCGATTTTTGTAATTGAATTTTACTTTTCTTTTGAATTAAATTTTTCTGATTCAAAGGGATGTTTTTATTCGAAATTTTCTTGTTCGTTCGCATTAAATCAGAAGTGTTTAGTAATTCTTCTGATGAATTATGTAAATCTATTTTACCATTGGATAATTCAAAAAGATGATTAAAAATAGCTTTATCATCCACCGTATCTTTATTCCAACTTAAATAGGATTTTTTCATGTGGTTCGCAATAACTTTAACTAACGCACTTTTTAAATCACCTTCTTCCCAGCTATTAGCCACATCTATCATGTATTTAATATTGTTGCCGTAATAGCGGTATTTTGGATTTTTTTGAGGATAATCCAACCGTTCTGGCTTTAAATTAATGACTTCTCGCGTTGGAATGGGATACGGACTATCTACCTCTAATTCAAAATTAGACATGATAAAAAGTTGATCCCATAATTTATGCTGAAAATCGAGCACATCTCGCAAATGCGGATTTAAACTCCCCATCACTTTAATAATATAGCGAGCCGCTTTGTTTCGCTCCTCTCTATCTTCAATTTGTGTGGCTTGATTAATCAATTTTTGCAAATGACGCCCATATTCAGGAATCATTAAATGCGGCCGTTCGGCATTATATTCTAATTCATGCACAATAGCATGTGCTTGTTCATTATTCGTCATTTGATTATTTTTAAAGCGAAATGATTCCGTCAATAGTTGAAACTTCAAGGTATTTTTCGACTATCTGTTCTGGATTTTTCATTCGAACGTTGACAGAAATACTCGTAAACTTTCCAGTTTTAGACTGCTGCGTATTGATTACAGCACCCATATTATTAAACGCATTTTCAACAGCTATTATTTTAACTGCATCGGTTGGCACAATAAATTTATAAAGGTAAATTGAAGGCCAATCGGAAGTTTTGCGTAATTCTTCTTTTAATCGTTCATAAAATTCTTCCGTATTCTTATCCATTTGCAATTTATTATACGCAAATATACAGTATTGATTTTAGATTTTATAAAATTGAAATTAATTTTAAAATAACTTTAATCTTTCACTATCCATGATTTAAAAAAAGTAAATAGGCTCTAAATGAACTCCTTTCTAATTTGAATCACTTATAAAAGCTAAAAAAAACTATAAAGTTTGCTTTCAACCTATCAAAATGGCTAAATTTACCGCTTTATTTAATTTTTGGTGAGCAAAAACATTATCGTCATAACGGGAGGTCCTGGAACCGGAAAAACCACAATCATCGATGGATTGATTGAGCAAGGCTACACGTGTTTTTCAGAAATATCACGAGACATCATTAATGAAGCTCGAAAAAAAGGTATCGAACAACTCTTTTTAGAAAAGCCTTTACTTTTTAGCGAATTGCTTTTAGAAGGTAGAAAAAAACAATTTTTAGACGCCAGTACCATCAATGAACCTATCATTTTTTTAGACCGAGGCATTCCAGACATTTTAGCGTATATGCACTATATTGGCGATAGTTATCCTGCCTTTTTTGATGAAAACTGTAAACAAAATCGCTATACCAAAGTTTTTTTGTTACCTCCATGGGAAAGCATTTATGTAAGTGATAAAGACCGGTATGAAAACTTTGAACAAGCCAAACTAATCTATACCCACCTAAAAGAAACCTATGAAAATTATGGCTATGACTTAATTGAAGTGCCACAAGGTGATTTAAATAGCAGAATTCTTTTTATCTTAGAGGCCATAGCACAGTAATTTATGGTTAAAGCCGAAGAAATTTTAAAAAAATATTGGGGTTTTGATACCTTTCGCACCCCACAATTAGAAATTATCACCGCTGTTTTAGACGGCCATGATACGCTTGCTTTATTGCCAACCGGTGGCGGAAAATCACTGTGTTTCCAAGTTCCGGCTATGCTAAACGATGGAATTTGTTTAGTAATTTCGCCACTTATTGCTTTAATGAAAGATCAAGTGGACAATTTAAAAAAACGCGATATTAAAGCAATTGCCTTAACAGGAGGCATCTCTAGCGATGAAGTTATTACTCTATTAGACAACTGTTTATATGGGAATTACAAATTCTTATACCTTTCGCCAGAGCGATTACAACAAGATTGGGTGATTGAAAAAATTAAAAACCTTCCCATTAATCTAATTGCCGTTGATGAAGCACATTGTGTTTCGCAATGGGGTCATGATTTTCGACCTGCTTATTTAAAAATTCAAGTTTTAAAGACTTTTTTTCCAAAAGTGCCTTTTTTGGCCTTAACGGCATCGGCAACAGAACAGGTTAAAAAAGATTTAATAGTCCAATTGCAATTAGAAAATCCGCTTCTTTTTCAAAAATCATTTGCAAGAGAAAACATTGCCTATTTGGTAATTCAAGCAGAAGATAAATTGTTTAAGATGGAACAACTCTTAAAAAAAAATCCAGCACCAGCCATCATCTATGTTCGAAATCGAAAAGCGTGTTATGAAATTTCGAATCAATTAATACGTTTAGGAATTAAGGCTACTTTTTATCATGGCGGACTTACGCGTAAAGAAAAAACGAAGCACATGGAAAACTGGATGGACGAGAAATCGCTTGTGATGGTAGCTACCAATGCTTTTGGGATGGGAATTGATAAAGCCAATGTAAAAACAGTCATTCACTATCAGTTACCTGAAAACTTAGAAAATTATTACCAAGAAGCGGGAAGAGCAGGCAGAAATGGTGCTCCAGCTCAGGCAGTTTTATTCGTTGGTCCTTCTGATGTAAAATCGGTTCAAACCCAATTTTTAGCCAATTTACCAGATAAGGAGTTTTTGAAACTAGTTTATATTAAATTGTGTACGTATTTACAGATTGCTTATGGCGAAGGAATGACGCAACAATTTGCTTTTAATCTCAACCATTTTTGTGCTCAATACCATTTTCCGGTACTCAAAGCGTATATGGCTTTACAGTTTTTAGACCAACAAGGAATTATTCGGTTTGCTCAAGAGTTTTCTGAAAAAATGCAGCTGCAATTTGTGTTAGAGAGCAAAGAAGTCATTCGGTTCATCAGTTTAAATCCAGCGGATGAAGAAATAATTTTAGCTTTTTTACGCACTTATTCAGGCATTTATGATTCGCCAACTGCGGTCAACCTCTCTTTAATTGCCCGAAAAAGTCAGGTAGAAGAATCAAAAATAGAAGAAACACTTTCGCGGTTAAAAGAAAAAGGAATTGTCGATTATATAGCCAAACACAACGATGCTTTGCTGACCTTTAATGAAATTAGAGAAGATGACCGAACGATAAATCGAGTCGTAAAATATTTAGAAACTCAAAATGAGTTAAAAAAACAAAAATTGCAAGAAGTTATTCGCTATGTCAATAACACCGATCAATGCAAAAGCAGACTCATTCTACGTTATTTTGGCGAAGAAAATACATCCAATTGCGGAATATGTTCCTACTGTATACAGGTAAAAATTTCACAAAAACCAAACCAATCAATCGCTTTTTTAGTATTGGAATTACTTGGAGAAAAACCATATAGTTCTCGAGAACTTTTAAAAAACTTAGCCTTTTCTGAAGGCTTACTGATTGAAACCTTAAAAGAATTATTGGAGGATGAAAAAATAAAGATTTTACCTTCTAATCAATATACCTTAGTTTAAAATGGAAAAATTACGAATTGTATTCATGGGAACACCCTATTTTGCGGTGGGAATTTTAGATAGCCTACTGAATCAGCACTATAACGTAGTTGGCGTTGTTACGGCGGCAGACAAACCCGCTGGTAGAGGTCAGAAAATCAATTTTTCGGCTGTCAAAACCTATGCCTTAGAAAAAGGATTGACTATTCTTCAACCCACAAATTTAAAAGACGAATCTTTTATACAGGAGTTAAAAAACTTAGAAGCCAATTGTCAGGTGGTTGTTGCGTTTAGAATGTTACCCGCAGTGGTTTGGCAAATGCCTAAATTAGGAACGTTTAATTTACATGCCTCGTTATTGCCACAATACCGTGGTGCTGCACCGATTAATTGGGCAATTATTAATGGAGAAGAAAAAACAGGCGTCACAACCTTTTTTATTGATGATAAAATAGATACCGGAGCCCTTATTTTGGCGAAAGAAACCCCAATTGAACCTACAGAAAATGCGGGTCAACTGCACGACCGCTTGATGAAATTAGGCAGCGAAGCAGTTCTGGAAACCTTACAATTAATAGAAACAGGAACGGTATCCACAACAATACAAATGGAAAATACAGCCTTAAAAACGGCATCAAAACTCCATCGTGAGAATTGTAAAATTGACTGGACAAAATCAGGCGAAGAAATTCATAATTTAATTCGTGGATTAAGTCCGTATCCAGCCGCTTGGTGTATCATTCATCAAGAAGAACAAGAGTGGAATGTAAAAATTTATGAAAGCGTTTTTCATCCAGAAATACATTCGATGAACATTGGCTGTATTTTGGCTACTAAAAAAGAAATAAAAGTGGCAGTAAAAAATGGTTTTATAGAAATTAAAAATATCCAAATGCCAGGAAAGAAAAGATTGACTGCAGCAGAATTACTAAACGGAATGACATTTTTACCTTCTGCAATGGCCTTGTAAGCATTGCTATGACTGAAATCATTAAAAAAATCGATGAACAACACCGCTTTATCAACAATAAAGACTAAGTTATTAACAAAATTTACGAAAAACAACGAAAACACTTGTGCAATAAGGAATTCCTTTTAAATTTGTTATTATTAACAATAAGTATAACCAACAATTAATAACTATTATTATGAACAAATCAGAATTAATCGATGCTATCGCTGCAGATGCAGGAATTACTAAAGCAGCTGCAAAATTAGCTTTAGAATCATTTTTAGGTAACGTAGGAGCTACTTTGAAAAAAGGTGGAAGAGTTTCTTTAGTAGGTTTCGGATCATGGTCAGTTTCTAACAGAGCTGCTAGAGATGGAAGAAATCCACAAACTGGAAAAACCATCAAAATTGCTGCTAAGAATGTTGTTAAATTCAAAGCGGGTGCTGAATTAGAAGGTACAGTTAACTAGTCTACTCCAGTTAATATAAAGAAAAGTCTTCCATAATGGAAGACTTTTTTTTTATATTTTGTTAAAAAAATTAGGTTTATTGAAAAAAAAATTACTAATTTTAATAAAAATAAGAGAATTAATGATTTCAGAAAAATTGAAAAAAGGCAATTTACTCATTGCAGAACCCTCTATTTTGGGCGATTTATCTTTCAATCGTTCTGTTGTTTTATTGGCAGATCATAATTCGAGTGGTTCTGTGGGTTTTATTTTAAATAAACCACTACAATACACCGTTAATGATTTGGTACCAGAAGTAGAGGCCAACTTCACCATCTATAATGGTGGTCCGGTGGAGCAAGATAACCTTTATTTTATTCACAATATTCCAGATTTAATTCCGGATAGTGTGGAGATATCTAATGGTATTTTTTGGGGCGGCGATTTTGAAAAAACTAGAGATTTAATTAATAACGGAACCATCACAAAAGATAATATTCGTTTTTTCTTAGGATATACCGGTTGGGATGCCAATCAATTAGAATCAGAAATGAATTCTAATGCTTGGATTTTAATTGAAAACAATTATAAAAAATCGATTTTAAAGAAATCTTCTATTGATTTTTGGAAAGAGCAAATCTTAGAATTAGGAGGTGAATATTTAATTTGGTCTAATGCTCCGGAAAATCCAACGTTAAATTAAACCAAGTTTTCTTTATGATTAAGCTCTTGTAACAATTGCTTTGCAAGTGTCGATTCAAACGACTTTTTCCGATACTTAGTTATAGGTTGAATTCCCACTATGACATTGGTAATAAATAATTCATCTGCTTTTTGAAGACTAAAAGGAGAAATCACTTCTTCTACTACTTCTATATTTTCCATTTTTTGAGCAATTTCCAAAATTTGTTTACGCATGACTCCGTTTAAACAACCTTCAGACAGAGGTGGCGTTGATAACCGATTGCCAATCAGCATAAATAGATTGCCGTTAAGTGCTTCAACAATATTTTTATCTTCATTTAATAAAAGGCAGTTTTGATATCCATTTTCATCAGCAAAAATGCTTCCTACTGTTTGAATTAACCTATTCGTAGATTTTAGGGTGGAGAGCAACTGTTTAGTGACATGAAAATCTTTAAACAATTCTACTTCATAAGGCTCATTTGAAAAAATATAGCTTTTAGTTTCTTTAGGTTGAACCGTCATTAAAAAAGAAACACTCCTTGTTTTGGGTAAATAAAAGCCGCCCTCGTTTCGATAAACCGTAATTCGGATGCGACAAGAATCGGCACAACCATTACTCGCTGCTACTTGTAGAAACTGTTTTTCTAAATACTCTAGTGTAAAGTTCATCGGGATTTGCATTCTAATAATCCGCATAGAAGCCATGAGTCGAAAATAATGATCTTCCATAAAAAGCACCTTGTCATTCACCATCTTAACGGTTTCAAAAACGGCATCGCCATACAAAAAAGCACGATTTTGAGCTAAACTAGAATCGTTTGCAACTAAAGTTCCATTTAAATTTATCATAAAAAAAGCCCTGATTTTACAGGGCAAATATACATTTATTCTAACAATTAGACAGAACCAATAACATGTTTCAAATCAGCAATTTGATTTTTCCAAAGTTGTTTTGATTCTTCTACTTCATCTTCAAAAGCAAAATCGGTCACTATTAAAGAAACGTCTTTGGTAATTTCATCTTCAGAGATTTTCAACTCAAAAAAGTAATCTGTTTCTTTATCGTCTTCATCAATCCATTTGAATTTAATGCGTTCATTTGTTTTTTTCGAGGCCAAACGGGCTTTCTCTTCGGTATCGTCCCAAATAAAAGTAAACCACTCGCCTCTTGAATTAACATTGTCGGCAAACCACTCTGACAAGCCCGAAGGAGTTGAAATATATTGATATAAAAGTTGGGGTGATGAGTTCACAGCAAATTCTATTTCGTATCGTATTTTGGTATCCATAAACAAATTTTGCGGCAATATATCGAATAATAAGACAAAAAAAAAGAGATTAGATAAATAAAAATAATTTCTCATTTTATGTTTGCAAGATTGTTGTTTATTTCTATATTTGCACCCGCATTGCGGCAGATGTAATGCGAAACTTGGCGAGATAGCTCAGTAGGTTAGAGCGTTGGATTCATAACCCAAAGGTCCCGAGTTCAAATCTCGGTCTCGCTACAGTGATAATGCTTTGAAAGTAAACGGATTAAGGTTCTTAATCCGTTTTTTTTATGGCCTCTATTTTACTACTTTTACAAACAGTACACCAAAACGTACACGATTTTAAGATGAAATCTGATTATTAGAAACAGTTATCTTTTAAATCATTTTCTACATAAAAAATCTTTAATAGCAGCTTAATTAGATTTACGTTTTCCACAAAGGCACGATTTTTTAGCTGCTAATTCACAGATTACATTTTTTAACCGTTAATTACTCCGTCAGTTCTACTTTAAGACTCGCGTCACAAATAAAAAAATCCGCGAGCATCTTCTAAATCCATTAAATCCGTGTTACATCCGACAATAATTATAAAATCCGTGAGAATCAAATTAATCCATTAAATCCGTGTTCCATCCGACTATAATTATAAAATCCGCGAACATCAAATTAATCCATTAAATCCGTGTTCCATCCGACAATAATTATAAAAATCCGCGAGCATCTTCTAAATCCATTAAATCCGTGTTACATCCGACAATAATTATAAAATCCGCGAACATCAAATTAATCCATTAATTCCGTGTTCCATCCAACATTAATTATAAAAATCCGCGAGAATCAAATTAATCCATTAAATCCGTGTTCCATCCGACAATAATTAATAAAAATCCGTGTTCCATCATTCCTCTTTTACACACCACAAATTACTTCATCAGTTCGTCTTTCAGACTCGGGACGCAAATTAATTATTTTACCGCTAATTCGTAAATGAAAAAATTAATTATCAAAAATATTTGTAAGTATTTTATTCTTATTTTATAAGTTTTTATGCATTTTGTCGATTTTATCATTCACTTTATCGATATTTTGAAATTGATTCTTACTTTTGGTGAGTCAAAAATTAATACAGAAAAAAGAATAGTAACCCTTGCTAAGTATGAAAATAATACGCTACTTAAATCAAAAGAAAATAATCCTTACAATACTTGTAATGGTTTTTGTTCAGTTGTCATATAGTCAAACTGCTTCACAAACATTTAATACCTCATCAACTTTTACCATCCCAACTGGTGTTACACAACTTACTGTAAATGCATGGGGCGGTGGTGGAAGAGGTGGCTCAAGAGTTTCAAGTAACGGAACAACAGGCGGCGGCGGCGGCGGAGCTTTTGCAAGTGGAACGATAAACGTAATACCAGGAAAAACATATACTATAACCGTGGGTTCTGGCAGTAACACTAATAGCATTGACGGTGGTGATTCTTGGTTTGACAATGAAACTGTAATTTTTGCAAAAGGAGGAAATACCGTTGCAAACAATTCAACCACTGGAGCATTGGGCGGAAGTGCAAGCGATTGTATCGGAACCATTCGTCGTTCTGGCGGAAATGGGGCTAATGGAGCCTCATCTTATGGTGGTGGCGGTGGGTCATCAGCTTCAGATGTTGCTAATGGTAATAATGCCACAAACCGATATGGAGCCACAATTGCAAATGGTGGAAATGGTGGCAACGGAAGAAACTCATCAAGCGGAAACGGAAGTAGTGCTTCTAGTCCAGGCGGTGGCGGTGGCGGTGCATTACGTACGAGCTCTGGATCTTCATTAGGTGGAAATGGTGGAAGCGGAAGAATTGAATTAATTTATGCCGCTCCAGCTGAAATCACTGTAGTCGGAAATGGAAATTCAATTGCAGATGGCGACACGACTCCATCCACGAGCGATTGGACAGATTACGGAACCAC
The DNA here is from genome assembly GCF_028689845.1 of Flavobacterium sp. Classification (GTDB taxonomy): domain Bacteria; phylum Bacteroidota; class Bacteroidia; order Flavobacteriales; family Flavobacteriaceae; genus Flavobacterium. The sequence goes on along the minus strand of NZ_JAQVCH010000021.1, from coordinate 26,156 downwards.
TTCATTAGGTTTAGCAGTTACAAGAACCTATACCATTCAAAACACAGGATTTGCTACGTTATATTTAAGTAATTTTTCTTTATCAGGTTCAGATTTCTTCCTTACAAGTAGTTTTCCTACGAGTATTGCAGGTGGAACTTCATCTACGTTTAATGTGTCGTTTATGCCAAGTACTACTGGGACAAAAACAGCCACCCTATCTTTTATAAATAGTGATTCAGATGAAAGCAACTTTAATTTTACTATTCGTGGAATAGGGTCTACAGCAGGAACACAAATCATCAATGTAACTGGTAATGACTTTATCATTCCGCAAGGAAGTTCAACAACCATAACGACTAACAATACTAATTTTGGAGCAACGAATTTGAGTACTACGGTCACACGGACCTTCAAAATAAAAAATACCGGGGGAAGTAATCTAACCTTAACGGGAACTCCAAAGGTACAGATTTCTGGGACACATGCATCTGAATTTATCGTAACAGTACAACCCAACACAACGGTTGCGGCTGGAACAACAACAACTTTTCAAATAACCTTTACGCCTACTTCTACCGGGTCAAAGTTTGCCAATGTAAGTATTGCGAGTAATCACGCGGCTTTAAGTCCGTATACATTCCGAATTAGTGGTGTTTCTATTCAAGCATTTTATGATACCGATGGCGATGGCATATTCAATAATGCAGATGCAGATGACGATAATGACGGTATTCCCGATACGGTAGAACAATCAAACGCCAGTGTTTCGTCTTTATCAAAAAACGTACAAGTAACCTTATTAAATGAAACATTTGGCAGTGGCTCTAGTAGAGAACAAATTAATTTTAATGTGCCTACTGCTTCTACAACATATTGTTATGAAGATGGGTTGAACGTGATGAATGAATTTGAATGTGATACCAATAGTGACTTAAATGACGGACAATATACAGTTTCTAATACCGCACAAATTGCCTCTTGGGCTTCTCAATATTGGTATACTGGTCCAGACCATACCGCAGATACGAATGGCAGAATGGCCTTATTTAATGCTGAAACGGATATTACCGATGAATTTTACAGAACCATCATTCATGGTGTGACTGCCAATGCTCCTCTAACCTATAGTTTTTGGGTAATTAACTTAGACCGCTCTAATGCACCCGGAATTGGTTCAAGAAACAGACCGAATATTACAGTTGAATTTAGAGATTTGAATAATAACTTATTAACGTCTTTAAATACAGGTGATATTGCTCCAACCAATCATTTAAATCCAACAGGCGATTGGTATAATTTTAGTGCGTCTTTTACACCTACTTCCAGTAGTATTTCAGTTATTTTTAGAAATAATCAACCCGGAGGCTTAGGAAACGATTTAGGATTAGACGATATTTTAATTAAACAAATCTTAAAAGACAGAGACGGTGATGGTATTGCCGATGTGTATGATTTAGATTCAGACAATGATGGTATTGGTGGAATCGTAGAAGATGGATGGGGACATTTAAGCAATGGAAAAGACACCATGAGTCTTACTGCCTCTTGGGTAGATGCAAATGGCAATGGTTGGCATGATGCTGCCGAAGCGGCTTATGCAGCTTCTGGTAACAAAGCTTTAGATTTTGATGGCGATTTAGTGCCTAACTATTTAGACTTAGATAGTGATAACGATACTCGTTTTGATGTTGATGAAGCTAGTCTTTTTAATGGCGATGGCGATATAAATGGCGATGGTTTAGGCGATGGTGGAGACAGTGATAACGACGGAATTTTAGATATTTTTGATAACTATGTTGGTTTCGGAAACTCGGGAAAATCACTGCCACAAAACACCTTGGGCTCGGGCAATCCTGATTATCTTAAATTAATTTCTTTGTCTACTGGAGTATATGATATTGCAACAACCTTGTATGCCAATTTAGATGCAAACAATGACGGGATTATTGATGAAACAGCCGATTTGGACAAAGACGGAATTCGTGATAATTTTGATACAAACAATAACCGAATTGGTTCACCACGTGATTTAAACAGAAAATTATTTTTAGAGTTTGATGGACGAAATGATTATGCGGAAGCCGCACCTGTTTTGGGTGGACTTTCCAATGCTACCTTAATGGCATGGGTAAATCTAGCACCCGGATTTAACTCTACAGGAGTTGTAGTAGGACAAAATAATTTCCATTTAAGAATAACAAGCTCCAGAGCAATTACGGCTAGTTGTAATGGCACAAGCATCGGCTATAGTGATATTGACCCGATAAGTTCTTCGCAATGGTTTCATGTTGCAATGACCTATGATGGGATAAATTTGAAACTGTTCATTAACGGAAAACAGATGGCTAATATCAATAAAACAGGAGCTATAAATACAGACACAACACCGCTTACCATCGGAAAACGACCTGGAAGCAATACCCAATATTTTAAAGGAAAAATTGATGAAGTGCGTCTGTTTAACGTTGCTTTAACAGCAAATCAACTGCGACGAATGGTTTACCAAGAAATTCAAAACAATAACGGAGAAGTTCGAGGTGCAATCATTCCTAAAAATATTGGTAATCTTCCTTTTGCAAACCTATTGCGTTATTACCGAATGGATACGTATAAAGATGACATCATCGATGATATAACTACACCAAGCATCGATGTGTCAACAGGTATGAAAATGTATAACCATAAAAATATTTATGCCCAACAAGCTCCAATGCCGTTTATTACGGAAAGAGTGGGCGATTTTGCTACAGCAGTCGATAGTCCATCCAATGAAGTACGAGGCCTTGATGTAACGGAGAATGACTATGCTATTATTCGTGTAAAACACGACATTAACGAAACTGCAAACCATACCAATATCGGAATGTTTGTAGACAATGGTGTGACTGTAATGATGAATAACGACACCAAATTACAAAATGATTGGTATGTAAAATTAGATGGAAAAATTGATTTAACAGACCGTTCTCAGTTTATTCAAACCTCAGAAAGTGATTTAGAACCAACCAGTTTGGGCTCTTTAGAACGTGATCAACAAGGACAGAGCAATAAATTTAATTACAATTATTGGTCATCCCCGGTAAGTTCAATCAATAATAGCACCATCAACCATGGTTTTACCGTGGCAGGAGTTATGAAAGACGGAGCAACTCCAACTAATCCTAGAAATATAAATTGGGTAACGGGCATCAATAACCCGTTAACTAGCAACCCTATTACCTTAAGCAGCTACTGGATTTTTAAATTCCAAGATTTAACCCCTATATATGCCAATTGGGCTAGTGTTGGACAAAATGGGCTGTTACAAGCAGGTCAAGGGTATACCATGAAAGGAAGTGGAGCAACCGCCACCTCTACTCAAAACTATGTTTTTGTGGGTAAACCAAATAACGGATTGATTACTTCAAACGTTTCTGCCACCAACTTAAATTTATCAGGAAATCCTTATCCATCAGCTTTAGATTCCCAAAAATTTATTCAAGATAATATAGGTGTGATGAATGGAACTTTATATTTCTGGGAACATTTCTCAACCAACAACACCCATACCTTGGCGGGTTACCAAGGGGGTTATGCGGCTCGAACCATGGTGGGAGGAACTGCTCCAGTTTCACCAGCTGGAATTAGTGGCTTAGGAACAAGTACTCGAATTCCAGGTCGCTTTATTCCGGTAGGACAAGGCTTTTTTGTAACTGGAAATGCCATTGGGGGAACAATTAAATTTGACAACAGCCAACGATTGTTTGTAAAAGAAGATCACACTAGTTCAAATGTATTATTCCGAAATACAACACCAACAACACAAAACGCAAGCAATATCGAAGATTATTTTGAAGAAGATTTATTTATGAAAATTCGTATCGGATTCAATTCCTACGATCATTTTCACAGACAATTACTAATCGGATTCATGGACGACTTAGCCACAGAAGAAATCGACCCAGGCTATGATGCTATTCATATTGATAATCAACAAAATGATATGTATTTTTTACATAATCAAACCAAATTGACTATTCAAGGGGCTGCTGCTTTTGAAACAACTAAAACCTATCCAATAGGCGTAAAAACCTTTGCGGCAGGCGAAGTGCAATTCACACTCGACGGAACAGAAAACGTAGAAACAGCACAACCTATCTATATTCATGATATGGAAACTGGTTTATATCACGATATTCGGGAAGGGCATTTTTCGGTGAATTTACCGCAAGGAGAAATCCACAATCGGTTTGAACTAACTTTTCAAAACGGAACTTTAACTGCTCCTGATTATGAATTGCAAAATCAAATTGGAATAGCTCATACGCTTAACAATAACCTACTTACAATAAAAAATACCACCTCAGACACTACTGTAGAAACAGTAAGTCTATATACGATCCTGGGTCAGACCCTTGCGACTTGGAATGTTGAAAACCAAACCCAAAACAACATTAATTTACCAATGAGCAACGTCGGTTCTGGCACCTATATTGTTCGCGTGCAAACGTCACGTGGAACAATTAGCAAAAAAATCATTATTAAATAGGGTTTTGATAATTGATTTTTGACACCGCAAAAGCCCCTCACACGTTGAGGGGCTTTTCATTTTTATTCGCTACGGTTTTAATTGATTATTTTGTTAGCTCATACGCTTGTTCTGCCATTTCAAGTTCTTCATTCGTAGGGATAACTAAAATAGGCACACGGGAATCTAAAGTACCCACATTTCTAATTTCTTTACTTCGAATGGCATTAATAGCGGAGTCGATTGTAATTCCGAAAAAATCTAATTCTTGACAAATTAATTCCCGCATAAAACCACTATTCTCTCCTATTCCTGCAGTAAAAACCAAAGCATCCAATCCGTTTAAAACGGCCACATAAGAACCAATGACTTTCTTTACCCGATAGGCATTCATGTCTAAAGCTAATTGACACATTTTATTGCCTAAAAGGGCTTGCTCTTCAATTTCACGCAAATCTGAAAAACCTGTCAAGCCTTTCATTCCACTCTCTTTTTGGAGCAATTCTTGTACTTCTTTGGAAGAATACCCTAAATTATCCATCATATAAAAAATGATAGCCTGATCGATATCGCCACTACGAGTGCCCATAATCAACCCATTTATCGGACCATAACCCATAGAATGATCTATACTTTTACCATCTTTTACTGCAGTCATGCTGCAACCATTTCCTAAATGGATAGTGATGATTTTAGAACTTTTTAAACCCAAATGAGAAATCGCTTGTTGCGATACATATTTGTGACTCGTTCCATGAAATCCATACTGTCTTATTTTTTCTAATTCATAAAACCGAGCTGGAATGGCATACCGATATGCTTTTTCTGGAATAGTTTGATGAAATGCCGTATCAAAAATAGCAATTTGATTCGAGTGAGGAAAAACCAATTCTGAAACCTCAATACAGGCTAAATTGGCAGGATTATGAAGCGGAGCCAAGGCACTCAATTCGCTAATTTTAGCTTTAACTTCTTTTGTGATAAAAGTCGTACTCGAAAACTGTTCTCCACCATGAACTACCCGATGAGCAACGGTATCGATGGTTCTTCCTAAATCTTGAATGATTGTGGCAATGGCCAATAGGGCTTCTTTGTGATTGATAAAAGAAACCAATTCACTTTTTTTTACACCTTGTCGTTCATAATGAAATTGGGTTTGGTCTAACCCAATACGTTCTACTATTCCGCTTAGAAAAACAGCTCCCGAAGACATTTCTAACACTTGAAATTTTAACGAAGAACTTCCGGCATTGATAACTAATACATTCATTTTGATATTATATTTCTTGGGCTTGTATAGCCGTAATAATTATGGTATTATAAACATCCTCCACCGTACAACCGCGACTTAAATCATTCACGGGTTTATTGAGTCCTTGCAACATAGGACCAATAGCAATGGCTCCCGTTTCTCTTTGCACCGCTTTATAGGTGTTATTCCCTGTATTCAAATCAGGAAAAATGAGCACACTCGCTTGTCCTGCCACTAAGGAATCAGGCATTTTGCTTTTTCCAACCGTTTTATCAACGGCCGCATCATATTGAATAGGTCCTTCTATTTGTAAATCAGGTCGTAACGTTTTTACTAATTGAGTCGCTTCTCGAACACGCTCAACATCTTGCCCTGTTCCAGAACTTCCTGAAGAATAAGACAACATCGCAATTTTAGGTTCAATACCAAACGCCAAACTACTTTCTGCAGAAGAAATGGCAATTTGTGCCAATTCAGCTGCTGTGGGATTTGGATTAATCGCACAGTCACCAAAAACAGCAATGCGATCTTCCAAAAGCATAAAAAAGACAGAAGAAACTACCGAAATTCCTTTTTTAGTTTTGATGATTTGTAAAGCAGGTCGAATGGTATGTTGCGTTGTATGAATGGCTCCCGAAACCATGCCATCGGCTAATCCTTTGTAAACCATCATCGTGGCAAAATAGGAAACATCACACATTAAATCTTTGGCAATATCAAGGTTGACATTTTTATGCTTTCGCAATTCATAAAATGTTTCTACAAAATCTTCATAATAGGCTGATTGAATCGGATCAATAATCGTGATTTTATCTAAAGGAAGTAAAATCCCCGCTTGTAAAATGGCTTTTTCAATGTTCGCCCGAACGCCCAATAAGGTAATATCCACTACCTCAGCCGCCACTAAACGAGCAGTAGCCTCTAAAATTCTTGGGTCTTCCGATTCTGGCAAAACAATATGTTTCTTGCTACTTTTGGCTTTTCGAAGTAAGTTATACTGAAACATTTTTGGTGTGATTCCTTTCGAAATAAAATTAGTCACTTGCTGAATCAACACATCAGCATCAATATATTGATGAAATGTTTCTAAAGATAATTGTATTTTGAGATGATCACTGGGACGAATTTTACAATTAATTCTTCCAATTTTATTGGCTGCTTTAAAAGTGTTTTCTTGAACGCTAATAATAGGAATAATATGATCCAATCCTTCAATCAATCGCATGATAGAAGGCTCTGGTTGTAACCCGCCAGTTAAAATGATTCCCACCATTTTGGGATAATGAATTGATTTATCCGCCTGCAAAACGCCTAAGATAATATCGGCCCGATCACCCGGTGTAATCACTAAATTATTTTGTCCAATATGCATTAAATAATTGGGCAATTGCATCGCTCCTACACTAAAACTACCCACAAATCCATCGAGTAAATGCTCGCCAAAAAGGACTTTTCCATTCAACGCATCAGCAACTTCTCGTACACTTGGCTGACTTAATAATTCATTAACAGGAATGGCAAATTTTTGCACTTCTTTTCCCGCAAATTTTTCAATTCCAGCCAATATTTCAGCACGGTTTTCTTCTTTAATTTTATTGGTGACAATCGCCATGACGCTGACTTCTTTTTCTAAAAAAGAGTTGTAAGCCAACTCTAAATTCTGAATTAAATCTGCAATCAAATTTTCACCGGAAGCATTAATTAAAACTGGCAAACCAAGGTTTTTAGCAATTTGTAAATTGATTTCAAATTCAAAAACCGACACCTCATCTTCAAAATCACTTCCTTCTACTAATACAAAATCATACGCTTCTTCTAACCGTTTATAATCCTTGACAATTTTTTCGATGACTTCGCCTTTTTTACCCAAATTGACCAGCTGAATCATTTGCTGTTTCGTATAGGAATAGGCCGAAGAATAGGTTTCTTTAAAATCAAATGTTTGCAAAATTAATTGCAAATGATTATCCACTTTTGATTTTTTCCCTTCGTTAATAATCGGTCGGTAATAAGCTACTTTGGCCATTCTACTTAAAAGTCCATCCATTAAACCCAAACTGATGAGCGATTTTCCACTTCGGGGTTCAATGGTGGCAATATATAATCCTTTATTCATGTCTTTTTAGGGTAACTTGCTTTAAATAATACAAAATATATTTTAAATCAAAGTCGCAAAAGCAACTTGATTCGGCTTTCTAAATGTAAGACTTTTAACTTAACAAGGCCGCTTTTAATCCTTCAAAATCAAGTTTGATTTGTTCGCCTGTTTGTAAATTTTTCAAACCAAACTCCAATCGTTCCATTTCAGATTGTCCTGCTAAAACAGCAAATGGAATTCCGCGTTTGTCAGCATGCTTAAATTGTTTGTCTAATTTGGCCGCATCGGGATATAATTCTACTTTAATTCCTGCTTGGCGTAATTGTGAAATGGCTTTCATCGCATAAAAACTTTCGCGAGTGCCATAATTCATAAAAAGAGCTTGGGTTGTGGCGGTAACCGTATCGGGAAATAGGCTTAATTCGTCTAAAACCAAATAAATTCGGTCTAAACCAAATGAAATTCCCACACCACTCATATTTTTTAATCCAAAAATACCAGTCAAATCATCATAACGACCACCACCACCAATAGAACCCATGGCCACATGCGGAGCAACGACTTCAAAAATGGCTCCCGTGTAGTAATTTAATCCTCGAGCCAAGGTTACATCCAAATCTAAAATAGCAGTTTGCAAACCTAATTCCTGTATCGCTTCAGTGATAAAACGAAGTTCTTCCACTCCTTTTTGACCTTCTTCCGACGATTGTAATAAAACCTGCAACTTATCGATTTTCTCCGACACACTTCCCGTAAAATGAAAGAGTGGTTGAATTTTAGCAATGGCTTCGGCAGAAATTCCTTTTTCAAGCATTTCGTTCTTCACCCCTTCCTCGCCAATTTTATCTAATTTATCTAAAGCAACCGTAAAATCGATTAATTTATCTTGAGCTCCAATCACTTCTGCAATGCCAGATAATATTTTGCGGTTATTGATTTTTATCGTCGTTCCGCCCAATCCCAATTGGGTAAAAACCGCATCATACAATTGAACTAATTCTACTTCTTGCCAAAGCGAATTTGAACCCACCACATCGGCGTCACATTGATAAAACTCTCTAAAACGTCCTTTTTGCGGACGATCGGCTCGCCAAACCGGTTGAATCTGATATCGCTTAAACGGAAATTCAATCTCGTTTTGATGTTGAACCACATACCGAGCAAACGGAACCGTTAAATCATAACGAAGTGCTTTTTCTGAGATTTTACTCGCTAATTTTTTATAGTCTTTTTGCGTGAGTTCTGCTTCAGACACTTTATCTAAATAATCTCCTGAATTCAATATTTTAAAAATCAACCGATCTCCTTCTTCTCCATATTTCCCCATTAAGGTATCCGAATTTTCAAAAGACGGGGTTTCAATCGGCTGAAAACCAAAAACCTCAAAATGATGTTTCATAATCGAGCTGATGTAATTTCGTTTTGCCACCTCTGTCGGTGAAAAATCTCTCGTTCCTTTTGGAATACTTGGTTTTTGAGCCATTATACTATTTATTAGATTCTGTTTTCATTTTTTTCCTGCTTTGCAGGAGATTCCTATTTCGCCTTCATCATCTTTCGGAATGACAAAAAAGAATTGCCTTTTAACTTTGCAGTTGAATTTTGATATTGAAATTGCATTTTGACCTTGCAAATATCTTACTTTTTAAAGAAAATAAAGAAACCTTGTAACAATTATTGTAATTTCGTGTCAAATAAGGAATATGGCACGATTAGTTAAAGAAAATATCAAAATTGCATTAGGTTCAATTAAAACCCAATTGCTTCGTACGATTTTGACCATCGTTATTATTGCAATTGGAATTACGGCTTTAGTCAGTATTTTAACGGTGGTTTCAGCTTTAGAAAACACGGTTTCTTCTAATTTTGCTTCGATGGGAGCCAACACTTTCAACATTCGCCAGTATGAATTGGAAGTCCGCGTTGGCAATAGTAGTCGCAACAACGACCGCGAAATCAATAATCCGATTATTTCCTATCCTGAAGCAAAAGCCTTTCAAGAAAAATACACCTATCCATTTACGCATGCCTCTTTATCGTTTACGGCCACTTCTGGAGCAGAAGTAAAATATGAAAATCAAAAAACAGATCCTGAAATTCAAATTTTAGGTGTGGATGATTATTTTTTAACCAACTCTGGCTTAGAACTCGCAGACGGACGAAACTTTACAGGTTTTGATATTGAAAATAATACGTTTGTTTGTGTCGTGGGTTCCGATTTTGCTAATGGCTTATTAAAAGATGTTAATCCCGTTGGAAAAACCATCTCCATTCGGGGAGCCAAATTTAAAGTGATTGGTATTTTAAAGGAAAAAGGGTCGACTTTTGGAAACAGTCAGGATTTACGAGTAATGATTCCGATTCAAGTAGCCCGTTCGCTTTTTTCGCAACCCAATATCAATTATAATTTAAGTGTATTGGTCGAGAAAAAAGAATTGCTAGAAGCCGCCATTGACCAAGCCATTATCACGATGCGACAAGTGAGAAAACAAAACCCGGTGGAAGAAAGCAATTTCGGCATCGTGCGAAGTGATGAATTAATCAATCAAATTTTATCGCTTACCTCTGTTTTAAGTGTTTCTGCTTGGATTATTGGCATCATTACTATTTTTGGTTCTTCGATTGCACTGATGAATATTATGTTGGTTTCTGTCACCGAACGAACTCGTGAAATTGGCGTTCGCAAAGCATTAGGAGCGACAAAGAATACGATTGCATTTCAGTTCTTTACTGAAACCATTGTCATCGGACAACTAGGTGGACTTTTAGGAATTATTTTAGGAATTACGATTGGTTCTGTTTTTGCCGCTTTACTTGAATTTCAATTCATCATTCCGTGGATGGCAATAATCGCGGCAGTCATCACTAGTTTTTTTGTAGCCTTAATTTCGGGTTTATATCCAGCCATCAAAGCATCACGACTAGACCCAATTGAAGCCTTGCGTTATGAATAAACCGTTATTTATTTAGGTTTTATTGCTTTAATCATACGGTCATTTCCATAAACATCTTTTCGCAATTCAACGGACTGAAATCCTTGATTGGAGAGTAAATCCAGCATGGCTTGCCCTAAGTATTGATTGATTTCAAAATATAAAAATCCGTTAGGAGTTAAGTTTTTCCAAGCTAAAGCAGCTATTTTTTCGTAAAAAATAAGCGGATTTTCATCAAAAACAAATAACGCAAGCGAAGGTTCAAAATCCAACACATTTTTAGCCATTGCTTCTTTTTCCGAGTAGCGAACATACGGCGGATTGGAAACAATCACGTCATACGATTTTGAAAAAGCAGTGATTTCTAAAATATTTTGATTCAGAAAAGTAATCATCACGTGGTTTTGTACTGCATTGGCTTGAGCAACCAATAAAGCTTCTTCCGAAACATCCAAAGCATCCACTTGAAGCAACTCGTTATTTTTTTTAAGAGAAATAGGAATACAACCCGTTCCAGTTCCAATATCCAACACCTTTAGCGGAGAAGTTGCCGATTGTAAATCAGCTAAAATCCAAGCAACTAATTCTTCGGTTTCCGGACGTGGAATTAAAGTATGTTCATTGACCGTAAAGGGAAGTCCGTAAAAAGAAGTTTCACCTAGGATGTATTGTATCGGCCGTTGCTCTTTTAAATCAGCTAGAATCAACTGCCATTTTTTTTCATCGGCTATTGCCAGCTGCAAAGAAGGATTCAACGCCAAATCGATGCGTTTAAGTTGGTGTAATTTTTCTAAAATCAGATAAAAAAAGCTATCAATTTCCATGGCATCATAAAAAGAAGCTAATTCGGAACGAAAAAAAGTTTGATAGTGTTTAAAAGTCATGAAAAGAAAATTTAAAGTGTTTTCAACATCCAAACCGGACAAGAAGTATGTCCTGTGCAACCCATTGGCTCTTTAATATAAGCAAAACCAACTTTTTTATATAAGTGCTGAGCCTCCAACATATTGGGCATGGTTTCTAAATAACACTGTTGATAGCCAAAAGAAAGGGCCGCTTCCAAACAAGTTGTCATCATTTGCTGTCCGAGCCCAATGCCTCTTGCTTCAGGTAAAAAATACATTTTTTGCAATTCGCAAAGCGAAGCGGCTTCATTTTCTAAGGGACTAATTCCGGCACCACCAATAATTTTTCCGTCTTGTTCCACCACAAAATAAGCACTTCTAGGTTTTGAATAGGTTTCAAACATACAATCTAACGAAATATCCGCATACGCCGTTCCCACTTTTGGCACTTGATGTTCCACTAAAACGGAACGGATTACAGTGGCAAGTTCTTGGTTATCGGACAATTGGATTGGTCGAATAAAAGGCATGGAATTCAGATTTACTTGTTGAAAACGTAAAAGTAAAACTATTTCTACTTTATTTCTCAAAAAGTGTAAATTTGTGAAACGATGAAACCAGAAATTTACATGCAACGTTGTTTGCAGTTGGCTAAAAATGGCTTTGGCAAAACCTATCCTAACCCGATGGTAGGCTGTGTAATTGTATCTAATAACCAAATTATTGGCGAAGGTTGGCATCAAAAAGCGGGTGAAGCACATGCCGAAGTTCATGCGATTAATGCTGTTAAAGACAGATCGCAATTAAAAAAAGCAACCTTATATGTGAGTTTAGAACCATGTAGCCATCACGGAAAAACACCTCCGTGTAGCGATTTAATTCTCAAATACAGCATCCCAAAAGTAGTTATTGGCACGGTTGATCCGCATAGTAAAGTAGCTGGAAAAGGAATTGAAAAACTTCAAAAAGCAGGTGTTTCTGTTGATGTAGGTGTTTTAGAAAAAGAATGCAGAGAACTGAACAAACGTTTTTTTACTTTTCATCAAAAAAAGCGTCCGTATATTATTCTAAAGTGGGCAGAAAGTGCCGATGGTTTTTTATCTCCAACACACAAAGAGACTTGCCAACCTGTTTGGATTACCAATAGCTATTCTCGGCAGTTAGTCCATAAATGGCGAACGGAAGAACAAGCTATTTTAGCTGGAACAACTACCGTTTTAGTCGATAACCCAAGTTTAGATGCACGAGATTGGAAAGGCACAAACCCTGTTAGAATTATTTTAGACCGTTTTGGAAAAATCCCATCTGATTTTACCGTTAAAAATAAAGCCCAAAAAACAATTATTTTTACGGAGCAAGAAATTTTTTCGAAAGATGAAAATTGTATTTATGAAAATATTATCTTTGATAGTCAACTTATTGAACGAATTTGTGCTTTTCTATATTCCTTAGAAATTCAATCTGTGCTTGTAGAAGGCGGAGCGAAAACCTTAACTAGCTTTATCGAGGCGGGTTTATGGGATGAAGCAAGGGTTTTTAAAGGAGCAATGATGTTTAAAGAAGGGACAAAAGCACCTTCCATAAACGGTATTTTAGAATTAATAAAAAACAGCAACAACGACGAACTTTTAATCTTGACCAAGCCATGATAAACACGATTATTTTTGATTTTGGAAATATTTTCATCGATTTGAATATGCCCGGACTAGAAAAAGCATTTAAGGATTTAGGCTTAACAGAATGGAACGAGGAGTTAGATGAACTAAACAAACGATTTGAAATTGGAAAAATCTCAGAAACTGAGTTTATTCAAGGTTTTCAAAAACAGTTGCCCGATGCTACGGTAGACGAAATCAGAGCTGCGTGGAATGCAATCTTGGGCGTTTTTCCTTTGGAAAGAGTAGAGTTTTTACAAAATTTAAAAGGAAAGTATCGGTTGTTTTTATTAACCAATACAGATATGATTCACATTGACCATTTTGAACACAAAGAAGGCATGTCTATGACGCGTGATTTTTATAACTGTTTTGAAAAAGTATATTATTCCTATGAATTAGGAATGCGAAAACCGGACGTAGAAATTTTTAAATTTCTAATTAACAAACACGAATTATCGCCAAAACGAACACTGTTTGTGGATGATAAAAAAGAAAATACCGATGCAGCGGCTTCGCTAGGCTTAGTAGTTTGGAATTTGAAAGTGGGAGAAGAAGTAGTAACCGATTTATTTGCCAAAAAAATTATTAGTTTGTGATTTATATTCTTCTGAGTGTTATTTTCAACACCTTATTATTTATTATTCTAAAATTATTTTCACGCTTTAACATTAACATCATTCAGGCTCTGGTTGTGAATTACTTAGTTGCTTTTGCAATGGGTTTATGGCGGAGTGAAACAGCCTTTCAACTTTCTGAAATCAGTCAGAAACCATGGTGGTTTGGCAGTGTTTTTTTGGGATTTTTATTCATTAGTGTCTTCTATGTAACGGCTTTAACCACACAACGAAACGGACTATCAGTAGCTACAGTAGCATCTAAAATGTCAGTCATTATCCCGATTGCAGCTGGTTTTATTCTATTTGAAGATGAGATGGGCTTTCTAAAAATAATAGGAATATTATTGGCTCTAGCGGCTGTTTATTTTACCTCGAAAAAAGCAGACGGAAACTCAAAATCGACAGGCAATATCACCTTACCGCTCTTGGTTTTTTTAGGAGCAGGAACCATTGATACAACGCTAAAAATTCTAGAACATCATTATTTACCTGTTTCAGAAATTCCGCTATTTTCTTCACACACGTTCTTAGTTGCTTTTGGGTTAGGAATAATAATCATTGGTTACCTTACTTGGAAGCACTACCAAAAAATAGAAGGTAAAAATATAGTAGCGGGAATCATTTTAGGCGTTCCTAATTATTTTGCTTTATATTATGTAATCAAAATGCTTTCTAGTAAGGTTTTTGAAAGCTCTACTATCTTTACTATAAATAACGTGGCTATTGTATTGCTTTCTTCGCTTACTGGATTAATTTTCTTTCAAGAAAAAATAAATAAACGAAATGGTTTTGGAATCGGGTTGGCTATTTTAGCTTTAGTATTAGTAAGTAAATAAGGTATGAATGAATTCAAGGATACATATAAAACCATCGAAACGGCTTCGGAAGAAGTCTTATTTAAAGAAAAGAATAGTAAGTTCTTTGGATATGCCTATTCTGTAACGACTGAAGAGGAAGTTAAAACCCATCTCGAACAGCTCAAAAAACAACACTTTTCGGCACGTCACTGGTGTTATGCCTATCAAATAGGTATAGAACAACTTAGTTTTAGAGCAAATGACGACGGCGAACCAAATAATAGTGCAGGAATGCCTATTTACGGCCAAATCCAATCGTTTGAAGTCACCAATATTCTAGTAGTCGTGGTTCGTTATTTTGGAGGTGTAAAATTAGGCGTAGGCGGATTAATATCGGCCTATAAAACAACAGCACAAATGGCATTGGAAAATGCAACAATCGTAGAAAAAACAATTGATGTTACTTTTATACTCACTTTTGATTATAAAAACATAAATAAGGTGATGCGAATTATCAAAGAAAAAAAAATCGAAATCATCGCTCAAAAAATGGAACTGAATTGTGAAATTCAAATTGCAATCCGAAAAAAAAATGCCGACACGATTGCCGACATTTTTGCTTCACTCTTTGAAATAACAATCAAAAAAGCGGATTAATTTTCAGATAATTCCATCCGATCAATAATTGCTTTGATGTTTGCTGGTGGAAGAATTGGTTTACCGGTATGAATATCCACAAAAACCAAAATAAAATCGGCCGTTGTTAATAACTCTCCTTTTTCATTTAAAATTTTACATTCAAATTCTATCTTCACAGAGCTTTGATTTTTAAATTTAGTCACTACGGTAAGTAAGTCGTCATAACGTGCTGGTTTTTTGTAACTTATATTTATATTAACAATTGGAAGAGCGACACCGTTTTCTTCCATGCTTTTATAGGAAATACCCTGATTTCTAAGCCATTCGACTCTACCAACCTCAAAATAAGGCAAATAATTCCCGTGATACACCACACCCATTTGGTCTGTTTCCGAATAGCGAACGCGTAATTCTAATTGTTGTTCTTTCATACTTTTCTGTAATTTTTTTCTTATATAATGATTTAACCCTTAATCCATCTTTACAACATTATTTCAATATAACCAATAGCAATTTATTTTTTTTTAAGTTTTTTTGTTCACATATTTGTTAACCCAAAAGTTAGTGAGAAAATAGTCTATTTTCTTAACAGAATAACCTTTAGTAAACAATATAATTTTTAGAATTTATGAGCAAAACTGCGGAATCGGTATGGGAAAACTGTCTAGCGTTTATAAAAGACAATATTCAGGAGCAAGCCTATAAAACTTGGTTCGAACCTATTCGTTCAGTGGAACTCACAGACAATGCTTTATACATTCAAGTACCAAGCAAATTTTTCTATGAATGGTTAGAGGAACACTATGTTAAATTACTCAAAGTGGCCTTAACCAAAGAACTTGGAAAAAATGCAAAGTTACTGTATAAAATCAAAATGGAAAACACTTATGGCAATAAACAACCGTTTACGGAACAATTGCCAAGTACACACCGCAGTCCTGTTAAGCCACAAGATGTCGATGCTCCACTGAAAAACATCAGTCCTGAGCTAAAAAACCCATTTGTAATTCCTGGTATTCGCAATTTAAAAATTGAATCTCAGCTGAATGCAAATTATAGTTTTGATAATTTCCTTGAAGGTGACTCCAATCGCTTGGCTCGCTCTGCTGGAATGGCAGTGGCCAATAAACCAGGCGGAACTTCCTTCAATCCCCTTTTAATTTTTGGCGGAGTTGGATTAGGAAAAACCCACTTGGCTCATGCAATTGGTGTTGAAATTAAAGATAAATATCCAGACAAAACAGTGTTGTACATCTCTGCAGAAGTATTTACACAACAATATATCGATTCGGTTAAGAAAAACACACGAAATGATTTTATTCATTTTTATCAATTAATTGATGTTTTAATTATTGATGATGTGCAATTCCTTTCCGGAAAATCTGGAACACAAGATGTGTTTTTCCACATTTTCAATTACTTACATCAAAACGGTAAACAAGTCATTTTGACTTCAGACAAAGCACCGGTAGATATGCAAGATATCGAACAGCGGTTGTTATCTCGTTTCAAATGGGGATTATCCGCAGAATTGCACCAACCCGATTATGAAACCCGTATTTCTATTTTGAAAAACATTTTATATCGCGATGGTGTCGAAATTCCTGAAGAAATCATTGAATATGTCGCTCGAAATATCAAATCGAATGTTCGCGAATTAGAAGGAGCTATTATTTCATTAATTGCTCAATCGTCTTTCAATAAAAAAGAAGTTAATTTAGAATTGGCTAAAAGCGTTGTTGAAAAATTTGTCAAGAATATCAAACGAGAAATATCTATTGATTATATTCAAAAAGTAGTCTCTGATTATTTTCAATTAGATTTAGATACCTTACAATCCAAAACACGGAAACGACATGTCGTTCAAGCTCGTCAGCTAGCAATGTTCTTTGCTAAGAAATTTACCAAAGCCTCATTGGCTAATATTGGTTCACAAATTGGCGACCGAGATCATGCCACGGTACTCCATGCTTGTAAAACAGTGGATAATTTGGTTACAACAGATAAACAGTTTAGAAAGTTTGTAGATGATATTCACAAAAAATTATCACTATAAGTTATTTTTAAAATTAAACTACTTGATTGAATAAGCGTTTTTTATATTTTTTTTGAGTATATGCCTATTAAAATAATAATGGTTTGTTTGGGAAATATTTGCCGTTCTCCTTTGGCAGAAGGGATTTTGGCATCCAAACTTTCCGCCGATGATTTTTTGGTTGATTCTGCTGGAACAGGCCATTGGCACGTTGGCAATTCACCCGACAAACGATCCATCCTAACGGCCGAAAAAAACGGTATTGACATTTCTAAACAAAGAGGAAAACTCTTTACGCCCGCTTTGTTTGAAAAGTTTGATTACATTTATGTAATGGACATATCTAATTATGCCGATGTACTTGAAATGGCTCCAAACGAAGAAGCTAAGAAAAAAGTAACCCTAATTTTAGAAGAAATTTTTCCAGGTGAAAAAGTAGATGTGCCAGACCCCTATCACGGATTACAAAGCAATTTTGATCAAGTTTACGAAATGCTCGACGAAGCGTGTGAAAGTATTGCCAATAAATTGATTGAAAAACATTCAAAAAAATGAAACCCGTCACTTTTTTAGGAAAATTATATTTGATTCCCACCACACTTGGCGAAGTCGCCCCGGATGATGTGTTGCCACAAACCGTCAAAAGAGCTATCGATTTCATTCAGGATTATGTAGTAGAAAATGAAAAAACGGCCAGAAAGTTTATCAAATCAATTAATCCAGAAAAAATACAAGCCAATTTACGCCTTCACGTTCTAAATAAACATACCGAAACAAGTGTATACAATGAAATGCTAAAACCTTGCTTAAACGGCTTGCATGTCGGTTTAATGAGCGAAGCAGGTTGTCCTGGCGTAGCAGACCCGGGTGCGGTGATTGTAAAATTAGCTCATGAAAAAGGAATTCAAGTTGTTCCGCTAGTAGGTCCTTCTTCTATCCTACTTGCTTTAATGGGTTCTGGAATGAACGGTCAAAGTTTTGCGTTCAATGGTTATTTACCTATTGACAAAGGCGAAAAGAAAGCCAGTTTAAAAAACTTAGAACGCCTTTCATTCGAAAAAAATCAGGCACAACTATTTATTGAAACGCCTTATCGGAACAACAAATTGTTAGAAGACATTCTTCAAACCTTACAAAATGCGACGCAACTTTGCATTGCAACAGACATCACCTTACCAACTGAATTCATCAAAACGATGCCAATCAGCGAATGGAAAAAAACAAAGGCCGATTTACACAATCGACCTACTATCTTTATAATTCAAAAATCTTAACTAATTATTTTGCTTTCGCTCTTCCATTAGCAACAATATGCGAAGTATCATATCCGCCAAATTGTTTGATATAACTTTTTAAGGAAGTTCCGTATCCATCTTTAATTCCTCTAGTTCCGTTACTTTTCAAGAATTTTTTAACAGAACCTGCTCCGCCTAAATGGGCAGCGGCTAATAATCCAGATTCAGTAATTTTTACACCACTAATTACCTGACCCTCAAATTGTTTGATTTCTTCCTTCAAAATATGCTTATTGATAGACAAAAGTGCTCTAAACGCCTTTTCTTGTAGTTTAGGCGAATTCATAAAAGCGGTACTATCGGTAATTCCAAGTGTTCGTAAAGTTCCAATTCCAAATTGGTATTTACCCATATAACCCAATGTATTCACTAAGTGATATTTTCCTTGCGATTCCTTAAAACTCAAAGCTTGTTTAAAACCAGCAAATGATTTTCCTGTTTGAGGAATATTGATAGCAACATAGGCTAAATCATCTTCAGAAGGAACAGTATAATTTAATTTTTCTACCGCATGATCGACATAAAACCAATTCAATTTCTCTAATTGATACGGTTTAAAACCGGAGCTAATTATTAAGACAACCAGGGCAATACTAGAATAAAAATACCATTTTTTCGACATAAACGTTTATTTCTCAAGTGCTGTCACCATCTTGAATTACCGCGGGCAAATATACGTTTTAAAATTATAAATTTAACAATCAAGTAGTTAATATTTTCTAAAAGTAAAAGAAATAGAATTTCGAATTTCCGGAGGTGTTGATTTCAAACGTTGGAGCAGGAATCTTAACCATATTAAAAACGGAGAAAAGAGTCTTTAAAAAGTAAGAATTAGATTTAATTTTTGTCAAATCCACATCCAAACTAAGGTAAAATTGTCGGTAACGCTCTTGATTTTGTGTATCGATTGCAGAAGTCATTCCATCTGCTCCATATCCTAAAGCAAGATTTGCCCATTTGGGGATAGCAGTTGTTTTAAAAAAGGAAGCCACATTAGCAGAAAGCCAATAGGTTTGTCCGTTGTAATCTTTTAAAATTTGCTCACTCAACGAACTTCCAAGTAGTTCGGGTCGTTGATTAGCATAGGAGGTGGTATGAAAAGAAAACTTAGGAATGATACGTTGTTCCTTCCAAAGCATTTCTTGAGAAACGTAAAGCGAGGTTCCCACGGCATTAGAGAAGATATCGCCCCACGAAAAACCCCATTCGGCAGAATATCCATCAAAAACCTCCACTGCTGTTAAAAAAGCAAAACCGTATCCAGCTCCATATAAAAGTTGATCTTTTTTAGAAACACCAGACCATTGGAGCATTTCTGCACTAAATCGACCTAAATGATAAGCCGAATATACATGCCCTAATTTATCCATTTGCATCCAATTGGAATTATCATTCACCGTATGAAAGTTAGATTTTGGATAATCAGCATACCAAAGCTGGTTCAATCCTACCAATGCGGTGGCTGTTAAAACAGATTCTGAAATAACAACTGCATTTCTTCTGGCTTGGTGGAGCGTATCCGAAGGCTTAAAAAAAGCATCAAAACCCGCTTGCGAATAAACTGAACTCAACCAAAAGAAGTTGAAAAAAACGGAGGCTATGCGAAGAGTATTTCTCAATTAATTAGGGTGCCGTTTGGCTATTTAACCAATTGGCATAATTACGGGCATTGACATTATGCTGAGCTAAAGTCGATGCAAATTCATGATAACCAAATCGGGTAACACTGGCACAGAAATAAATAAAATCGTGTTGTTCTGGATTTAAAACAGCATCAATGGCATTGACATCGGGCATAAAAATTGGTCCCGGTGGTAGTCCACCATATTTATAGGTATTATAAGGTGAATCAATTTCCAAATGTTTATGATAAACGCGTTTAATCACTTGACTAAAGTCTTGATTGACCATTTTATAGGCAAAAATAACGGTAGGATCAGCTTGTAAAGGCATTCCCATTTTCAATCGATTCAAATAAACTTGGGCAACGCGGGGTCTTTCGTCTACTTTTGCTGTTTCTTTTTGAACAATCGAAGCTAGAATAGAAACCTCAACGGGTGTTAATCCTAAAGCAGTAGCTTTCGCTTTTCGCTCCTCATTCCAAAATCGATAATATTCTTTGGCCATTTGATTTCTGAATTTCTCGGCCGAAGTATTCCAATAAAACTCAAAAGTATTCGGCAGCAAAATGGTAAAGACATTTTCTTCTGTAAAACCATTTTCAGCAAGAAAAGCAGGGTTTTTAAAGGCTTGCAATACAGCCAAACTGTCAGTTTCTAACTGTGAGCCAATTCTTCCTGCAAAATCTTCTAAACGTTCTTGGTTATTAAAAGTCACGCGAACAGGTACAGGCAATCGCATGGCAGAAACAATTGCATGGGTATTCATCCCTTTCGTTAATTCAAATTTCCCCGCTTTAATAGCTGTTGCATACCCTCGTTGCTCGGCTAACGTCACAAATTTGCTCATATCTGCAAGATAAGGTTCGAGTAGTGTTTGCACTTCTTCAAAAGTAGCTGTGGTTGGAACATAGATGGCTACTTTATTTTCTGAAAAACGCGTGTTAGGAGTAAATAGAACTTGATACATTTTAAATCCGAAATAGGCCAAAACAACTACGATTAAAGCCGAAAAATATAAAATAAACTTTTTAAAAGTCATAAACTTACTAAATTAAGAAGAACTAATTAATTGATACAAACCTTCATCGGAAAATTGTCCTTTGTTAAAATTCCAATCTTTTTTAATTCCAACACATTGAAAACCAAAAGTAGTAAAAAGAGCAATACTAGCATGATTATCTGTCGAAATAGTCGCATATAATTGATGTAACGCTAGCACTTCAAAACTATATTGAATAAGTAAAGCTACTGCCTGATGACCATATCCTTGATTTCTATGGTTTGGATGCTGAATTAAAATGCCAATACCAGCCCGTTGATTCTTTGGATCAAAGTCAAATAAATCAATCAAACCAATTGCTTCAAAACTGTCGTTTTTACAAATTGCTAACCGCAATTGTTTGGCTTCAAAAATATCTTGTTGTGCATTTTCTAAGTATTGACGGATTAAAAACCTACTGTAGGGCGTTTGCGTTTGGCTAATTTCCCAAATAGAAGTGTCATTTTCTAATTCATAGACAAATTCTAAATCCTCAGGTTCTAAAGCACGAAGGTAAATATGTTGGCCTTTTAATGTTGTCATACGTTCTAATCTAACCTATTAATTTTTCCTTGAAATACGAAAGTAGCGGGGCCAATTAAAAAAATATCATGGTAAGATGAACCACTATTTTGAAATTTAACCTGAAGTTGTCCGCCTTCGGTCAATAACGTAATTTGATTAGCGTTTGTTTTACCCATAAAATGCATCGCGATAGCAACCGCGGTAACACCCGTTCCGCAAGATAAGGTTTCATCTTCTACGCCTCTTTCATAGGTTCGTACGGCAAAAGTATTCGCATTTAATTGAGAAACAAAATTCACATTACTACCTGCATTCCCATATAAATTTGAATAACGAATTTTGCTGCCTTCTTCTTTTACCTTATAATGTGCTAAATTTTCCACTAGTTCAACATGATGAGGAGAACCCGTATTTAAAAATACAAATTCAGGCTCCATTTTAATTTGATCTACCTCTTTCATCTGCAAAGACACCAATCCGTTTTCGTCAATGGTGGCCTGATGCAAACCATCAGTTGCAATAAATAAGGTTTGATGGGAGATTAATCCGAGTTGTTTTGCAAAAGCAACAATACAGCGACCACCATTGCCACACATAGAGCTTTCATTTCCATCTGAATTATAGTATACCATTCTAAAATCTGAATCTTTGTCAGGTTCTAATAAAATTAAGCCATCTGCACCTATCCCGAAACGACGGTCACACAACTTTTCTATGAATTTGGTATTGTTTTTGGGAAAAAGATGCAGGCGGTTATCCACCATTATAAAATCATTTCCTGTTCCTTGGTATTTATAAAATGAATCGTTCATTTTGAAATATTTAATAGCACAAAAATACAATTATTTTAAAGAAAAGTTAAAGATAGTTAAGGTTCGTTAAACAATTATAAAAACGCTTGTAATGTTATATTTTTACGTTATATTTATTAAATTTAGATGTTCATTATGAAAAACACAACCAATTTATTTCTAGTTTCAATTTTAAGTGGTGTAATCACTTTGGGAGCTTATAAGTTGTTCATCGAAGAGCCTACCTCTTCCAAAGACATCTTAACCACTGCTCCATCCTTATTAACCAAAAATGTTGGTCTTTCTGCCGAAACGGTTGATTTTACTGATGCCGCCGAAATGGTTTTGCACCAAGTAGTCCACGTTAAAAACGTTTCTTATCGTACGGTTTCCAATCCGATGATGGAATTTATGTACGGCTACAAAGGCGGACAACAGCAACAAATTGGAACCGGTTCGGGCGTGATTATCTCTGAAGACGGTTATATTGTTACAAATAACCACGTAATTAAGGATGCTCAAGAAATTGAAATCACCTTAAATAATAGAAAAACGTATAAAGCAAAACTAATTGGCACCGATTCAAAAATGGATATTGCTTTGCTAAAAGTGGATGCAGAAGAGAAATTAGCTTATGCCGTTTTTGCAGATTCAGACCATGTAAAAGTGGGTGAATGGGTTTTGGCAGTAGGAAATCCGTATAATCTAAATTCAACCGTGACAGCAGGAATTATTTCTGCAAAAGCACGCAATCTTGATTCGGGTGGCATTCAATCGTTTCTTCAAACCGATGCCGTGGTTAATCCAGGAAATAGCGGTGGAGCGTTAGTAAATACCAACGGTGAATTAGTGGGAATCAACACAATGATTTCCTCAAATACAGGAAGTTATGTCGGCTATTCCTTTGCGGTTCCTTCCAACATTACCCGTAAAATCATAGAAGATATAATGGAGTATGGAAATGTACAACGTGGAATCTTAGGAATCGAAGGCTACGAGCTCAATGGAAATGCCGCAAGAGAATTAAAGCTAGAGGAATCGCAAGGATTCTATGTCAATAAAGTAAGTAAAAATTCGGGAGCTGAAAAAGCAGGAATACAAGCTGGTGATGTGATTACGCGATTAGACAATCAAAACATTACTTCCTTTGCAGAATTGTCGGGTTATGTCAATACGAAACGACCTAATGACGAAATTAAGGTGTTGCTTAATCGAGATGGAAAAACTTTATTGGTCCCCGTTAAATTAACTAAAAAAGAATTGATTAATTATGAATTCTACGGATTAGAATTAGAAGACATTGAAGCTGCAGATAAAAAACACTTCGGTATTAAAAACGGAGTAAAAATTAAAGACATTACTAATGAAAAATTGATTCCTTATAGTGAAGAATTAAAAGGAAGCATCATTCTAAGCATTGATGGCGTAAAAGCAATAGATGTGGAGAGCGTTTCTAGAAATCTAGGAAGTCGGTCTGAAAAACAAGGTGTTCGAGTAGAATTACTTTTAAAAAATGGACAAGTCATGCGAATTATCATCTAAAAAACGGGGTTAATTTGAGTTAAATCCTGCAAGTACAACTAAAATTGAACTTGCAGGGTTTTATTCTTTAAATAATTCTTAAAATGCTGTTCGAAAACGTTTGAAATCAATACTTTTGCACCAAATTTTGACAACACTAACTATTTATACGCATGAAAAACAATCCATCTTTATACGAAAAAGAACTTTCGTTTCAAGCTGACCGAAGGAGAGCCGGAGTAGAATTCATTAAATTCATCAGTGATTTATGGTATGAAAAATCCATAGAAGTCGTTTTGTTTAGAAATCAGTTGATTGACAAAAATGTTTCTGAAATTCTAAACCTTCATGAATATGCTGGAGAGTTTGTTGGTAAACCTATTTCGATTTTTGATTCGGTAGAAATTGCTCGCGAAATGCTATCGCTAGATTTACCACCCTCAAAATTAGATATTGGAAAACTAACCTTTGAATACCATCTAGAAGACGACAAATATCGAAACACAAAATCGTTTGTTATTGATAAATTAAAAAAAGCAAAAGAGTCTGAAAGCATCCAACCCAAAGATGTCATTTTATATGGTTTTGGTAGAATCGGAAGATTATTAGCCCGTGAATTAATGTCGAAAACCGGAAAAGGAAATCAATTACGCCTTCGTGCTATTGTGACGCGAGACAAAAACGACATTTCTATTTTAGAAAAAAGAGCTTCGCTTTTACGATATGATTCGGTTCACGGAGATTTTCAAGGTTCAGTGACTGCAGATTTAGAAAACAATGCTTTAATTATTAATGGAACAACTGTACATATTATTTCTGCCAATAGTCCAGAAGAAATTGATTATACACAATACGGAATTAATGACGCTTTAGTAATTGATAATTCTGGAGCATTTACTTCAGAAGAAGCTTTAAAAAGACATTTAGTGTCTAAAGGAGTTTCAAAAGTGCTACTAACTGCCCCTGGAAAAGGGGTGCCCAATATTGTATATGGAGTAAATCACAAAGAATACAATCCAGACGAAATAGCCATTTTTTCGGCTGCTTCTTGTACAACTAACGCCATCACGCCTGTTTTAAAAGCCATCGAAGATACGTTAGGAGTAGTAAAAGGACATTTAGAAACTATTCACGCCTATACCAATGACCAAAACTTAGTAGACAATATGCACCGAAAATACCGAAGAGGTCGTGCTGCAGCTTTAAATATGGTCATTACAGAAACGGGAGCAGGCAGTGCTGTGGCAAAAGCTTTACCCTCATTAACAGGAAAATTAACGTCAAATGCCATTCGTGTTCCGGTGCCAAATGGTTCTTTAGCCGTGTTGAATTTAGAAGTAAGCAAAGAAACTTCCATTCAAGAAGTGAACAACATCATGAAAAAATATGCTTTGGAAGGTGAATTGGTAGAACAAATTAAATATTCATTAAACAATGAATTGGTTTCTTCCGATATCGTGGGAACAAATGCACCAGCAATTTATGATAGTAATGCAACGATTGTTTCTGCTGACGGAAAAAACATTGTCTTATATGTTTGGTATGATAATGAATTTGGATACAGCCATCAAGTAGTTCGTCTAGCAAAATATATTGCAAAAGTAAGACGTTATGCTTATTACTAAAATAGACTAACCCAACCTGAAAGTCCGTTTCAATTTAGTTTGAAGCGGATTTTTTTTGTTTAAAATAAAAAAGTTCACACCAAATAAAAAACTCCCGAAAATTTCGGGAGTTTTGTTATAAAAATTGAACTAAAATTAAGCTTCAGCAGCGATTAAATTCAAGGCAGAACCAGCAATAAACCAGCCAATTTGGCTTGCATTATAAGTATGATTAGCCATGATAATGTCTTTTGAACCATCGGCATGAACAAACTCCAAAGTAAGCGGCTTACCAGGTGTAAAGCTCACTAAATCAATGAAGTTAATCGTATCATCTTCTTGAATTAAATCATAATCTGCTTCATTAGCAAATGTTAAACCTAACATTCCTTGTTT
>NZ_JAQVCH010000020.1 GCF_028689845.1 Flavobacterium sp. | reverse complement strand
CCATAATAAAGACTATCACAATTTAAAAAATATTTGTGATAAGAGAAAGGTATTTTTTTATTGATTGTTTTTTCGTTTAAAACAATTCCTTCTACTTTAAAATTGACGTTATGGGCTTTTAAGAGGATGTTTTCATCTTCATAACTGAGGATTGTTAAATCGCCTTCGTTTAGAATTAGGTCAGAAACCACAATTGTTTTTTCAAAAGGTTCCATTACTTTTGAATTGAAATTCTTGTAATCATTTAAGGTATTTTCTTCCTTTTTATAGAGTAGTAGGATTGGTTTTGATATCAGCAAACTGGATGCTTTAATTTTTTCGCCAAACAAAATACTCCATAAATCAAATCCATTTACCTCTAACAATTCAATCGTACCGTAGGCACCAAATTTTTTATCAGAATTTTCTAGAGTTGTTTTTGGACTTATCTTGAGATGATTAACGGTGATTTTAAAATTCCATAGCGACAAATCAATAGCTTCATAGTCAATTTGATGGACAGTATTGTTTTTATTGTTAAGTAATTGAGGTAATTTTAGTTCTACCCAATAATTAATAGCGACGTTTAGAACGCTAATAAAAATTACTATACCAATACTTATTAAAATGATTTTTTTGATTTTATTCATCCGATTTTATGAGAACCCTAAATATAGAAATAATTTTTGACTTTAAATTAGCGATGTAAATTTGTATATTTAGCTTGATTTTTGGCCTATTGGAATGTCTTTATCACCTAATGAATCAATTTTTGATACTTAGTTTTTTAAAACTATTTATTATTTCGTTACAGTATGCTAAAAAAAACGTAAGTAACTTTGCAGTTAATTAAATACAAAATGGATATAGATGACGATGCCAAAAAAGTAATTTGGTCACTTCAAAATAATAAACGGACAGCGGAGGAACGAAAAGTTTTTGAACCGACTGGAAAAAAACCAATGAATAGAAATTTGGTTTATGTTTTGTCAGCCTTGGGAATTACGTTTTTGCTCAGCTTTGTTTTAACGTTGTTTACGGTAGAAGTGGTTGATTTTTGTTTTTTATTAGACAGTTATTGCTTTAATTCGGATGAAAATCCAATTGCCTTCATTTTTTATATTTTTATGAATGGTTGGATTATCATTCTTAGTGTTGCCGTTGCTTATCTTATCGGTAAAAAAATAGGAGACCGATTTAAAATTTAGATTTTTGTGAAGGAGTATTTTTATAAATGATTAATGCATTTCACTTTTAAAAATCTCTTTTACGGCACTTTCATAGTTTTTACTATTTCCTGCTTTTTTTATTTTTTTCAATGTTTTTTGAGGATTAGAAAATGATTCCGAAAAGTATTCCCAAAAGCCCAACATTTTCATGCGAATAGGTGTTGGTCCAGTTAAATAAGCGTCATATTGTTGGTAAATTGTATCGTGAAATTCCTCAAAAAGTTGAAATCTATTTTTAGGATATTCCATTATATCATTTTTAATCATCGACGGTAAAAATGGGTCGGCAATCAAACCTCTTCCAATCATAAAATGTGTTATAGAAGGGAAACGCTCTTGCATTTCTTTAAATTTTGCTACCGAGGTAATATCGCCGTTGTAATAAATTTTATGTTTAGTATGGTCTAAACAGTTTTGAAAAGAATCTAAATCAACTCCGCCTTTATATAATTGTTTTCCAATTCGGGCATGAATGGCAATATTTTTAATTGGATATTGGTCTAAAATCGGAAAGACATCTAAAATTTCAGTTGGATTTTCATAACCCATTCGCATTTTCATCGAAACAATAATGTCTGTTTCGTTGTGAACACGTTTTAAAATGTGTTCAATTTGAGCAGTATTACTAATTAATCCAGAACCCATTCCGCATTTGGCAACCATCGGATAGGGACAACCTAAATTCCAATTTAATTCGTTGTACCCCATTTCTTGTACATACTTTGCTACAAATAAAAATTCTTCTGCGTCATTGGTAATGATTTGTGGAATTACTTCTAAGGTAGTATTGTTTTCGGGAAGAATATCTCTTTCGTACGAACCTTTGATGATTAATTTTCCGTTGAGTCTGATGTAAGGCGAATAAAACGTGTCGATGCCTCCGAAGAAGTTATGGAAGGCATTTCTAAATCTAAAATCGGTAAATCCTTGCAACGGTGAGGACAATAAGGTTGTATTCATAGTGAGCAAAGATAGTAGAAATGGATTAAAAACAGTCATGCTGACAAGTGAGAAAACTTAAAGAGTTACATAGAAAATGTCTAAATAATAGATTTGTTTTGTAATGAAAGATCACTTTCTTTATCTCTTAATTCCAAATCGGCAAGCGTTTTTATTTGGTTTAATTAAATAGTGAGACTGCTATCGTAAGTAAGCAGCCAAAAAATCCTCATGCTTAGCGGTAAACACTAAATAATAGTGTTATTCAATTTTTATAATTTTATAAACGGCATCATTTCTTCACTAATTTGTTTTCGAAGCTGATTTAATTTAATAGCATATTCTTCCATGCTTTTCTCCGCTTTTGAATTTGGTATCCATTTTTTTACAGCAATTGGTTTTCCATTTTCATCTACCGATACAAAAACGATAATACAGTGGGTTTTTTTCTCAAAACCTTCGTTTGAAAAATCTCTTGAAAACACATCAACAGCAATATGAATACTTGTTTTTCGAGTATAGACTACAGTAGCTTCAATTTTGATAACTTCGCCGATACTTATGGGTTTATAAAATCGTATTCCACCCACATAAACAGTGACACAATAGGTTTCTGCCCAGCTTCTTGCACAAGTGTATGCGGTTTGGTCAATCCATTTCATTACTACGCCGCCGTGTACTTTTCCGCCAAAATTCACGTCTGTAGGTTCACTAATAAACTGAAAAGAGATTTTATTATTCATATTTAATATCATTAAATTAGGTTTGGATTCAACTTAACATAGTAACCTAATGGTTAAGTGAATCTTGTATTGTTTCAAAAATAACGCTTTTTTTGAGTGAATTGCACAGTTCTACTAAATTTCACTTTTTATTGAATTTATAGATTACAAAAAAACTCCCCAAAAAGTTGAGGAGTTTTTAGAAAAAGAACTAATAATGGATTACATTTTTACAACTCGAATGGTTGTTGTTGTTTCACCTTGCTTAACTAATGCGTTATAAATGCCTGTTGGATATTTATTTCCAATTTGCAACTCTTTGATTTGATCTACCGCTAAGGTTTTAGTTTCTATTAAACGCCCTGTCATATCATAAATTGTTAGGGTGATGAGTTCTTGGCTTTTGGTTTGCAGTTCTAATGAAAAGCTTTCTGCAAATGGATTTGGATGAATCGTTGCTTTAAACTCGACAGCTAAAGTTCTTGTTAATTCTTGTTCAATTTCTGTTTCGGGTTTAATTAAGATTCCACCCGGAACTAAAATATTACAGTCTTTACCAGCGTAATAGTAGCCATAAATCTCCGCTTCAACATATACAGAATAAGTTTCGCCTGCTGTTAATGGTGATAAAGCATTAAAATTACTCAATCTAAAGAAACGAGAAGAGGCAACATACACTTGGTTATAAGCCAATCCATTTGTTAACGTAAAACGGTATTGTGTCGCTCCACCAATTGGATCAGCATATGCTACTGTGTTTAAGTTGGCGGGTGTAATTCCGGTTTCTTCATCACAACCTTCAATAGTAACTTCTGGAGCAAATGGAGTAAATACAGAACAAGTTGCTCCGGCTACCGTAGACCATTGTGGTCCTGAAGAAGTGGGTACTTCCACTCGGATAGTTACACTATATTCCGCTCCAAATTTAATTGGAATACCTGTTAATTGTAACAAGTTGAATGATGCTCCTGAACGAACTAATGTTGTCGTTGCTACTGGGAAACCACCCTCTATTAAAGCTACATTATACTCGTAGTTTAACGCTGATGGTACCACAACTGCACGAATGATGTTATTCAATTGTACTACTGTTGCTCCACATGAAGTTGCCGCTAAAATCGTATTTGGAACTCCAGGTGTAGTAATTGTACAAGGAGCACCATAAACTTCCATCCACTCTTGGTTTAATCGAAGAGCTACTTCTACTGAATATGGCGTATCGTATTCTGCAAAATCAGTATAAGTTAATTGGAAAATATAGTTAGACCGTTCCACAATACGAACCGCATTGGTAATTAAATTCGTTACTCTAAATCGGTAACCTGTAACAGTAACTCCATTTGGAATTGATTGTGAATAGGAGTTTCCTCTAACTACTTGATTAATTGAGGTTAACTGTTGACCACAATTTTCCGGTCGTAGTGTTGCAGTAATAATTGCACACCCATCCGTTATAATTCCATTACAGTTTTGGTCAATACCATCATAACAAATCTCGGTTGCTCCTGGATTAATAGAAGTTACGACATCATCACAATCGCCACCAATGTCGATATAACCAATAGGAGCTTCACAAGCTTCAATGGAGTTGTTTTCATCACCAAAACCATCTTCATCTACATCTGGATACCAGGTAGATAAAACAGGGGGAATCATATCACATGGATTAGTAATTTCTATACATAAGCCTTCGTCACAATAAAATCCTGGCGGACATGTTACACCCACGCACAAATCACTTAAGTATAAATCAAGTGAAGGAGTAGTAGAATAAATTGGGTCAGTAATTAGTGTTTGATAGCCTAATAATGTTAAAGATAGAGTAAGACCATACTCAACATTAATGGAATAATTTCCTTGGTCATCGCTAAACACGGTATCTATACCATTACTAACGATTACATTTTCTAACGGGAGTAGGGTTGTTGCATCACGAACGATACCCGAAACGTTATACAGGTCTATAAAACATCCTCCTAGTAAACAGCTATATCCTGTCGGGCACACTACACCTTCACAAGGATTGTTTATTTGTAGATATAAATCTAAGGAAGAGGACGAACTAGTAATTGGGTCGGATGTAAGTGTTTGATAACCTGCTAATGATAGGGTTAATGTATCTCCGCCAAGAACTATTATTGTATAAAAACCTTGAGCATCTGTAATAGCAATTTCTGAGCCTGAGCTGATGCTAACATTTTCTAATGGTAATAAAGAGGTAGCGTCTCGAACAATACCAGATATTTCAAAGGCAATAGGAAAACACCCCCCTTGATCACAAGCAAACCCCGGGGGACAAGTAATACCGAAACAAAGATCATAAATTGTTGTAAAATTGCCTATGGCTGTTGAGGGTGTTAAGTAATTTACAATCCCGCCAGAAAAAGAATTAAACTCAAATACAGCTACATAATACGTAACGCCTTGAGCCAAACCAGTAACGGTTACTTGACTATCAAATCCATTATACACTACAAAAGTGTCATCTCCTATAGAACTGCCAGAGCCTAAGTAACTATTTGGTATATAAGTTGTGTTTTCGCTTGGAAATGCAGAAATTGGACTACCTGCCTTCATCACTATTAAACGTTTTTGTCCACTACCTGAGATACAATTAATTTGACCTGAATTGGTTGTTATATTGGTAAATGCTTGTAATTGAGCTTGTTCTTGTGGTGGGCCCAAAGTTGTAAAGGAACCGGTTAAGGCCGGTTTTTTGAATATGGGTGTTCCAGTACCATTAAATTCAAAAACAGCTACCTCATAATTAGTACCACTTAGTAAATTAGTCAAATTAAAATTGTTGCTATTTCCTTTGTAAACAATATAATTTCCATTGCCCAAACTACCTGAAGTTCCAAAACTAGAGGAATAGGAAGAATAATTGGTGTAATCTTGAGGTTCTACATCTACAGGGCTACTCTTTTTTGCAATTACTAAACGATTTGTACCATCTCCGTTGGTCCAGGAAACATTACTGCTTAAAGAAGTAGTTCCATTAAAACTGATAGAAGATGCTTGTTGCGTTGGCAACAATAATGTGTTTCCACTTGTAATACCAAACGAAGAAGTCAAATAGTCAATATTTGAGCCTGTACCACCATATTCAAAAACAGCAAAATGGTAGGTTTTAGAATGTTCTAAGCCTGTTACATTAGCAAAGTAGCTAGCATTATTAGATATTACTTTCTGGCCATCTCCTAAATCTAACCCTAACGAAAAATCATTATTCGCAGCATAATCCACTCCATCTTGAGGTAAAAAAGTAACCGGACTACCTTCTTTAGCTACTATAATCCTTTTTTGACCTCCACCAGTATTTGAAATATAAACCGTCATGGCACCACCATCAAAAGATTGGGTATGTAAGTTTGTTGAGGGTGTTAAGGGTTCATAGCCAACAGTATAACTCGCTGATGCAGGGTCTGTCGTATTATAAACAGGTGCATTAACACCATTGGCTTCAAATATCTTAAAATGATAAGTATTACCAGGGCTGATGGAGTAAATAATAGCATTCGTCTCTATTCCTAGAGGTCCACCAGTGTAATAATATTTAGCTCTTTGTCCCGGAGCAATCTCAGCACCGCTATTAAAATAAGAGCTAGCACTATAGGCAGTTAAATCTTCGGGAATGGCATCTACTGCTTCATTTAAACGACCAATGATTAATTTTCTTTGGCCATTTCCATTGGTCCAATATACCCGTATTTGGTCTTGGTTTATTTGTTCAACATAAAGATTTGATGAACTTATTGTTGGTGCAAAAGCTGTTGATTCTGAGCCATTTAAACTTGTGGTTGTTAAATAATTAGTAAGTAATTCGGTTCCGTTATATTCATAAATCCTAACATAATAGGTGGTTCCAATTTCTAATGCAGTAATGGTAGTACTATAAGTAGTTCCGTCAAAAACAATTTTTTCGCCAAGAGTAATTTCTGTAGCTAGAGAAAAATCGGAGTTTGGAACATATTGAATACCATTTTGAGGAACAGCAGTTATTGGTGTTTTACTCATCACCACTATTCGACGTTGCCCATTTCCATTAGACCACTGAAGGCGTAGTGAATTTCCTTCTTTGGAAAAAGTCAGATTTGTAGACGGTAGTGTAGGAGCAGGAGGTAGTAAAGTGGTAAAAGTTGTTATGGCTGGACTAGTTTTATTATAAATAGGCTTACTGTTACCATTAAATTCATATGCTGTAACATAATAAGTCGTATTAGGGATTGCATTTGTTATATTAACTACATTACCAGTTCCTTTGTAGACCACTTCATTTCCATTTCCAACATTTCCCGAATTATCGTTTAAGTTGGGAGTGTTGTTAGCGTAATAACTGTTTAAATCAATTGGTTCATAACTAGTTGGTTCATTTGCTCTTACCACTACAAACCTGCCACTGCCATTTCCTGGTTGCATTGTTAAGGTTGCTTTATTATCTGTTACTAAACTAGCGGTTATACTAATGACATTTTGAGTAGGAGCAATGATTGGGCCTTGCATTGCAGTTTGATATCCGATGATATTATAAGTGCGTGATATTCCAGCTCCAGCATATTCAAAAACAGCAATATAATAGTTAACACCAGAGGTTAAATTTGAAATATTTACGTTATTACCAGCTCCACTATAAATAACTTTATGTCCACCACCAATGTCTGTGGCGGTTAAAAAATTTTGGTTTCCAATATAAGCTGTACCATCTTGAGGAAAAACGGTTACAGGTTGTTCTTCACGAATAATTGCAATTCTACCAGCACCATTCCCCGCTGTCCAGTTTGCTCTAAAACTATCGCCCTCGAGCGTATCAAATAATAAATTACTAACTTGTACTGTTGGATAGGATAAAGTTATTGCTGAGGTAGTTGTTGGATTAGTGGTTAAATATACCGGTGCATTAGATCCGTTGAAAGAAAACACGGCAAAATGATAGGTAGTGTTTGGGTTTAAATTATCAATATTCACTGTATTTCCCGTGCCTTTATATAAAACAAAGTTGCCCACTCCAATTTGTGCGGGTCCATTATTTACCTGATAAAAGGTATTCTGAGCATAGTAAGAAGTTAAGTCTACGGGGTTGGCATTAACGGGTGAGCCTTCTTTTGCTAATACAATTGAATACGCTCCATTTCCGGGTGTCCAAGATAAAGAAAGCGTATTGGAATTTAAGTTTGAGATTACTGAACTTGTAGCCTGAACAGAAGGAGGAGACAAGGTTGTAAAACTACTTATTAAATTTGGCGAAACTAAGTAGAAACTTGTTATTCCAGAACCATTAAATTCAAAAATTGCAATGTGATAGGTTGAAGAGGGAATTAAATTAGCTACAGTTACATTGTTTGAAGCACTAGACATGATGACAAATTCGCCTGGAGCTACTTCTTGACCATCCCCAAAAGTAGTATTGGCTAAATAGGAAGTGCCATCTACGGGCGAGAAGGTTACTGGGCTATCTTTTTTAATGATAACTATTCTAGCAGCTCCATTTCCTCTTGTAATACTCAAACTTGCACGATCACCTTCGATGCCGTAAATGTTGACCGCTGTCGAGGGATTGGTTGGTGGTTGTGAGAAAGCGGTAACTCCCATTAATATACTGAGAAAGAATAAAATTTTACGCATAACTACTCCTTTTAAAATTGAATAGTAAAGTACGCACATACAAGTAGAATGAAATATAAGGATGGTAACAATTGATATAACTATTGTAACAAATGCTTATTTATACTGGTTTTTTATATAAATTTTTTATTTGAGTGTATTATTTTCAAAATTTGAAAAATAAAGAAGGAGTAATCAAATATGTAGAAATAAATTATTTGTACAATTACATAGGAGTTTTATCAGCATGGTTTTATAACAATCACTTAAATATTGTACTAATAACGCTTTGTTATAGTTGAATTTGATTTATTTTTTTACCCAATGAGACTAAGTCCCAAAAAGAATTTCTGTCTTTTGGGACTAAATCTAATGCTAAAAGTGATTTGTTTTTATCTTCTATATTAAGCGGGTTTAATATTGCAAGTTCATAATAAAGCATGTCCGATAAAGTGAAGGTTTCTTTAAATTCTGGACGCAGTTCGTCGCTGTTTGCCAGACAAACATTTCCACTAGACTCTTCTTCGTTGATGAAAGTTAAGCCTAATTTTTCTGAAATTTTTTCTACGAGTTCCATAATCAAATAAAAAACAAGGTTACTTTAATGTTATTTTGTTGATAGCTTAGTAATTGCTTTAAAAAAAAACATTAAACCTTTTACAAATGAAATTATCAAAAGCGTTATTTTTTTAACGTATAAGCTCCAACGCCAAGTAAAAGTATTGCACCACCTAAGAAAAAATATCCTTTTTCTTTTCCAGATTCGTTGGAAGCATTAATTTCTAATCCTAAAAATTTGATTTCTTTGGTGTTGTCTGACACTTTTGTAATTCCGATGTAGCCCACATATAAGGCAGCAAGAATTAAAACGATTCCGATGATTTTAGTTGGTTTCATATTTATTAATTTAGTTTAGTAAAAGTAGTATGATTCAAACAAACGCCATTACACCTTTTTTAAGTAAAGTTATTGAATTTCCATATTATTTGAAATTGAATAGAGACAGTTTGGCTAAAATTATAAATAAAGGGTTGCTATTTGAAAACAGTAAAAATTAGAATTTAATTAATAATTCGTGTGATAAAATATGGTTTTCTCTTATTTTCTGCGTTCTGATGGAGTGATTTGATATGCTTCTTTATATAATTTGATAAAATAGGAAGGAGAGTTAAATCCACATAGATAACCTATTTCAGCAATTTGTAAATCGGAATTCTGAAGTAGAGCATCCGCTGTTTTAAGCCGATTGATTCTCATGAAGTCTGTTGTTGATAGTCCTGTAACGGCTTTTAATTTTCGATGTAACTGCATACGACTCATTTCCATAAATTCACAAAATTGAGAAACACCAAAGGCACAGTCACTTAGTTTTTCATCTATAATCGTTTGGAGTTTTTCCATAAATAACATTTCGGTTGAGGGAATTTCAAATTCTGTAGGTTTGAAATTCGTTGAATTTTTATACCGGTCAGTTAATAATTTACGGTTTTCAAGTAGTTTTTTGACTTTTAATTGTAATAAATCTGCTCGAAATGGTTTTTTAATATAGGCATCTGCTCCTTCTGAAATTCCGTGCCATTCTGCTTCATTATCTGTCTTCGCCGTTAATAAAATAATGGGAATATGAGAAGTCAATACGTTTGTTTTCAATTCGTGACACAGCTCAAAACCATTCATTTTAGGCATCATTACATCAGATAAAATGATGTTAGGAAGTTCTCTTTTTGCAATTTCAAGGGCATCTTGACCATTAGAACTCTCAACGACTTGAAAAGTTGGACTAAACAATTCGACTAAAACCTTTCGAAGTTCTCGATGATCTTCTACGATTAAAATAGTAGATAAATCTGATTCTGATTGCAACGAAGTTATTTCTGTATTTGGTGTTGTTTGTTCAATTTCTAAAGAAATATAATTGCTTTTATGTAAGGGAATTTGCAAAATAAAAATGGCAACGTTTTTTTGACTGTCTTCAAAAGTTAAACTTCCTTTGTGTAATTCAGCTAGTTCTTTTGCTAAGGCTAAACCAATGCCCGAACCTTCGGTTGCAAAGTTCTCACGATAAAATCGATCAAATAATTGACTTGGATTCTCAATTGGTTTTTCAATTTCATTTTTGACTATAATCTGTAAATTTAAATCCGAATCTAAAATGGCTGTAAAGTGAAATAAACCATTTGTCGGACAAAACTTTATCACATTCGAAAGTAAATTAGTAAATATTTTATAGAGGATGTCATCATTAAACCAAGCCTTATTGTTGATTTTAATGGAAGAAGTGAGTTGAATTCCTTTTTCCTGAGCCAAATAATTATACGAATGGAGTAACGAGGAAATTAACAATTCCAAATTGCCTTCTTTTACTAAAAGCGGATACTTATCTAATTCAACTAATGTTAACTCTTGAAGTTGATCAACTATTTTAAGAATGCGGTCTTTGTTTTCTGATACTGCTTCCAAATCATTTTTTAGCTTATCAGAATGTGCTTATTAGCCATTTGTTGTTCTAACGGAATACTCATTAAGGTTAAAGGGGTTCTAATTTCGTGTGATAAATCAGAAAAAAGTTTACTCTTATAATCATTGATGTTTTTCAATTGCAAGGCTTCTTTTTGTTTCAACCTGTAATTTATTCTTCCTAAAAAGAAAATATAAAGCCAAAACACAAAAAGTAAAACCAATATAAAGTAAACAAAATTTGCAGTATGAGTTGCATACCAGGGCTTTAGAATGTCAAAGTTTAAAAAATCCCCTGTTGGATTCCAATAACCATCATAATTTGCTGATATTACTTCAAAGGAATAGGAGCCTGGTGCCAAATTGGTATAACGAGCAAAAGGTACTGAACCGCTCGAAATCCAATCGTCATCATGAGGAATTAGCCGATATTTAAACTGATTTTGTCCTGGTGAAGAAAACTGTAGGGAGGCAAAATGAAAAGTTAAAGTGTTTTCTTTGTGCGTTAGCTGTAAGGAATCTGTTAAAGTGGCGGGCGTGTTAAATACATCTAATTTTGTGATTTTAGTTTTAGGTAAAATGGTGTTGCTTTTTATTAATTCAGGAGTAAAAGCATAAAATCCATCTAAATTTCCAAAGAATAATTCGCCTGAATCACTTTGATAATAAGCTCCAGTATTAAATTCTGTCGCCAAACCGTCATAATTAGAATAATTAATGATAGTTGTTTCTCCTGAAAAATCTTTTGGTATTGAGAATTTTGTAATTCCTTTATTGGAACTCAACCAAAGATTAGCAGCTGAATCTTTTAGAATTCCATAAATTACGTTATTTGCTAATCCTTCTTTTTCAGAAAAATTTCGAAATTTTTGTGTGGCAACCTCAAACAAATCTAAACCTTTTCCATTGGTGCCAATCCATAAAAAATCATTATCTTTTTGATAGTATAACGATTTAATTTGGTTGGACGACAACGCATTTTTTGAATTTGAATACGTATAATATTTTGCTTCGCCGAGTTCAGGATTAAACCGAATTAAACCATCATAATCGGTGCCTAACCATAGATAACCTCCGCCTTCACAAATGGTTCTCATTGAACATTTTTTGTTTGAGCCAATCCGACTAATGTGTTCATAAGATTTTATAAAACGCCCATTTTGATCGACTTTAACTAAACCTTTATCGCGTGTTGCGAGCCACATTCTTGATTTGCTATCTTGAAAAATTCGCCAAATTGTACTTGGATGTGCGGGATTGTTTGCTAAAAGAGAGGTGAGTTTTCCGTTGGGATGCAAGAGATACAACCCGCCTTCTTGCGTGCCAATCCATAAATCGCCATTTTCTGCGGAGAATAAGCTCATTATTCTATCCGATTTTAATCCGTTGAGGTTTGACTTCGTATAAGTTTTCCATTCGGAAGTGGTTAGATTGAATTGGGTTAAACCTTTTCCGCTCGTGCCAATCCAGAGCGAATTATTTTGATCTTTGGTGATGGCTCGCACCACATCGATATTAATCGCTTCTGGTGTTTGAGAGTTCATATATGGAATGAATTTTTCTAAAAAAACATCATAATAACTCAGTCCCCCGCCATCGGTTCCAAACCAAATAGTGTTTGAATAATCTTGATAAATGCTC
The DNA here is from genome assembly GCF_028689845.1 of Flavobacterium sp. Classification (GTDB taxonomy): domain Bacteria; phylum Bacteroidota; class Bacteroidia; order Flavobacteriales; family Flavobacteriaceae; genus Flavobacterium. Next base: position 42,707 of record NZ_JAQVCH010000020.1, on the reverse strand, counting down.
AAGATGTCATCATAATGAATTGTCCTCGGATTTTGTTTGCTATGTTTAAAATGGGTTACTTTTTTTCGATCAGCAGCAATAAGGAATAAACCGTTTCCATACGTTGCAATCCAAATTCTGTTCTGAGAATCTGCAAAAACGGCTTGTGTATTTAAATTTTCTGGTATGTCTAAATTGATGAAGATTTTAGATAAAGATTCTATAAAATCTGATTGCGGAGATTTAATCCAAACACCTTGGCCATAAGAACCAATCCAAATTACCCCGTCTTTATCTTCGGTTATAGAACTGTAATTTAAGGTAGTCGAATTTTTTAGAAAAGAGTTAAAGATTTTGGTTTTAGAATCAACTTTGCCAATTACTCCCGAACCCGCAATAAGAATATCTTTTGTTGAAATTTGTTTTATATCAAAAATTGTGGAAGTTTCAGAAAAAGGGAGACGTATCGGAATACATTCCTGACTTGCTTTTAATTGATAGTATAAACCCGATTCAAAGGAGCCAAACCACTTTGTTTGTTTGTTGTCTATCAAAAAACTAGACAGAGCAAAAGACAGTGGTTTTTCTTCGAAAGCGTTTTTCTTACTATTGAAATGATATAGTTTTTTGTTTATTGGGATTGTCCATAGACTGTCATCAGAAAAACTATAAACTTTGCCTAAATAACTGTAATTAGGTTTGGTAATGTCTTCATATTGAAAAGGATAAGTAGTAAAATTATTTCCGTCATAACGATTTAAACCATCTTGAGTGGCAATCCATAAAAAGCCTTCTTTATCTTGAGCAATAGAAATGGCACTATTCTGCGATAATCCGTTTTTTACAGATAATTGCCTAAAAGAAATCGTGGTTTGACTGTATAAACCGAAGCAAAAAAAGAAAAAAAATAGCGAATTAAATTTTGTCATTAGTGTTACTTAACTAGCGTAAGTTACAAAAAAAAGTTTTTAAGAATATATAATTGTATTTCGCTTGAGTTGGAGATACTAATTTAGCTTCAAGTGTAAAAAACCAAGACAGAAAAAATGATTGATATTAATTCAACTAAAATTTAATCAACAATGGAAGCAAAATTAGAATTAATCAATTAATTTAAATAGACTTCTAATCATAAATTAAAAATACTCTAAAACGTCCCCTAAAAATAAAAACCCTTGTAAATCAATGACTTACAAGGGTTTTTGTGGAATCGGAGAGAATCGAACTCTCGTCCAAACAAGCAACCAAAGAGCTTTCTACGCGTTTATCCTTCGATTGAATTTTCGACAAAAAGCAAGGCCAAAGGCAGCCACTTCTTGCTTAGCTTTATAAATGTCAAAACGGATTTAAAGCTTCACCGTTTCTAGGTTTATTTTTACAGTTCTCCTTAATCAAACGCCACAAACCAAGGCTTTCGAGGAGAATCCAGCTTTCCTACCTAGTAGGAGCGAGGCAAATCTTACTTTAATTCAGATTATGCAGCTAGAGCGTAATTATTTTCGCCGTTTATAAGTTGTGAACCTTGATATTTACGAGCCAAATGTCCAATGCTCGACGTGCTTACCGTTTAGTTCCACCCGCTGTCAAAACCGGTCGACCCCATTTTTCTAGTTGTAATTGGCAGTTTTCGTCGCCTCAACCTATCAATCAAAAACTAGACCACAAAGATAATCAAAAAAATGGTATAAATAAAATTTGTCTGACTTAGCCATTAATGTTACATTTGAAACAAATATTAATCACATTACAAATAATATAACAAATGACATTCGGAATAATTCAAGAACGTAAAACCCCGCCAGACAGAAGAGTCGTATTCACCCCTGAAGAATTAGTTCGTTTGCAAGAAGAATTTCCGCAAGCTAAAATTAAAGTGGAAACCTCACCGATTCGTTTTTTTAAAGACGAAGAATATGCTACTTTAGGTCTGGAAGTAACGACAGACATGTCAACTTGTGACGTGTTGCTAGGTGTGAAAGAAGTTCCAGTGGACGCTTTAATTCCAAATAAAAAATATTTTTTCTTTTCACATACCATCAAAAAACAACCTTATAATCGGAAATTGCTTCAAGCGGTTTTAGATAAAAATATAGAATTGTATGACCACGAAACGATAGTCGATGCCAATAACCGACGATTAATCGGATTTGGACGCTACGCAGGAATAGTAGGTTCTTATAATGGTCTTCGAGGTTTCGGAATGAAATATGAACTATTCAACCTTCCTAAAGCAGAAACGTTGAATAGTAGAGAGGATTTAATTGCCAAATTAAAAAGACAAACGCTGCCTCCAATTAAAATTGTTTTAACCGGAAAGGGTAAAGTTGGAATGGGAGCCAAAGAGATTTTAGACGCTATTAAAATTAAAGAAATTACGGTAGAACAATTTTTAACAAAAAATTATTCTGAACCCGTTTATGTTCAATTGGATGTTTTAGATTATAATAAAAGAAAAGACGGGCAACAGTTATCAAAGCAAGATTTTTATAATAATCCTACAGATTATGTGTCCGATTTTAAACGCTTTACTAAAGTAAGCGATATCTTTATGGCCGGTCATTTTTATGGAAATAATTCGCCTTTTATTTTAACGCAAGAGATGCTGAAAGCTGCTGATTGTAAGCTAAAAGTAGTAGCTGATATTTCATGTGATGTCAACGGACCAATTGCTTGTACGATTAAAGCATCTACAATCGCCGACCCGTTTTTTGGTTATTTGCCTTATGAAAATAAAGAAGTGAGTTATACGCATCCTGGATCTATTTTAGTCATGAGTGTGGATAATTTACCTTGTGAATTACCCAAAGATGCCAGCGAAGGTTTTGGTGAAATGTTTATGGAACATGTTATTCCCGCTTTTTTTAATGGAGATCAACAAGGAATTCTACAACGTGCTAAAATGACAGAAAACGGAAAGTTAACTCCCCGTTTTGCTTATTTGCAAGATTATGTAGACGGAAAAGAGTAATCCGTTTCCAAATAGATGTCACTTGTTTCTTAGGAAGTCCGAATAGTTTTTTACATTTGGAGAATAATCTTTCGTTTCATGAAATTTAAGTTTCATTTTTGGCTTTGCCTCCTTATTTCTTGGAATACTTTTTCGCAAGAATTACTTCCTTTTGTCGAAAATTTTACGAAGTCAAATTATAACGGAGATAACCAGGTTTGGGGTGTGACTCAAGGACAAGACAACGCCCTCTATTTTGCGAATAATCAATATTTATTACGTTATAATGGTGTAAAATGGGATAAGTATATCATGCCCAATAAAACCATCATTCGTTCAGTTTTTGCTGATGGTGATCGGATTTATAGTGGTTCTTATACTGAATTTGGTTATTGGACACGTCAACAAGGCGAAATGATTTACCATTCGTTGAGTAAAGGAAAAGAATTATTTAAAGACTTTTCTAATAACGAAGAAATATGGAAGATTTTTAAATTTCATGATAAAATATTTTTTCAATCGTTTAATGATTTATTTAGTTATGATGGAAATAAAATTGAAAAAATAAGGTTTCCGTTCCAAATTTCATATTGTTTTGTTGTAGACGAAAAATTGTTGGTTGCCTCTGTGAAAAATGGCGTTTACGAATATAAAAATAAGAAGTTTGAGCCGCTTTATCAATGGAATATTTTAAAAGGAAATATCATCCATGCCATCGAAAATTATCAGAATAAACTCTTTATTTTTACTCAAAAAAACGGTGTTTTCATTGAAAAAAATGGTCAGTTAACAGCATGGCAAAACGGACTTAATGAAGCCTTGAAAAAAGAAATCATTATTACCGCTAAATTCATAGATTCCAATAGATTAGCAATCGGTACTGCTTTTAGGGGCTTATATGTAGTCGATTTAAAAGCAGAAACATATCAAAATATCAATCGGAACAATTCACTCCAAAATAATTCAGTTTTAAGTATCGGATTTGACAAAGAAAACGATTTGTGGTTGGGCATGGATAACGGAATTTCACACATCGAAATCAATTCGCCTTATTCTATTTTTTCTGATAATTCAGGTGAATTAGGTTCTGTTTATTCGGTAGCTTTTCTTCCTAATGGCTATTTATTGGGTTCTAATCATGGTGTTTTTAAATACCAAGATAAAAAGCTACAAGTTCTGCCAAATTCACAAGGACAAGTTTGGGACATTCAACAAATGGGTAATGAATTTATTATCGGACACAATGATGGAACATTTTTATATGATGGAACTACTTTAAAAAAAATGAATTCTGTCAGCGGTGGTTGGAAACTATTGAAAAGCCCGTTGGACAACAAATTGTATCAAGCTAATTATTCTGGTATTGTAATGTATTTAAACCCTTTGCAGTTATCTTCATATAAAATTATTCAAAATCTTACTAAACCCATTAAAAATATTGCTCAAAATAAATCACATGAATTATGGGCCGTTGATAATTACCGTAGTTTATATAAGATTAATTTTAAATCAAATTTCGAATTAGATAAAATTGAAAATAGTACTCAAAAAAATAAAATTGCAAATGATTTTGAAGTCAAACTTTTTCAATTTAAAAATGAAATTTTATTTTTAATTGATAATACGTGGTATCATCATAATTCGTTCACATCAAAATTGGAGAAAGATATTTTGTTTAATCATAATTTTAAAAATATTTCAGATATCATTCCCATAGACGATTTTCATTTTATTGTTATAAAAGAAAAATTGCTTTATCTCATTAATCAACAAGACGGAAAATTTATATGGAATTTAATTCCTTCAAAATATTATGAAGGTAAAATTGTTAATCAAGACACTAAGATATTTAAAAAAGAGAACCAACTCATTTTAAATTTAGATGACGGATTTCTTCTTTTCCCCTTAAATAACAGGCTTCTTAAAAAGCAAAACGTAACGGTTGAAGCTTTTTGTCAAGGTCTAAAAGTGGCTGAAAATTCAACTGTAAAATATAATAACTCTATTGAGATTAATGTTATTCCCGAATATTTTGGATACAATCGAGCAGGATTATTTTATCAACTAAATGGCAAGAATGATTATTTTGCTTTTCAAAATGGTAATTTGGTGTTGAATAATCTCTCAAGTGGTCAACAAAAGCTGACTGTTTTTCAATTTGACGGTGAACATTTTAATAAAGTTAATAGCTTTGAATTCAACGTTTCAAATCCTTGGTATTTGTCTTTTTGGATGATTTTGATATATTTATTGGCTCTAAGTGTTTTGTTTTACTTGTATTATAAATGGAATAAGATTCGATATCAAGAAAAATTAAAATTGAAAGAGGAAGAATTAAAACACCAAAAAGAAATTATTCAAATAGAATTGGAAGCAGAAAACAAATTGAAATTGCAGAATTATGAAAAACATATTTTGGAAATTCAAGTACAAACAAAAGCGTCTGAAGTAGCTGGAAAATCGCTTTCTATTGCCAAACAATCAGAAATGATTGAAAGTATTCAAAAAATTCTAGAAAGTGAAACAGATTTAAACCAGATAAAAAATAAAATCAGTAATTCCATTAAAGTGAATGCCATTAATAAAAAAGAATGGGAAAATTTTGAAAAAAATATCCTACAGAGCCATGAAGAATTTGTGTATCGCTTGAGTAAAAAATTTCCACAACTCACTTCTAAAGATATAAAACTCTGCATTTATCTTAAAATGAATTTATCCTCAAAAGAAATAGCTCCTTTGATGAATATTTCTTATCGCGGTGTAGAATTACATCGGTACCGACTTCGTAAAAAATTGGAACTTCAGGCAGAAGATAATCTCGCAACTTTTATGATTAATTTATAAGAATCAAATCGATTTTATTAATAAATCATTTTTTAAGTTATTTCCTTTCATTATTATAACACATCAAAAACACATCAATTTGATTTTAAATGATGTGTTATGAGCTTATTTTTTGTTATGTAATACATTGATAATTAATTAATTATTATTTTTTTATATAAATTTGATGTGGTAGTGTAGTGAATAATATATATGCAACTACAACGTTTTAGTAGTATATTTACAATACCAAATAAAAATAAAAGTTATTTCTATGATAAGGTATATAGTATTGTTGGTTGTTTTAGTATCTCATTCGTTAGTACAAGCTCAGGAAATTTCCGGAAAAGTAAGTGATTCAAACGGAATGCCGCTTCCTGATGTGATTGTTTTGGTTTTAGAAACTAAAGAAAATACAGTCACAGATTTTGACGGTAATTTTAAAGTCAAAGCTTCCATTGGAGATGAAATACAATTTTCTATGTTGAGTTTTGAAAAGAAAACTGTTAAGGCTTCTGCTGGAATGGTAGTTGTTTTAGCTGATGATACTTCTAAAAAACTTGAAGAAGTAGTCTTAATTGGATATGGAACAAAAAAATTAGGGTCTATTACTAGTTCAATCTCACAGATAAAATCAGCAGAAATCTTAAAAACGCCCTCTCAGTCAGCCATCCAAGCGGTTCAAGGTAAAATGGCCGGAGTAAATGTTGTTTCTAACGACGAACCTGGGGCAAGTCCCTCTGTACGTATTCGTGGTTTGGGAACTTTACTTGGTGGTCGTGATCCTTTATATATTATAGACGGAATTGAATCGACTAGTTTAAATGGATTAAGTCCTAATGAAATTGCTATTGGTGGAGGAATATCAAAATGTTAAAGCTATTTTAAATGTATGGTTTCCAGGTACTGAAGCAGGCTATGCTATTTCGGATGTGCTTTTTGGCGATGAAAACCCTTCCGGAAAATTAACCGCTACTTTTCCGAGAAGCGTTGGACAAATTCCAATATACTACAGTGCTAAAAATACGGGAAGACCGCTGGCAAATAAAGAAGGAACATTTGAAAAATTCCGTTCTAATTATATAGACGAACGCAATGAACCTTTGTTCCCTTTTGGTTATGGTTTGAATTATACTACTTTTTTATATACTAATTTAAAATTAACATCAGACAAAATGTCGGCTAACGGAAAAGTAATCGCTTCTGTAGACATAACTAATACTGGAAATTTTAACGGAAAAGAAGTCGTTCAATTGTATATTCGTGATGTAGTAGGTTCGGTTACAAGACCAATAAAAGAATTAAAAGGATTTCAAAAAATCTATCTCAATAAAGGAGAAACGAAAACCGTTCGATTTGAAATTTCAGTCGATGATTTAAAATTTTATAATGCTGATTTAGAATTTGTTGCAGAACCAGGAATATTTGATGTTTTTATAGGAACTAATTCTGATTCGCACGAAAAAGTATCATTTGAGTTAATTAAATAGATTGAGTTTAGTTGTTCTAAAAGGCCCTTTGAGTAAATTCAAAGGGTTTTTTTAAAAAATGAAAGCGAATGAAAAAAGCAGTACTATTTTGGATGATTTTATGGGGAAGCACCACCGCTTTCGCTCAACAAAAAACCTATTGTAATCCCATAAACATTGATTATGGCTACTGTCCAATCGAACCCTTTGTAACACAAGGGAAACATCGGGCTACAGCCGACCCAGTCATTACTTTTTTTAAAGGAAAATATTATCTTTTTTCCACCAATCAATGGGGATATTGGCACAGTCCGGATATGCTAAATTGGCAATTTGTTTCCCGAAAATTCCTCCGTCCAGAACATAAAGTCTGGGATGAATTGTGTGCTCCGTCATTATCCTTTGTCAATGATACACTTTTGGTTATCGGCTCAACCCATACTAAAGAATTTCCAATTTGGATGAGTAAGAATCCAGAAGTGGATGATTGGAAAGAACTGGTTCATAAACAATTAGCAGGAGCTTGGGATCCACAAATTTTTTGGGATGAACAAAAAGATGAATTATATATGTATTACGGTTCGAGCAATTTATATCCTTTATATGGTTTAAAATTAAATCGGAAAACTTTTCAACCCGAAGGCGAACCCGTTCCCGTTTTAGCATTAAACGACCACGACCACGGTTGGGAGCGATTTGGCGAACACAATGACAATACTTTTTTACAGCCGTTTACCGAAGGTGCCTTTATGACCAAATACAAAGACAACTATTATTTGCAATATGGAGCTCCAGGAACAGAGTTTAGCGGCTATGCTGATGGCGTTTATGTCGGTAAAAATCCGTTTGGCCCATTTGAATACCAATCGCATAACCCATTCTCCTATAAACCAGGCGGATTTGCAAGAGGAGCAGGGCATGGAGCAACTTTTCAAGATGTTCATGGAAATTATTGGCATACATCAACTATTGGAATTTCTGTAAAAAATAATTTTGAACGCCGAATCGGTATTTGGCCTGCTGGTTTTGATGCAGAGGATGTTTTATATTCCAATACTGCTTATGGCGATTACCCCACTTTTTTACCTTCTGAAAAGAAAAATCATTTAACCGAACAATTTGCAGGTTGGATGCTCTTAAATTATAATAAACCCGTTCAGGTTTCTTCTACTTTGGGCGGATTTCAAGCAAATTTAGCGGTTGATGAAGATATCAAAACCTATTGGAGTGCCAAAACTGAAAAGGCAAACGAATGGTTTCAAACCGATTTAGGTGAAATCTCTACTGTCAATGCCATTCAAATCAATTATGCCGACCAAGATGTGGAATTGATGGGTAAACCTGAAAAATCTCCAGGTCATCAATACCAAATTTTAGCATCCAACGATGGTAAAAAATGGAAAGAAGTTATTGATAAAAAAAATAGTACCAAAGATGTTCCGCATGAATATATTGAACTGGCTAATCCAATTGAAGCGAGATTTCTAAAATTAATCAATTTAGGAATGCCGACGGGTAAATTTGCGTTAAGCGGATTTAGAGTTTTCGGAAAAGGAAATGGTCTAAAACCCAATGAAGTCCAAAATTTTATTCCCTTACGTTCAGGTCCAAAAGTAAAAGGTGAACGCAGAAATGTTTGGTTTAAATGGCAACAAGAACCTCAAGCCGATGGCTATGTGATTTATTTTGGAAAATCGCCTGATAAATTATACGGCTCTATTATGGTTTATGGTAAAAATGAATATTATTTTAACGGTTTAGATCGTTCGGAGGTTTATTATTTTCAAATCGAAGCTTTTAATAATAACGGAATTGGACCTAGAAGCGAAATTAAAAAAGCAGAATAGAAGTCGAAAATTGGGGACTCAAACGTTGTAGTTTTGATAAAAATGACCTCATGAAAACGTTTTCGTTGATAACTATTTACGTTAATTGGTAATTTATTTTGACTTAAATGTATATTTAAACATTATTTCTTAATAAAATGTTTTGGTTTCTATTTAAACCAATTTTTTTTAAAGATTTATCTAATTAATTTTTTAAACCAATCTTATCACTAACCTTTTAACTATCATCAGATGAGTTCAGAACAACAAACCAAGTGGGGACAGTTCATTCCTTTAGTAACCGTTTTCTTCTTTTGGGGATTTGTTGCAGCAAGCAACGATATTTTAATTCCTGTATTTAAAAAAGCATTTGACTTAACCCAAGGACAAAGTCAGTTGGTATCTGTTGCTTTTTATGTCGCCTATACTGTTGGCTCCTTAATATATATGGGCATTTCTTATTTAACAAAAGGTGATATCATAAACCGAATTGGCTATAAAAATGCTTTAGCACTCGGTTTATTTATTTCGGCTTTAGGAACCCTGTTGTTTTATCCAGCAGCCAATTCAGGTTCTTTTCCGTTAATGTTATCGGGATTATTTATTGTTGGACTTGGTTTTTCATTACAACAAACCGTTGCCAATCCGTTAGCAATTTCGCTGGGACCGATTTCAACAGGCTCACAGCGACTCACGATGGCGGGTGGAATTAATAATTTCGGAACTACTATCGGTCCACTTATTGTTAGTTTTGCTATTTTTGGATCTGCAGCTTCTGCCAATACCGATGTCAGTATTGAAAGTGTTAAAATACCATATTTAATACTTGGAGCTGCTTTTATTTTAGTGGCAATTTTTTTAAAGTTTTCATCAATTCCTGATAAAGTAGAAGCGGTAATTGAAATTGAAGATGAGGCTCGACCTTCTAAAAAATCGGCTTTGCAATATCCACAGTTAATTTTGGGAATGATTGCTATTTTTGTGTATGTAGGTGTAGAAGTTTCAACGGCGAGTAACTTACCTGCCTATATGGAAACTGATTTAGGTTTTGCAACTAAAGATATTGCTCCCTATATTTCGCTCTATTGGGCGAGTTTAATGATTGGACGATGGACTGGAGCGGTGGAAGCGTTTAGTGTAACCGCAAGTCTACAAAAGAAATTAAAATTTATAGCTCCCTATTTAGCATTTGGTGTTTTCTTGGCTGTAAATGCCATTGCTCAACATGATTTGACTCCCTTTTATATTTATGCCTTAGTGATTATTGTATTGATTGCAGCCGACATTGCCAGTAAAGGAAATCCAGCTCGGATGTTATTGATTTTTTCATTTTTAGGAATTACCGCCTTGTTGACGGGAATGTCAACAACGGGAATGGTTAGTGTATACGCCTTTACGAGTGTAGGTTTATTTTGTAGTACGCTTTGGCCTTGTATTTTTACATTAGCAATTAGCGGATTAGGAAAAAACACCAATCAGGGAAGTAACTTCTTAATCATGATGATTATGGGTGGCGGAATTGTAAGTTGGTTACAAGGAGCTGTTTCTGATGTTACTAATATTCATTTTAGTTATATCGTAGGGGTGATTTGTTTTGCCTATTTGGCTTTCTATGCTTGGAGAGTAAGTGGTATTTTACGAAGTCAAGGAATTGATTTTGATAAAAAAGTGAGTAGCGGACATTAAGGACAATCTTAACTTAAACACAAAACCCGTTAAGTGATTATCGGGTTTTGTGTTTTTTAATGGTTCTTTACTTATTTTACTATTTCATAATACACCAGCCATTTATCAATTATCAAGGTGTCAGAAGGATATAAAAAAATCATATAATTGTCCGATGAAGTTAGCATCACAAATGAATCTAAAGTAAATTTAATTTTCAATTAGAGAGGATTAACTGTTTCATTAATTATTCGATTCTAAAAGACAGCATAACTATTTTTTACAACCAACCAATTTTTAATTTTTTTTTGACAAATGAAACCAGCAGCGGAATATATATTAAATCAACCCGAACCGTATCGTTCCATTTTATTACATGTACAAGCCATAATTGAATTAACAATTCCTGATTTACAGTTGTTGTATAAATATAAAATTCCGTTTTATTATTATGGAAAGAAGCCATTTATCTACCTTAATGTCAGCAATAAGCGAGCGTTTGTAGATGTTGCTTTTTTTAAAGGATATCATTTAACTTTACATCAGGATAAGTTGATAGGCGAGGGCAGGTCTCAAGTAAAATCACTTCAATATAAAACCTTGGAAGAAATTGATAACGAGGTTTTAGTTGCTTTAATTAAAGAACAATTTGATTTTATTAAATAAAAAAATGCTTTCGATTAAAAAAGCATTTTGATAGGATCTTAGCGAGGTTTAAAACCTAAATATTCTTACAATATTTATAATCTACAGCTAAAATTCTGTTAGCAATGTTAGTAGTATTTATAGTAACTTTTCCAACTTAATTTCAATTAAAAAGTAAGTCTTTATTACACTTTACTAAAATTAACAACAAGTTGGTCCGCAACAGTTTTCTTCTTTTTCGGCATATACCGTTATACTAAAAATACTAGTTTTGTTTGCGTTATACGTTTTAATTTCCTCTTCATTCAGATAGTCTTTTAAAATATCAGTTGGAATGATGATTGGTTTTTCTTTTTGAAGCACAAGATTTTTAAAACCAGCCGCTTTTATGATTTGTAAATAATCTTCTTTTTGAATTGCACTGGCGACACATCCGGCATACATTTCGGCAGCATTTTTAATTTTTTCGGGTAATTCACCGGTTAATACAATATCAGAAATACTAAAATGACCGCCTGTTTTTAAAACCCGATAGACTTCACTAAATGCTTTGGGTTTGTCGGGAACCAAATTCATAACGCAATTACTCACCACGACATCGGCTACATTAGCAGTAATTGGCAGTTTTTCAATATCTCCTAATCGGAATTCCACATTGTTAAATCCCAATCTCTCTGCGTTAGTTCTCGCTTTTTCAATCATAGCTTCGGTAAAATCGATGCCAATTACTTTACCATTTTCTCCTGTTTCATGTCTCGCCACAAAACAATCATTTCCTGCACCACTTCCCAAATCGACGACGACGTCACCTAATTTTATTTTGGCAAATTCAGTAGGTAAACCGCAACCCAATTTTAAATCGGCTTCTGGATTATAACCGTCTAAATGACTGTATTCGTCATTCATAATATTGTATACTTCAGTGCTGCAACCACCACTTCCGCAACAAGAAGAAGCATTGGTTTCTTGGTCTTGTAAAGCAATTTCGCTATATTTTTGCTTTACCATTTCTTTAATTTCTTCGTTCGTATTCATGGTATTTAATTTTTTAATTAACAACAATTTGTTCTTTTCAGGATGGATTCAGAAATTTTATTGAGGTAGTTGGTTAATTTTTGTAAGGTATTTTCGTCTACGCAATAACAAATCGCGTTTCCTTCAATCGTTCCTTTAATAAGACCTGCATTTTTCAATTCTTTAAGGTGTTGCGAAACGGTGGGTTGAGCAAGCGGTAATTCATTGACGATGTCACCGCAAATACAACGCTCTACACTGATTAAATAGTCGAGAATTGCAATTCTAGCTGGATGTCCTAACGCTTTTGCCAGTGTGGCTATTTCGTTTTGATTGTCGGTAAAATGTGCTGTTTTAGAAGCTCCCATTATTCTTATAATTTAATATTGCAATATTACGATATTAAAATAAATAAAACTATTTTTTAGAACTATTTTTCTATTTTTTATTCTATTTCAATACGGATTGTTTCATGTCAAAGGCCAAACCAATATAAGAATTGTTATTAAATTCAAATTCGTCGATGATTTCCCATCCAAGTTTTTGGGTGTGGGCTTTTTCTGAAATAATATTGACTTTATTGATAAAGGTGAGCGAAAGGGGCAATTTTTTAACTAATTCGAGACGCATTTCTTCAAAAATAAGAGGCAATATGTTTTTTCCTCTATGTTTTTCGTCGATGCAAACTGGACCATATTGAAAACTATTCGCCGTGGTAATTTCATTCCCGCGGAAGGTCAATTTTGGGAAACGAGAAACCATATAATTAAAAATTTCCCATTGCTTAAAATAATCCCAACTTGCTGCAAAGGCGTAAGCAATTAAGTTTTGCTGCTCATCTTCGGCAATAAATAAACCGTTTTCTTGAATGACAGTTTCAAGTTGACTGACCGTAAATGGTGTGGTCACAAAACCTTTTTTGCGTTCTAGTTCAGTCAGATTGTGATAAAGATTTTTTTCCTGTAGAAGTAAAACCTTTTCAATATCATTTTTAGTTGCTAATCGAGTGGTCATCATTTGATAAATTTTTCAAAATTAGAAGCTTAATTGTCATAAGGTTCTTCATATAAATAACTAAATTCACCATCAGTAATGACAATATCTTCTATTCCATTATTAAATTTTGCAGAAAATGTGGCATAAAAACAAAAGCGAGTGTTGGTGATTACATTACTTTTAAATTCATAATCTAACAAATCGGCAGTAAACGAAGAATTGGGAAATTCATAAGTAAATAAACATTTTTCAATACTATTTGGTCCTGTTTTTTTATAAGGTAAAATAAAAGTAAATGTTTCATATCGAGCTGTATTGTTGATTAAACGAGTAGCTTGAACAAACATTTCATATCCATTTGCTTTTAAATCAATGCCGCGGCCCAAAGCTTGGTATGCTTGAAATTCACCGTTGACATACATGGTAATTCGCGTTTGCCGACATGGGGGAGTGGCATCCTCGTCTTTTGAACAAGAGCTAAGCTGAAATGCACCAAAACTCAGTAAAATTATAAGTAGAAGAACTTTTTTCATGAATGCTTTTTTATTTTATGAAATTTTAAACAGTCTATTCAGTATTAAAAAGACATTTCTTGGAATTTTTTTCGGAATGCTAATGGATTTTTAATATTCGGAAAAACTTCGCGAGTACCGCCCGAACCCACAATTCCAATGGTGCCGTAACCCAATATCCGACCCATAATACTTTGGTCAACATTGACACTTTCAATTTTGGAATGATTCATTTCAAAAGTTTTTCTACTGATTAATCCGGTTTTAATGATGACTCGTTTGTTTGTAATCGCAAATTCATCCGTATAACGGTCAATCATTGGAGCAATAAATAAAGTGAATAAAGCTCTTAAACTAATGAAGATTATCCAATGGTAAGTAGTTTCTAATTCCACTTGTTCATCTTTGATCAAATTGTTGTCTACGTAATGTCCCATTTTTATTTTTTTAGTATTTTAGTGGTGAAAATAGTTTGTTCTGCTTCAATTTTTATGAAATACGCTCCACTAGCCAGAGTGGAAATGTCAATGGCTACATGTGATGAATTGTTATGCTCTTTCTTGATTATTTCGTTTCCTAAAACATCAAAAATAACTAAATTAAGTTTTTCGTAATGCTTGGGTAACGTGATATAGAATTGGCTTGAAGTCGGATTTGGATAAACCTTCATCTCCCTTGTTGTCTGAAAAGTTGTCGTACTTAAAGTAGTATCAATTTGAACTATTTTCGTAATACTATCTGATTTCCCACATTTAATAACGGTTAAGCTAACGGTATAGGAACCACTTTCAGCATAAGTGTGTGTTGGATTTATTTCGGTTGAACTAGTTCCGTCACCAAAATCCCATAGCAAAGCATCAAAATTTTCACTCGTATTTGTAAATGAAACTTCAGCAACTTGAATAACTTCTGTAAAATCAGCTACAGCTGGATTAATGGTAAAATCCCATTCAGCTAAAGCATCATAAACAATGGACTTTGCTGCTATTTTAATCGTGTTTGCAACCGATTCCGTTAAGGTGGAATTCCATGTAATTAAAGTGGGGTCTTTTTTATAAATCACCGCATAAAAGGCACAAGCAGCGGCATACGAACCTTCTAAGGAAGGGTGCGAGCCATCAGTGGCATACAAATTAATACTAGGATGATTAGCTCTAAGATATCGCCAAACCGCTGCAACAGGAGTAATTTCTGCGTTGTTTTCTGCTGTCATATAAAGATAAGCAGTACGAATGGCATCATCCATTCCTTCATAGGTGCAGACCCAAGGAATATAAGGACAGTTACTGGTATCTCCATTTTCTCGTCCCCAAGTCATATAAAAAAGCGGTTGTGAGCATTCATTATTTGCTCGAATCGCATTGCTTAAAGTAGCCGCATATGGATAAACTTCGTTCTCCATTTGTGTTTGGCTTAAGGAGGTTTCCTGACTTTGAGCTTGTAATACCACATAATCCCAAGAATTCGCATTGATTTTAGCAAGCGTTGTCGCATTTGAAGCATGATTCAAAAAACGAGCACCTCCTGGCGTATTGGAATCATAAATCAAGTCATCACCTGTACTTAACGCCATATTTTTCACTAGAGAGGGCAAGTTGTTAACTGAAGTATAACTATTTCCTATAAACAATACTTTTTTACTCGTTTGTCCATTAATTGAAAAAACGGAAAAGAGCAAAACTAAAAAAGTAAAGAAATAATGTTTCATTGCGAGGAATTATTTTAGGGAACTAAGATAATCTAAACTTTTTGTTTTTTTGCAAAACTAAAAGCAGGAAGATTAATTTATTATTGAACTTGTATTTTCAGTAATAAGTACAAGCGATTGGTTTTAGCGTATTTGTTGAAATGCTTTTAAAAACGAACTTTCGACCACATAAAAAGGAGCATTTTTTTAATAATTAGCATGCTATTTTAGATGGTTCGAAAGGTATTCATCTTGAAATTCCTTATAATAAAAAGAGGAATAATGAAAATCATTACTCCTCTTAAATTAACTATTAAAATCTGTATTAAATTTATTCCTTTAAAATTCGGAAGCTGTGTTGTCCGTCTTCAGAAAGCAATTTCACAATATAAACTCCTGAACTAAGGCTTGATAAATCTACATGAACATCAGTAGAAGCGGTATCTTGAGCATAAACGGGTTGACCTAAAAGGTTATAAATCGTTACCGCATTTAGCTCCGATTTGTAGTTGATGTTCAACCAATCTCGCGTTGGCACTGGATATACCGATAAAGCACTGACATCAAACTTTTCTACTCCTAAAACTGCGACATCTAAAGTGAAATCAATGGCTTGTCCGTAACCCGGAAAAACACCATAACCTTCGATATCCATGGCGATTTCACACGGATTTATAGTGGCAACTGATTCGGGATCAGTATATACTTTTGTAATTCGGATACGCGTTTGTCCAGAAACGGCATCTGTTGGAGCGGTAATAGCCATACTCACCGAAATTTCATCTTCTCCAGTAGAATTTGAAATGGTACCAATTTCGTAAACTTCACCTTCATCATCTAAGGTATTGTTTTGATTCCAATCGATAAAGGCCACAATATTAGTATCAAATTCGCCATACGTATTTCCTTTGACTACCATTGTGAGCGTTTCACCTTGTGTAATAGCTACAATTGTAGACGTTTTATCGACTAAAATGTTATCGTAATCTGAATTACTGATGGTAGTTTCGCCAAATGTAATTAAGGAAATTTCTTCAACGGAAGTATCTTCAATATCGCAATACGGACTCGGAAAATCTTGTGCTTGTACACTAAAAGTTAGTAAAACAAGTGCTAAAGTAATTTTTTTCATAGGTTTCTATTTTTTAATTAAAAAGCAAGTTATTAAAAAAATCAATTGAATCGTAAGAAAATTACTTTAAACTACTGAAATTTGAATTTTTCACTATTTTTAGACTGTTGTTTTTTTTTGGATACAGACTTTAATAATTGGTTTTAAAATGAAGATTTAACGAGTCGTATTCATTTTAATATAAAATTAGATCACTTTTTTTTGGTGAGGTAATGCTTTAAAGTCAACACAGTACAATAGGCAAAGTTGAGGTAAGAATGAAAGATTTCTTTGCTAAATTTCAAATAGTAGGCCGATAGATTTTTACTTTGATTATTGAAGAGGCCATTGTTTTACTCGATTTGTTCTTGTTTATTTTTGGAAATGTTCTGCACAATCAATGCGTAATTCGGAGTCTGTGAGTTTAGTGTTTAAAAGTCCACAAAAGTGTTCTTGTCCGTTTTTGTTTGCCTCATAATAACGGCAAGTAAAGCACATTCTTTGAATGGTAATAATTCCCGATTTATTCAAATAATGAATAATGTCTAGCAAACTTAGTAATAAATTTTCTTTGTCTTTGGACTGTAATTGATCAATTGGAACCTCGATTTGTTTGGCAAACAAAGCGGTCTGCTCGGCAAAATCTTTTCCTTTTTCTGTTAATTGGATTATGTAACTTCTGGTGTCGTGTGGCTCGAATTCTTTTTTGATGAGTAGTTTTTGTTCAAGTGTTTTAATGGTGTCGCTGATAGTTGCCTTTGTCATATTAAATTCACTTGCCAAATAGCTTACTTTCCTCTTTTGGTCTGAATGATGTAATAAAAAGATAAGCACTTGCACTTGGATTGGACTTAATGAAAATTCTTTACTTTCATTCCAAAGCAGCACTCTAAACGCTTGTGAAATTCTTTCTAATGACGCAACAATCTTACTTTCAATGCTCGAGTTCTGATGGTTTAAATCAAAAACTGATTTTTTCATTAATTACAATTTTCCATTTCTATAATAAAATAGCCTTGATTCTTAATGTCTGCTTCCCATTGCGGTTCAACTTCTCTAACATGACACCTTCTACATTCAGTTGCCGTTAAAGGTTGTCCGCTTTGACCTTTGCTTTTTAAATATTCTTTTCCGTAGTTATGGATTACTATGGTCTCTTTTTCTGTTTCAGGAGCAACAATGTCAAAATGCATTATTGTTCCATCTTTTTTTGTTACGTAGGTGTCCCAAACTGTTACTTTCATGGCTATTGGTTGTTTTAAGTTGCGTTGCTCCGTCCTCTTGAAACAAGATTTGTTGCAAAACAAAGTTTATACTATCTTAATTGTTTGACATTAATATTACTACAAATATAGTTAGGATTACTAACAATATCAATTAAAATGTTTAAACAATTTATTTTTTTTCAAATTAGTTGACTATTTCTGATGTTGGTGTCGTGAGGATGTCTAGTTGATTTACTAAAGTTTATTGTAGTTTAGGATTTCTTAACTAAAGGTTTTAAACAGTGAAATCAACATTAAACCAAAGGATATAATTACCCCAACATAATACATAATGTTATATTTTTTGTTAGAATAATCTGGTCCTGGGCCAATAAAATCATAAGCTCCCATCATATCGTGACCTTGTCTCCATGCTCTTGAAGCTTCCATTTCAGGGTTTTTACCCTCATTCATAGCTTGGTTTATTCTAAAGAATACTATAACGAATAGAAGTACAACTCCAATGAAATGAGTATTTGGAAAATTAACAAAATGGTACGCTCTAATTGGTTTAAAAATCAATAAAACAAGATCTATCAAACCTATAATTAAAAAGAAATTGGTAGATTTTTGAATTCGTTTCTCCTTCTTTGATAACACATTAGATTCAGAAATAGGATCATATCGTGGCATAGTTTGAGTTTTAGTTGGCGGTTTGTATAGAATTAGTTGTGTGCTTAAGTAATAAAGTTAGCAAATAAATCACAGATAGAAAATTCGTGATGATTTTCCAAGCTGGGACTCAACAAGCCATAGCTTATATACGGTATTTAGCAACGTTTTCATTCAAATAGTACTTCTCTATAAATTCCAATTGGACTAATTGCTATTTTTGGATGACTTGGTACATAAAAGAATTTTTCAAAAGTTTCTAAACGATGAAAACACTCCTCTAAATATTTTGTTATCAGCAACATCTTCAGAAAGTTCATCTTCTTCATGTCCAATAAATTCACCGTTAAAATGAATACTTCTAAAGCTTCCAATTTTCAGCTGCGTTTGTAATTCTGATACTAGTTTCTCTGTTAATTCCATATTTGTCTAAATGTACAATTCAAAGTTTTGTTCTTCTGAATGTTCAATTTTGCAGGTGTTGTTTAGCGTGTCGTTTAACTCCTAATCCTTATCAACTTGATACACTTTTTTATTACTTCAACACGAATATAGTAAATAAAAGAATATGAAAAATTGGATAAATCATATTTTTAGATTTAAACTAACTTTAAAAAGAGCTAAGACTTTGATGTCGGAACGCTTCTCTTTAGTGTTCGAAGTTGTATTTTAACTTTCAAAAGTAAGCGGTTGTCGATTCATTTTATTTCACTATTTGACATAAAAAAAAACACAACCATGACGGTTGTGTTTTAATTTTATAAAGAAAGGGTTGGCTAAATCCTAAAAATTCCACCAAAAGCAATCACGGTTTCCATAAACCAAAAATCTTGTGAAGCTCTGTCGTTTGAGTTCGGAGAAGTTCGAATGTCGCTCATATTAATATAACCGCCTTTTAATTCGGTTTGAATAAAAAAGTGTTTAAAAAACGTAAAATTCAATCCGGCTTTGGCACTCATTCCAAATCCCGCAATATGAAATTCATCATACCGATTGGCTCCAAATAGTTGTACATTAGATTTTGGATATAAAACTCCAGCTCCAACTCCTTCGGTTAAATTTATTTGAAACTTATCGGTATTAGGTAAACGAAATAATTTTGAAATATCATCCACGCGTGAAATTTCACTGTTTACATAATTCAAACCATCGGTATGTTCAAACGTTAAAAACTCTTCGGTTAAATAAACTTGGTTGTTGGGCAACTGTTCGCCATAGGTTCCTTCATTCGGATAATAACCATCAATACCAACCGTGCGGTCTTGGTACATCACATATTTCATGTGGTCTACACCAACCGAAATGTTATATTTATCGGTAATAAAATAACCCATTCTAAAATTAGTTTGCGGAATCGTCATTCGACCTGGCGAAATATAATCAACATGCCAGCCTTTGGGTTTGTCATGTGCGGGAACATCAGACAGCGTGAAATCATGATTGTCTCCCGTAAAATGAATATCAGAATTGGTAAAATAACCGCGGTTTCCACCCCAAAAAACATAAAATTTACCTTTGTTATGAGCAGTGTATTTTTCTGGCGAAACCAAAGTATCTTGGGCTGAAAGCTGTTGAAAAAAAACACAAAAAAAGAACGCAATCAGAAATGATTGATTTTTCACGGTGTAATATAAATTTAGAATTGATTAATTGTTTTGCGGATTGCCACCAATTTCGTCATCAAGGATTCAAAATAATCCAAGTGAAGCATGTTGGCTCCATCACTTTTGGCATTGGCTGGGTCAAAGTGCGTTTCGATAAAAATACCATCTACACCCGTAACAATTCCAGCTTTGGCTATGGTTTCTATCATATCCGGACGACCGCCCGTTACACCCGACATTTGATTGGGTTGTTGCAACGAATGTGTGACATCTAAAACCGTAGTAGCAAATTCTTTCATGGTGGGAATTCCTCTAAAATCTACAATCATATCTTGATAACCAAACATCGAACCTCTATCAGTGACCATCACATTTTCGTTTTGGCAATCCAATACTTTTTGAACGGCATGTTTCATGCTTTCTGGACTCATAAATTGGCCTTTTTTCAAGTTGACCGTTTTGCCTGTTTTGGCAGCAGCGACTACTAAATCGGTTTGCCGAACCAAAAAGGCAGGAATTTGTAAAATATCAACATATTCAGCAGCCATCGCAGCATCTTCATTGGTGTGAATATCGGTCACGGTTGGAATGCCAAAAGTTTGTGATACTTTTTGTAAGATTTTTAAAGCTTTTTCATCACCAATACCCGAAAAACTATCTATTCTAGAACGATTCGCTTTTTTAAACGACCCTTTAAAAACATAAGGAATCGCTAATTTATCGGTAATTTGAACTAATTTTTCTGCTATTCGCAATGCCATTTCTTCTCCTTCTATGGCACAAGGCCCTGCTAAAACAAAGAAGTTTCCGCTATCGGTATGTTTAATTTGTGGTATATTGGTAATTTTCATTTATCTTGAATTAAAGTGCAAAAGTACGATTATTTTGACAATCATTAGGTAACAATTGTTACTCTGCTTTTTTGGCCGTTAAGCCTTGTGGAATGTACAAGATTCCTTTTTCATAAATATTGAAATAGAGGAGAAGCGGTTTTGGACAACCCAGCCAATTGACTTGATAAACATCAAGTAATCCCGCACCAATTGCACTTTGTTTTGTTGGAAACGGACAGCAACTTTCCACTTTTTTATAGAAGAGCTTTTCTCCTTTTGGCCCCGCCAACGCATTTAAAAAACGTTCTTGGTTGATCGAGTCATTGCTCGTACTGCGAAAGAAAATATTAATCGGATAATCTTGATTATACCCATATTTGGCATCGGGACTCATTTGGGTTATCACAAACGAATTGTCTTTTTTTAACAGTGGTGTAGGAGCCGTGTTGTCAATATTTTTAATGGTGTTTTTGATGCCGCCACACGAAAAAATAGCCAAGAAAAGGAATCCGAGAAAGAGATATTTTAAAAATTTCATACAATTAATTTCAAATAATAGTCAAAGGTAAAAGTTTTTTCTATTACACGACCATCATTCGATTTGTAATAACGCTTTTCAAAATGTATTTTTGTAAAAATTTTTTTTCTATGGAGTTTCTTTCTCAGACTTGGCATTGGTCTATTTCCGGATTTTTAATCGGGATTATCATGCTTACTTTAACCTATTTCGGAAAAACATTTGGCATGTCTTCTAATTTGCGTTCGCTTTGTGCGATGAGCGGTTTAGGACGGTTATTGCCTTTTTTTGATTGGGATTGGAAATCGCAACGATGGAATTTAGTTGTAGTAGCAGGAGCGATGTTAGGCGGATTTGTAGCCGTTCACTTTTTGCATGACGATTCGAATGTGGATTTAAATCCGAAAACAATCGAACAATTAGCTCTTTTGCATATTGATGCTCCGCAAGGAAAATTAGTCCCCGATGTATTATTTGAAAACTCCTCGCCAAAAACCATTTTTATTTTAATAGTTGGTGGTTTACTCATCGGATTCGGAAGTCGGTATGCTGGCGGTTGTACGTCTGGCCATGCCATTTCTGGATTGAGTAATTTGCAAATCCCCTCACTAAAAGCAGTGATTGGGTTTTTTATTGGCGGATTAGTGATGGCTCATTTTATTTTACCTTACCTTTTTTAAGTTATGAAATTTCTAAAATATTTAGTAGTTGGTTTTTTATTCGGAATTGTACTAACCAAAACGGAAGCCGTTTCTTGGTACCGAATTTATGAGATGTTTCACTTTCAATCATTTCACATGTATGGAATCATTGGAACTGCGATTGTAACAGGAATTATCGGAATTCAATGGATCAAACGATCTAATTTAAAAGATATTTATGGTGAATCAATTGACATCATCGACAAAGAACCTGGAAATGTGCGATATTGGATTGGCGGTATTTTGTTTGGTTTAGGTTGGGCATTAGTTGGAGCGTGTCCGGGGCCCGTTTTTATTCTTTTAGGTGCTGGGTTTTACAACGTGGCGTTTATCCTATTTGGAGCTTTAGTAGGCACGTTTTTATATGGATTAATCAAAAATAAATTGCCTCATTAATATGGAAAGCTATCCATGTTAATTTTCTTCGATAAAAATAAAAAAGGAGCTAATGTTAATTTTATAATTTTTCCTGCTTGTATTACTTTCATTAAAATAGAAATGAACTCCTAACAAAAACACAATTAGTTAAATGTTTTACGCACTTTAAGTTGATTATGTAACTTTGTAAAATAATAAAATTTAAAAAAATGAATACTTTAATAACAGTTCAAAATTTAAAATGCGGTGGATGTGCCAACACCATCACCAAAAAACTACAAACGATGGAAGATGTTTCCAACGTGAATATTAATGTAGAAGATAATACCGTTTTTATCTCTTATTCTAAAGAAGAGACCTATGCTCAGGTTGTTTCGGCCTTAAAAACAATGGGTTATCCTGAGGAAAATGAATCCAATACATTGGGCAATAAAGCAAAATCGTATGTGAGTTGTGCTATTGGAAAAATGGATTTGTAAATTCAAAAATTAGTTTACATTTGCAAAAAACTTAAACAATAATTAAATGAAAAAAGTACTGTTTTTATGTCTAGGTCTGCTTGCAATCGGCTTGACAACAACGGGTTGTAGTAACGATGATGAGAATGCCTCAATCGAAGGGAAATGGTTTTTTTCACAAACAGGACTTTCTGTGGGTGGACAAGAAGCGTTAGACCCTTATGTGCATACCGAAGGTTGTGAAAAAGATTACTGGGAATTTAATACGGGTGGCGTTTTAAAAGAGGTGAGTTTTAATAAAGACGGTTCTACTTGTGAGTCGGATATTGTGTTAGGCACTTATACAAAATCGGATAATAACTTGCTTGTCTCTCTAAATGGCCAAAGCAATGTGTATACCATCATGACTTTAAACAGTTCTACACTTAAGATAAAAGTGACGTTAATTGATAATGGTCAACCCATCGATTATATATATGTCTTTAGAAGATAAAAGCATTTCAGAATAAATAAAAATTTAAAGACGCTAACTGGCGTCTTTTTTTTGTGCTAGAATTCCATAAACGAGTAAAAACTGAGCGGTTAAATACGTGCTCATAATCCAAAAGGAACTCCAATTTATGGGTGTGTAGAATTTGTTTATAGCCAGAATACTATCTGATAAAACAAAGAAAATTGCTCCCCAAACTAAAATTCGTGTCGCTTTTTGTTTGGTAGATAAATGCAATTGAATAACGACATAAAGCATTATTGAAATAACTAAAGCATAAACAATTACGGGGATTTTCATCTCGTGTAACGAATCCCATAAGAGGTAGAGAAAACTAAAAAGATAAAGCACAATCAAAACCAAATAACGATTAAAAGGATTCGATTTTTGAGGTTGAAGTTTTAAAAACAAATAAATATAAGCCAAGTGAGCTAGTAAAAATGAAACTAATCCTAAGATGAAGAACAGACTGTTTTTAGTCACAAATAGGAGCAAAACATCTCCAAACCACGAGAATAATAAAGCGAACCACAAGGCTTTTTTTACTTCAAAAGTGGCTGTTTTAATTAAGACAAAGGCTAATAACGGTATCAAAAATGGCTTTAACCAACTCGTCAATATTTCCCATTGAAATAATGTAAAAATCAAATAGAGAAACGCAAAACTAAGAAATGGAAAATAGGATTTGTTTGGCATTTATTTTGAAAATTGAATGGATTTGTTTTTAGCAATTTCACGATTAACAAAATAGAAGGTCATCCCAAAAGAGACAATCAAATAAACAATCAAAAGAAAAGCAAACACGTTTGAACTAGAAAATAATCCAAACCAATTTTGAAAATAATATAAGAGTCCGACTGCAAAAAGCACTCGAATTCCTTCCCAATAAAGCACATTTAAATTGCCGTCCATTAATTCTGATAAACTATAAATACTTAGGTAGATAAACAAACCATAAAGAAAGAGATTAGGTAGGCCAATTGTAGCAATATTGGCAAATAGTAAACTTACAAATCCCAACGTGACAAACAGTTGAAAAATAGCCCAATTTTGGCGTTTTTTGGACATATACGGATTGTATTTTTCAAAATTGTAAACATCTTCAATTTTTAAAATGGGATATTTTTCTTCAAAACCCTCAGGTCGCCAACCCGTTGGCATAAACCAAATGCGGAGTTTGTCTTTCCAACTTGGTGCTCGCCAAGCATCTTGCATGAGCAGCCATAAATGCTGGAAATTTATTTTTATAGGATTCCACGTTTGAGCTGGTCTTGTAATGCCATAAACGGCAGGAACTTCGGGCAATTCTTCTTGGAATGTTCCGAACCATTTATCCCAAAAAATAAATATCTGACCGTGATTTTTGTCAAGATAAGCTGGATTAATAGCGTGATGCACCCGATGATGGGAAGGCGTTACAATTATTTTTTCTAAAAAACCTAACTTTTTAATGTGTTGCGTATGGTACCAAAATTGCAAAAACAAATGCAACGGTAGTACAATAGCAATCACCGTGGCTGGAACGCCAAGCAGAGCAGCTGGCAATAATAAAAACGTAAACAAATTTACAAAGGACGATATCGATTGCCGCAAAGCACAAGGCAAATTGAATTCTTCACTGCTGTGGTGAATAGCGTGTTTATTCCAAAAAAAATTAATTTGATGAGCCCATCGATGCGACCAATATCCATAAAAATCAATGACAAAAAAAGCGATGAAATAGGTGAGAATTGTGTTTTCAATGGTAAAAAAAGCCCATTTGGAAACCATCCATTCGTAGGTTAAAATTGAAATACTAATGCCTAAGACATCTTTAACCGAATTGGTTAAACCCGAACTTAAACTAGAAACGGTATCCATTAATGGTACCGTATCATTGCCTTTTGTATACCCGTAAATTTTTTCAATAATAATAAAGAGCAGAAAAATCGGCATAGCAATGACAAGTATTTTCCCGTATTCTTCCATCAGTGACTCTTAATTTTTTTCAATAGTATTAAATTAGGTTGTTTTTTACAATTAGTTACATTTTTATCCTTGACAACGGGTTAAAAATTGAAGCTATTTTATATGATTTCAGCACTCAAACCTGCTTCTAAAAGCTGGGTGCATTGTGGTTTTAATTCGTCAAAAACACCAGTTTTAACAGTGCATTTTCCTTTGTAATGAACAAGAATAGCACATTGTTCCGCTTGTTCACTCGTGTGATTACAAACGCGAATTAGGGTGTCAATAACATGGTCAAACGTATTCACATCGTCATTATACAATAGAATTTCATTGTTAATTCCAACTTGTTCTTCTACAGCAACTGCTTCTTTTACTTTTTCAATCGTACTCATAATTTTTAAACTAATTATTCGAATATTTTAAACTAACCCAATTATTTCGTTCTAAGGTTTTTTCTAATTTCAATCCTAACTCAACACAACAAGCATCGATAGCCGGAATATCTTCGCGATAAAAGCCACTCAAAAATAACAAACCTTTTTCATTTAAGCAACTCACATAAATAGCCAAGTCATTTAAAAGGATGTTTCGGTTAATATTCGCAATAATAAGGTCATATTTTCTTCCCTCTAAAAGCGAAGCATCTCCTTCATAAACGGAAATTTCATGACAATTATTACGAGCTGCATTTTCAATTGAATTCAAATAACACCATTCGTCAATATCAATGGCATCAATGGGTTTTGCTCCTTTCATTTCTGCTAAAATGGCTAAAATGGCTGTTCCGCAACCCATGTCAAGCGTTTTTTTATTGGTGACCTCTGTTTCTAGCAAATGCTGAATCATCATGTGTGTTGTTTCATGGTGACCCGTTCCAAAACTCATTTTTGGCTCAATAACAATATCAAATGGAGCTGTTGTTTTGGGATGAAAGGGAGCTCTAACATGGCATTTCCCATCCACTTCAATGGGTTCAAAGTTTTTTTCCCATTCTTCATTCCAATTCACTTGTTCAATTTCTTCCACCGTATAGGATATTTTGAATTCGTCTGAAGTCAAAATATAAATGTCTTCTAAAATAGTTTCGTCCCATAATGCTTTTTGTACAAAAGCGGATACGCCAAAATCGGTTTCGATAAAACTTTCAAACGCTTTTTGTCCTAATTCGGCCACTAAAATTTCACATCCTAGCTCTTTGGGTTCTACCGTAAAATGATATCCTAAATAGGTATTCGACATAATTTATTTTTTCACAAAGGTAGTAATCCTTTCAGATTGCAAAAAAATAATTTATTTTTGTAAACAACATGACCAAAACAATGAAAAAATATTTTCTTTTCCTTTTTATTTTATCCTCTTTTTCTTTTTGGGCACAAGACATTAAGTTTAGCACAAAAGACAATGACATAAAATTAGCTTCGTTACCGTACTATAATTTTGGAAGGGGTTTAGGACTCACTGCTCCGGATAGTTTATTTCAATTTAATATCCGTTTTCGGATGCAAAACAGAATGACGTATTTACAAAATGATGCAGGAGATGAAATTTATGACGGACAAATTCGCCGTTTACGCCTCCGTTTTGATGGTTATGTTGGAAATCCAAAATTTTTATATGCAATTCAGCTTTCCTTTGCTCCGGGCGATATAGGAACTGTCCAAGAAGGTGATAACGTTAATATAATTCGTGATGCAGTAGTTTTTTATCGTCCTAATCGGAATTGGAGTTTTGCATTCGGACAAACCAAATTACCAGGAAATAGACAGCGAATCAACTCTTCTGGAGCATTGCAATTAACCGACCGTTCTATTAACAACGCCCGATTTAACATCGACCGTGATTTTGGTTGGCAAGCATATTATTTGCAAAGTCAAAATGACCAATTTTCTTATAATATTAAAACGGCGTTAAGTACCGGAAACGGCCGAAATGTGACCAAAGAACCCGATAATGGGTTTGCCGTGACGGGAAAAGTAGAATTATATCCGCTAGGTGCTTTTACTAAAGATGGTTCGTTTTTTGAAGGTGATATTGTACGGGAACCCAAACCAAAATTAATGGTTTCTGGTGTTTTTCATAGAAATGTCAATGCTCGATTAACGCAAGGACAGCTTGGATTTGAACTATATGAAAAGAAAACAATGGAATCGGTTCTGCTCGATGCCATGTTAAAATACAAAGGTTGGGCTTTTATGACGGCCTATATGAATCGGATGGCAAATGATCCGATTGCCCGAAATCCTTTAGATACCACCGAATTTAACTATGTATTTGTTGGCGAAGGTTTAGATTATCAGTTGAGTTATATTTTCTTGAACAATATGGAAGTGGTCGGACGGTTTTCTACTCAAAATGTCAATCCTGAGATTCAGGCTTTTACGCCAGATGTACAAACTTATACATTAGGTTTTACTAAATATATTTGGGAACATTCCTTTAAAATTCAAACAGAATTGACTTATGATCAACTGAATTATTTTGACGGCACGACCAAAAATAACTGGCTTGTTCGTTTTCAAGTTGAAATCGGTATCTAGTCTTCAAGTTGGCCAAAACGATTGGATTTATCGCATCGGTTAATAAGGTTGCCTAATTTATTTATGGAGTATAAACTCTAAAGTTAATGACGTTTTTTCGTGCTAAATGGTGTTCTATAGCTAAAAATACTTTCAACGCGATGGAGAAAGAATTTAGGATTTCCTGAAGAGTCTGACACTCTTTTTTAGAACACGAAACGATTTAATTTTTTTTTACCGCTTTTCTTTTTTGCTTTTCAAGAATATCGCTATTTTTGCTCATGCAACACAACGTACTTATTTTAGATTTTGGCTCGCAATACACACAACTTATTGCACGCCGCGTTCGCGAATTAAATATTTTTTGCGAAATTTTTCCTTATTATAATATTCCAAGCGATTTATCGAGTTATAAAGCGACTATCCTTTCGGGAAGTCCTTTTTCTGTTCGTGCAGCGGATGCTCCACACCCTGATTTGTCACAAATTAGGGGAAAGATGCCTTTGTTAGCTGTTTGTTATGGAGCTCAATATTTGGCACATTTTGATGGTGGCGAAGTCGCTCCTTCTGCCATTAGAGAATATGGTCGAACCAATTTGAATTATATAGATACCAATGATACTTTTTTTGAAGCGGTTAATTTGCATAGTCAAGTTTGGATGAGTCATAGCGATACTATCAAAAAATTGCCGACGAACGGGGTGCGAATTGCGAGCACCAAAGATGTCGAAAATGCGGCGTATCGTATTGCCGGTGAAAAAACCTATGCCATTCAATTTCATCCCGAAGTGTATCATTCGACGGATGGAAAACAAATGTTAGAAAATTTCTTAGTTAAAATTGCAGCCGTTCCTCAAAATTTTACACCCAATGCCTTTGTCGAAGAAATTGTAGCAGAATTAAAAGAAAAATTACAAAACGATAAAGTCGTTTTAGGACTTTCAGGCGGAGTAGATTCTACTGTTGCGGCTGTTTTATTGCATCAAGCAATCGGAAAAAATTTGTATTGTATTTTTGTCAATAACGGTTTGTTGCGTAAAAATGAATTTCAAAGTGTTTTAGATCAATACAAAGGAATGGGTTTAAACGTAAAAGGCGTTAATGCCGAAGACCGGTTTTTAGATCAATTGGCCGGAATTGAAGAACCTGAAGCAAAACGAAAAGCCATCGGTCGTGTTTTTATTGAAGTTTTTGACGATGAAGCTCATCAAATTGAAGAAGTCAAATGGTTGGCACAAGGAACAATTTATCCTGATGTTATCGAATCTATTTCTGTAAAAGGACCATCGGCAACCATTAAATCGCATCACAATGTGGGCGGTTTACCCGATTATATGAAGTTAAAAATTGTAGAACCACTTCGAATGTTATTCAAGGACGAAGTGCGTAGAGTAGGAGCTACCCTTGGAATTGATCCTGAATTATTGGGTAGGCACCCTTTCCCTGGACCCGGATTATCGATTCGAATTTTAGGTGATATCACAAAAGAAAAAGTTCGTATATTGCAAGAAGTTGATGCCATTTTTATTGAAGGTTTAAAATCCCATGGCCTTTATGATAAAGTGTGGCAAGCAGGAGCCATCTTACTACCCGTAAATAGCGTAGGAGTAATGGGAGATGAACGTACCTATGAAAAAGTAATTGCCTTGCGGGCCGTAGAATCTACGGACGGAATGACCGCAGATTGGGTGCATTTGCCGTATGAATTTTTAATGATAATATCGAATGAAATTATCAATAAAGTAAAAGGAGTAAACCGAGTGGTTTATGACATTAGTTCAAAACCGCCAGCAACTATAGAATGGGAATAATTTAAGTTTTTTTTAATGAGAAAGTTTTTGTCCATTGCAATTTTATTGCTAGCCGCCCCAATCACTTTTTCCCAAACCACAATTAAACCAGGAATGAACGAGATTAACCATCACGTTGCTTCTGGAGAAACCGTTTTGTCGATTGCTCAAAAATATGCCGTTGATCCTGCAGAGATTTATCGGGCAAACCGTTTTGCGATTGATGGTATAAATGAAGGAATGGTTCTTGCCTTTTATGCTCCTCAAAAAGGAACTGAAATCGAAATCAAACCTGAGAAATATGTAACGAATAGCGAACCAAAAGAAGTTGTTCATGTGGCTTCCTCTTCTGAAATAAAAAGAAGTGAAATGCCAGAGCCAGAAAAAGTGACCAACCGCGGATTTCATATAGTAAAACCTGGTGAAACTTTATACGGATTGTCAAAGTTATATCAAGTTACGGTAGATGATTTTAAAAGTACCAATACCATTTTAATGAAAAATAATTTGCAAGCTGGTCAAAAATTAAAAATCCCAGATGGCATACTTATTGGTATACCAAATAATAAGGTTAATAAGGAATCAATTCCTAATAAAGTTCCTCCTGTTACCAAAGAAATAGCTACTAGCGGAATAATTAAACATAAAGTTGCTCCAAAAGAAACCTTATATGGTTTGTCTAAAAAGTATAATGTTAGCGTGGATGAAATTCTGTCACAAAATGAAAAACTATTAAAAAACGGATTGCAAATTGGCCAAGTAATCACCATTAAAACAAACTAACTGTTTTTTAAAACAGCCCCAAAAAATGAATTTAGGATTTAAAATTGCTCTTGTTTTTTTAAGTATTGGACAAATAGTATTTGCTCAACCCAACAATTTAAAGAAACATACCGTTCAAAAAGGAGAGACTATTACACAAATTGCTCAAAAGTATAAAGTCACTCCCTATGATATTTATCGGTTAAACCCGGACGCACAAAATGGAATTCAAGAAAATGCGGTCTTGATTATTCCGTCTTCAATAATCGCTTCAACCAGCACCACTTCTGTAAAAACGCATGAAGTTCAGCCTAAAGAAACGTTGTATGGTATTTCTAAGCAATATAGTATTTCTGTACAAGAATTAGAAAAGCTGAATCCAGAATTAAAAGATGGTTTAAAAATAGGTCAGATTATTCAATTGACGGCCTCAAAGCCTATTTCAATTGCGACACCAGTCAAACCTAATCAAGCGTTAATTCATGAAGTTCAACCAAAAGAAACCTTGTTTAGTATTGCTAAAAAATATGAAACTTCGGTTGAAGTATTGGAAATGTTGAATCCAGAAACTAAAAATGGTTTAACTATTGGTTATCCTTTGATTATTAATTTAGGGAATAAGGTCAAAAATCAATCGTTTCCTTCAGAAAACAAAACGGCTAATGATTTTCTAACCTATGAAGTAAAGCCAAAAGAAACACTTTATGGTTTAACAAAACTTTTTAGAGTGAATGCAGAAGAATTAATTCGTTTAAATCCCGAATTAAAAGAAGGAGTGAAAGAAGGAATGGTTTTAAGAGTTCCTTTAAATGCCTCATTAAATACAGGTCAGAATAGAGAAATCAAAGACTTGCAAAAAACAATTTATAAGGCGGAACAAAAAGAATTAGTGCTGTTATTGCCTTTTAATATTTCAAATATCGAAAGCGACACAACACTATCCACACAAGCTCGTTTAAAACGTGATGGTTTTTTAAATATGACTTTAGATTTTTATTCTGGTGCGTTAATGGCCATCGACTCAGCTAAAACAATAGGATTAAATTTTAAAGTTAAGATTTATGACTCACAGGAAACCAAAAGCTCATCGGCGGTAGAAGCAATCGTTCGAAACAAAGGTTTAGAAGATGCTGATGCCATTATTGGTCCGTTTTATCCACAATATGTTGAAAAAACAGCCGAATTATTACAAAATGCAAATGTTCCGGTTATTTCTCCCTTACGGGAAACTTCTCGAACCTATCCTAATTTATATCAATCGTTGCCTTCAAGTGATTTAGTAAAGAATTCGATGTTGGATTTTATTCGAAACAAAAAAGGAAATATGATTGCGATGATTGATAAAAAGAAAAGTTCTTCTAAACAATTTATTGAAACCAATCATAAGGATGTTTATGTTGTTCCCTTAAATGAAAAAGGCGGATTAATTTCTGATAGTATTACGCCAAGATTAGTTCGAAATAAAACCAATTATTTTTTATTAGAAACGGCTTCTACAAGTATGATTTTCAATGCCTTATCTCAATGTAATATTGCTAAAGAACAAGGCTATGAAGTAGCTTTGGTGGCCTTGGATATGAATGACACGTTTGAAACAACGGAAGTTTTTCAAAAAATACTAAAACAAAATCTCATCTTTCCATCGGTAACAAATTATAAAGAAACACCAGAATCTATTCTGTTTGCAAGTCATTACAGAAAAATTAATAACGTGAACCCAAATCAATATGCCATTCGTGGTTTTGATTTAGTTTTTGATACCCTTTTACGTTTATCACAAACCAGTTCATTTGAAGAAACCATCGAAAATACGGCAACAGCAGGTGTTGAAAATAAATTTGATTACGAGAAAAAATTAGCTACGGGTTATTCCAATAAAGGAATTTATATCTTGTATTACGATGAAGACTTAACCATAAAACCAGTAGAATAATGACTTCAAAAGTAACTTATTTAGGAGAGCTTCGCACTTCTTCAATTCATGTTTTATCAGGAAATGAAATCATTTCAGATGCTCCTTTAGATAATAACGGTAAAGGAGAAGCTTTCTCACCAACCGATACCGTTGCCAATGCATTAGCGAGTTGTATGTTTACCGTGATGGGAATTAAAGCCCGCGATTTAGAGGTGGATTTTTCTGGTTCAACGGCCGAAGTTACTAAGATTATGGGAATAGAGCCACGTCGGATTATTACAATTGAAGTCAATTTTAAGTTTTCCATTCATCCAGATGAAAAAACGAAGACTATTTTAGAACGAACGGCTTTAACTTGTCCCGTATGGTTTAGTTTGCATCCGGATATCGAAAAAAAGATTCAATTCCAGTGGTCATAAATCATTCTGTTCTTACTTAAAATTATGGATGACCAACAAAAAATTTTAATTCAATTGGCTCATGCCAAAATGCCATTTGGCAAATATGAGGGTTATTATTTGATCGATTTACCCGAATATTATGTCGTTTGGTATCGTACAAAAGGTTTTCCGAATGGAACCCTAGGAAAGCAACTGGAGTTGGTTTATGAGTTAAAACTAAATGGATTAGAAGAGTTGGTTCGAAATATCCGTAAAAAATTTGCTAAACCATCTTAGTATTTCAATTTCAACATCATTTTTAAATAAAAATTTCGCAACGATTAATTGTCAAATTGACAAATTATAATCGTATTTTTGCCCCGTTTTGAAATGAAATAATTCGGTTTATTTTAAAACACACACAACTACAACTACAAACAACAACACAATGAATCAAACCAAGTATATTTTTGTTACCGGCGGTGTGACTTCTTCCTTAGGAAAAGGAATTATCGCTGCGTCACTAGCAAAATTGCTGCAAGCACGAGGATATCGAACGACTATTCAAAAGTTTGATCCGTATATTAACGTCGACCCCGGAACGCTTAATCCTTATGAACATGGCGAGTGTTTTGTAACAGATGATGGAGCAGAAACCGATTTGGATTTAGGCCATTATGAACGATTTTTAAATGTGCCAACTTCGCAAGCAAATAATGTAACTACCGGTAGAGTTTATCTTTCTGTGATAGAAAAAGAACGAAGAGGGGAGTTTTTAGGAAAAACAGTACAAGTCGTGCCGCATATTACCAATGAAATCAAAGAACGCATGCAATTGTTAGGCAATTCAGGTGAATATGATATTGTTTTAACAGAAATTGGCGGAACCGTTGGCGATATTGAGTCGTTGCCTTATATAGAATCTGTTCGTCAATTATTGTGGGAATTAGGCGATGAAAATGCAATTGTCATTCACTTAACATTAATTCCTTATTTAGCCGCAGCGGGTGAATTAAAAACAAAACCAACGCAACATTCTGTTAAAACATTAATGGAGAGCGGAATTCAAGCTGACATTTTAGTGTGTCGTACAGAACATGAATTATCAGATGAATTGCGTCAAAAATTAGCTTTATTTTGTAATGTAAAACGCGAAGCGGTTATACAATCTATTGATGCTTCTACCATTTATGATGTGCCTAATTTAATGCTAGAAGAAGGCTTGGATAAAGTAGCGTTGAAGAAATTAAATTTGCCAGAAAAAGCTACTCCAGATTTAAAACAATGGAATGAGTTTTTATTCAAATTAAAAAATCCAAAGCATACGGTTACAATTGGTTTGGTCGGTAAATATGTAGAATTACAAGATTCGTATAAATCTATTTTAGAATCGTTTATTCATGCCGGTGCAGCCAATGAAACCAAAGTAAATATTGTAAGCGTGCATTCGGAATATATTGATAAGGACAATGTTGCCGAAAAACTCAAAGTTTTTGACGGTATTTTAGTTGCTCCAGGTTTTGGAGAACGCGGCATCGAAGGAAAAATTGAAACTGTTCGTTATGTGCGAGAAAATCAAGTGCCTTTTTTTGGTATTTGTTTGGGAATGCAAATGGCCGTTATAGAATATGCACGAAATGTTTTGGGTTATGAAGAGGCCAATTCTACCGAAATGAATCCAGCAACTCCTTATCCAGTCATTGATTTAATGGACGAGCAAAAAACAATTACAGACAAAGGTGGAACCATGCGTTTAGGAAGTTGGGCTTGTGCGATAGAACCTAATTCTAAAGCTTTTTCTATTTATGGAAAAAGCCAAATTGCAGAACGTCATCGCCATCGTTATGAATACAATGATCGTTTCCGAACTGAATTTGAAAAGGCAGGTCTAAAAGCAAGTGGTGTAAACCCTGAAACAGGATTGGTAGAAATTGTTGAAATTTCTAATCATCCCTTTTTTATTGGTGTGCAATATCACCCAGAATATAAAAGTACAGTAGCCAATCCACATCCGCTTTTTGTTGGATTTGTAAAGGCCGCTGTTTTACATAAATCAGTTTCAAACTAATTTTGAAACTCAGAACTAGAAATTAAAACGTAAATGGAAGAAAAAAAATTAGACGTTAACTCCCTTATCGGATTCGGATTGATATTTATAATCCTGGTTTGGGTGATGTATAACAGCCAGCAGAAAGATGCTGCCGAGCAATTAAAAAAGCCCCAACAAGAACAAGTTGAAACGACTCAAAAAGCTGCTCCTTCAGAAACAGCGGTTGCCACACCTTCTGCACCACAAGCGGTAGTTTCAGATTCGCTACAAATGACACAACTACAAAGTAGTTTAGGTTCATTTGCTTATTCAGCTTCTCTTCCATCCGCAAAAGCAGCTTTTACAACACTAGAAAATGAATTAGTTCGTTTAAAAATTGCCAATAAAGGCGGATATATTGTTGAAGCGGAATTAAAACAGTTTGAGCAATTCAAAAAAGGCTCTGGTCAAAAAGTAAAAATTATTAAAGACGGAAATGCTGATTTTAATATCGAATTAAAAACGGCTGATAACCGAACTTTAAACACGAAAGATTTATTTTTTGAACCTGTTCTAACTAAAGAAGGAGCAAATCAAATCTTAACCTTGCGATTAAAATCGGCAAATGATAAGTATTTAGAATATCGATATGTGATGAAACCGAATGAATACATGCTTGATTTTGCTATTCGTTCCCAAGGGTTAAATACGGTTTTAAATTCAAGTAATCCATTAAATTTAGATTGGAGTTTAAAATCATATCGAAATGAAAAAAGTGTTACCTATGAAAATCGATATACCGAATTAATTTTTGAATATGAAGGCGGAAAAGATGACTACCTAGGTCAAGGAACTTCTACTTCTGACGATCCTAAAGATGTAAGCTATGTTGCTTTTAAACAACATTTTTTCTCATCCGTTTTATTAACCGATACGCCTTTTGAGAAAGTAGCGATTCTTTCAGAAAATTTAGTAAAAGATGAAAAAGTAGATACGCTTTTCACTAAACAATTTAAAGCTTCGTTTCCTTTAGCGTTTAAAAACGGCGAAGTGAACTATAATATGAATTGGTATTATGGACCAACGGACTATCATATTTTAGATGCATATGACAAAAATTTAGATGAAATTGTGCCATTGGGTTGGGGGATTTTTGGTTGGATAAATCGCTATGTATTTATTCCTACCTTCGACTTATTGATTGGGTTTTTTCCTTACGGATTAGCCATTATCTTCTTAACAATTTTAGTTCGAATTGTGATGTCGCCTTTTACTTATAAATCGTATTTGTCTCAAGCAAAAATGAAAGTGCTGCGTCCGGAAATTCAAGAATTAAACACCAAGTTTGGAAAAGATCCGATGAAGAAACAACAAGAAACAATGAAGTTGTATTCTAAAGCAGGAGTGAACCCCATGGCGGGATGTTTGCCTGCTGTGATGCAAATTCCGGTGTTTTATGCCTTGTTTAGTTTCTTTCCCTCGGCTATTGATTTAAGACAAAAAAGTTTCCTTTGGGCAAACGATTTATCTTCTTTTGACTCGGTTATTAATTTGCCTTTCTACATTCCGTTTTATGGAAATCACGTGAGTCTATTCCCAATATTGGCTTCGATTGCAATTTTCTTTTATATGAAAATGACAACGGGAGATCAGGCTATGAGTGCACCACCACAAGAAGGAATGCCCGATATGGGTAAAATCATGAAAATCATGATTTATATTTCTCCTTTAATGATGTTGTTTTTCTTTAATAATTTTGCTTCTGGTTTGAGTTTGTATTATTTTATTTCGAATGCCATTACCATTGGAATTATGTTAGTGATTAAAAATTATATCATTGATGAAAATAGAATTCATGCACGAATTCAAGAAAATAAAACAAAGCCAAAAACAATGAATCGTTTTCAACGCAAAATGCAGGAAATGATGGAAGAGGCTGAAAAACAAAAGAATGCTAAGAAATAAAAGTAACTTTTTTATACTACTTAAAAAGCTCCAATTATATTGGAGCTTTTTTTTATGGATTACATTGTTAATCCTTACTGATATGTCTTTTTGGATTTTCAAACTTTGTGGAAGTTACTATTAACCAAATTTCGCTTCTAATGTGGTAATGAAAAAATTAGAAGTGCAAAAAAAGCCCCGACATGTCGAGGCTTACTTTTTCATAGCAATTTAAATTTTATTTAGTCAAAAGCAGGAATCAAAACGTTTCCTAAAACGTGAATAACTCCGTTTGCAGCTTGAACGTCTGTAGCAATGATAGCAGTAGTTCTTCCCGCTTCATCAATTAAATTTGCTCCACCTTGTAAATTAACCGTAAGTATTCCAGACTCAAAAGTGGTTACTTCCATTCCGTCTACTAAACTTCCAGCTAATACGTTAGCACCAGCCACAACATGATACGTTAATACTGAAGTTAACTGGTCTGAAGATAATGTTGATAAAACCCCTGGAATTTCAGCGTCTAATGCAGCAAAAGCAGCATTATTTGGTGCGAAAACAGTAAATGGAGAACCAGCAGTTCCGTTTAAAGTTGGCACTAATCCTTGTGACGTTAATGCACCAGCTAAAGTTGAAAACGTAGGATCAGCCGTTGCAAAAGTTACCACTGTTGGCAAACCAATTACCGCATCAACAATATGAATTACACCATTTGAAGCTGCAATATTAGCAGTAGTAACACTTGATACACCGTTTAAACGAACGCCACTTGATTTGTTTACATACATATTTAACATGTTTGAAGAAGAAGCGGCTCCTTTACCTAACGTTTTAATATAACCCGCCATTGGCAATTGATCACCTGTTACAGTACCAACAACAACGTGATTTAATAAAATTTCTCTTAAAGCAGATACCGGAACTGCATCAAGATTTGGAATGTTGTTAGCTGTTAAAAAAGCAGTAAAAGCGGCGTTTGTAGGTGCAAATACAGTATAATCATCTGTTCCATCTAAAACAGTAACTAAATCTGCTTTTACTAAAGCTTGTACTAAGATGCTTAAGTCATCTGTACGCTGAGCAATAGCAGCAATTGTATTCGATTGTGGTACACCTACTTCATCATCATCACTACATGATAAGGTTGAAAATGCTAAAAATGCAAAAAGCATTGATTTTAATACATTAATTTTTTTCATTTGATAAGTTTTTAATTGTTCTATGCAAATATAGAATAATTATTTAATTTTGTTTAAACATTTTTAATAAAGAATAAACAATATAAAATTATTTGAAATCAAATAAAAATTAAAATATCAGTATTTATAGTGGGTTTAGATTGTTTTTAAAAAAAAATGTAGGTCAGTAACTTGTTTAACTTTAACAAAAATTTAATAAACAGTATTTCAAAAAATGCGATTTAGTTTACAATTATTTTAAAATTTAGTTCTCCTGATTTTAAAAAATATATACCAATTGGGATAGTTTGTGATAGCGTATTCATTCCGTTTTGAATTAAAAGACTATTTATTTTTTGCCCAGCTACATTATATATATCAAAAACAGTGTCGTGATCAAATCCATCAGCCCAAATTTTGCCATTTTTTAAGGATAATAAATGTGGGCGACTTAGTTCTGAATTGTTTATCGATAAATTTTCATTTTGAAACAACCATTGATAGGCTGCTGCAAATTCGCCTCGCCAATAGGTTTCTGTATGCGTTCCATAGGAATCAAATTTGGTTAAAGTGTTGGATGAAGTTAATCCATTGTTTTGCATCGTATTCCGAATGGCATTAATATTAGGAACCATAGTAGTGGATTCATTTTGCCCTGCCACAAAATAGACACGGTGGTTAGTGTAGCTTGTTGCCGAATTCAAATAGGTATTCAACTCAGACATGGCAAACCAATAAGCGGGACTAAACGAACCTATTTTTCCAAATAATGATGGGTATTCTGCAGCTCCATAGGTGGCAATCAATGCTCCCATTGAACTGCCAACTAAGGCATTCATTGTCGGTTCAGTGCGGGTTCTAAAATTAGCATCAATATAAGGCTTTAAGGTTTCTGCCAAAAACGCCATGTATTCATCGCCTTCACCGCCACCATATTCGGCATTTACCCAAGGTGAATATTCATTTAAACGATTGCCTCCACCCATTGTCAATTCCAACAACAATCGCTCCGTAATCGCCCTGATTAAATAGGTTGTTTAAGGTTTCATCAACTTGCCATTCTCCAGAAAAAGAAGTCAAATTATCAAATAAATTTTGCCCATCTTGCATATATAAAACAGGATAATTTTTAGAAGAGGTAAAATAATCGGGTGGTAAATACAACCAAATTCTTCTATTTCTATCCAATTGGGGGATATAAAAATTCGGACTCAAAATTTGAACATTGGAAGCAGCTGTACTGGTACCTCCGCCCGTGAGGTCTTCCCACGATAGGATGGTTAGCGAAATGGTTTGTGGTGAACCTGTAAATGTAAACGTTCGATTAGGCAAAAAGCCTCCTGAAGCATTTCCCTCAACAGTTGGCCAACTTCCTCGTGTGAATTTATACTCAACACTGCCAGTTCCTTGTGGTATAATAATTTGATACGCTCCTAATCCATCAGGTTGCATAATATAATTAGCATCTCCGGCATTCCAATTATTGATACTTCCAGCTAAATAAATAGTAGAGCTTGGTGGCGTATTTCCGGGGATAGAAGTGATTCGAAGTGTCACCTGACTCATTCCAATAAAAAAAGATAAGAGAAACAAGGTGTAAAATAAATTTTTCATAATAGATTTCCAATTGATATTTTTCAAATTTAATGTATTTTATACTTTTTTCAGGCAACTTATACTATTTTTGTAACAATACAGTTTTTATTAAAAAAGATATTCATGAATACGTTTCACATTAAAAAAATAGGCTTCTTTCTTTTATTTAGCCAATGTTTCCTTTTTGCACAAGAAAAGACCAATCAAATAGATGAAAACGGTACTAAATATGGTCCATGGAAAGGCTATTATGAAGATACTAAAAACCTGAAATATGAAGGTGTTTTTGAAAACGGAAAAGAAGTTGGTGTTTTTACTTTTTATGACAATATCAAAACAAAGAAAATAGTTGCAACACGTGACTTTTCTGCAAAAGATGGCTCTTGTTATACCATTATTTATAACGGAAAATTCAAAGTAAGCGAAGGAAAAATGATTGATAAAATATATGAAGGAGAATGGAAATTTTACCATTTGCGTTCAGATACCTTGATGACTTTGGAGCATTACAAAAAAGGAAAATTGCACGGAACAAAAAAAGTGTTTTACAATACGGGCTTATTGGCCGAATTAACGACTTATGATAAAGGTATTAAAGAAGGGCCTTATCAAAAAGTAGCTGAGAACGGAACTGTTTTAGAAGAATCAACTTATAAAAATGGGGAATATGATGGGCCTGTCATTTTTAGAGAAGCCGTAGGCGATAACTATACCAAAGGACAATATAAAAACGGTAAATCAATAGGAAAATGGTATTTTTATAAAAACGGGAAATTAGTTAAAACCGAAAATCGTAGTGAGCATAAACGAGCTCGACCTAAAAGCAAAAATTTGAAACCGAAAGAAAAGTTAAAGAATTAAATGCTTTGTTTTTGAAGTAATACCTTTGTAAAAAGTTTTTTTGATGAAAAGAGTAGTGGTTGGCTTATCGGGTGGTGTCGATTCTAGTGTGGCAGCCTATTTGCTAAAAGAACAAGGATATGAAGTTATCGGGCTGTTTATGAAAAACTGGCACGATGATTCTGTGACTATTTCTAATGAATGTCCTTGGTTAGAAGATGCCAATGATGCCCTATTGGTGGCCGAAAAATTAGGTATTCCGTTTCAAACCGTCGATTTGAGCGAACAATATAAAGAACGTATCGTTGATTATATGTTCAAAGAATATGAGCAAGGACGAACGCCAAATCCAGATGTTTTGTGCAATCGCGAAATTAAATTTGACGTTTTTATGAAAATCGCTCTTTCTTTAGGAGCAGATTTTGTGGCAACGGGACATTATTGCCGAAAAGGAATGATAGAAAAAGACGGTAAAGAAATTTTTCAATTACTAGCCGGAGTAGATACCAATAAAGACCAATCCTATTTTTTGTGTCAATTATCGCAAGATCAATTGGCTAAAGCGTTATTTCCTATCGGCGAATTAACCAAACCAGAAGTACGTGAAATTGCTTCGCAAATGGATTTAATCACTGCAGAAAAAAAAGACTCCCAAGGACTTTGTTTTATTGGAAAAGTGCGTTTACCTGAATTTTTGCAACAAAAATTACAACCAAAAGAAGGTGTAATTATTGAAATTTCAGCTGAAGATTCAATTTATAGTTTGCCAAAACCTTCATTTACTTCGCTTGAAGAAAAATTACAATTTGAATCGAAAGCCTTGCCCTATCAAACCACAATGGGTAAAAAAGTGGGTGTTCACCAAGGAGCTCATTATTTTACGATTGGCCAACGAAAAGGGTTGAATGTTGGAGGAACCAAAGAAGGTCTTTTCGTGATTGCTACTGCTATTGATTCCAATACAATCTATACGGGACAAGGACAAAGTCATCCAGGATTATTCCGAACTACCTTACGAATTCAGCCCGAAGAAATACATTGGATACGCAAAGATTTAAAACTTCAAAATGGTGAAAATAGGGAAGTAGTAGCTCGAATTCGCTATCGTCAACCACTTCAAAAAGCAACGCTATATCAATTTGAAAGCGGCCTTTACCTTGTTTTTGAACAGCCACAATCGGCAATTACTGCGGGACAATTTGCCGCATGGTATGATAGTGACGAATTAGTTGGTTCGGGTGTAATTTCATAACTTGCTTTATATTTTAGAATATGCAAAAGATTTACTTTTTACTTTTTCTCTTTGTAGCTAATGGTGTTTTTGCTCAAGAAGATGCTTGGATTTATTTGACAGACAAACCAAATGCTGAATATTATTTTCAGAATCCGCTAGAGATGCTTTCTCAACGGGCATTAGATAGAAGAATGGTTCAAAATATTTCTTTGGATTTATTAGATGTGCCTATTTATGAAGCCTATATAACCCAAATTGCTGCTCAACCTGGAATCACAGTTTTGGCTCAATCCAAGTGGATGAATTGTTTACATGTACGAGGTTTGCAAACTGAGGTCGAAGCTTTAAGTGAATTTTCATTTGTAAGTTCTATACAATTTGCTAATGCGAGTTTAAATCAAAACGGAAGGCTTAGTCAAACAAACAGTGAGGCTAAAGTGACCAAAAATTTAGAAATTCAAGTTTCTTTTATGTATGGTAATTCGACAAATCAAATAGAAATGATTGGTGGCGACTTACTGCATCAAGCTAATTTTACAGGTAGCGGAAAAATAATCGCAGTCATGGATAATGGGTTTCCTGGCGTTAATACAACCGAAGCTTTTCAGCGTTTGCGAGACAATAACCAAATTTTAGGAGGATATGATTTTGTGAATCGGGATGAAGACGTATATGAGGGAGGTAGCCATGGCACCTTAGTGCTTTCTACGATGGGCGGATTTAAAGAAGGGGAGTTAGTTGGAACCGCTCCCGATGCATCCTACTATTTATTTAAAACGGAAGCTCCTTATGAAAATCCGTTAGAAGAATCATTTTGGGTGGAAGCTGCAGAACTGGCAGATAGCTTAGGAGTTGACATTATTTCTACTTCATTAGGCTATTCCGTTTTTGATAATCCTAATTATAATTATACGTATGCCAATATGAACGGAACCACAACCTTTAGTGCTCGTGGTGCTGATTTAGCTTTTACCCGTGGGATGATTTGTGTGACTTCTGCTGGAAATTCGGGTAATAATTCTTGGCAATACATTACAACAC
>NZ_JAQVCH010000019.1 GCF_028689845.1 Flavobacterium sp. | reverse complement strand
TAATTTACAACGTTATGATTCCTATTAATTTAATTGGAAGCAAGGTTACGAGTTGGTCGCTGCGAGGTCAGGAGACCATCGCAGAGCACAGTGCATAGTTTTAAAGAGAAGACTTCGTGGAGCTGGGTTACAACATACAAGTCCTGAAATCCATTTTTCAAGGCTAAAAAAAGTATCTATTCATGAATTTGGACATAATTTAGGTTTGCCTCATTGTCCTAATAAAAAATGTGTCATGACTGATGCTGTTGAAAACATTGCAACGATTGACAATGCCAATTTTGATTTATGCGAAAAATGTAAAATGAAGATTTAAATAGTAAATTAAAAGTAAGTTACTATTAGCGTTTTTTTAAATAGCATGAAGCTCTGAATGTCTCTGACTTCGGAGTACTAAAACAAATCTGATTTTTAGTATATTTGATAAAAGATGTACATGGATAAAGGTTTTGTCTTATTGATGAAAGTTTGCCATATTTTATCACAGTAAGAGTTTTGATTATATTTTAAGAACGTTGCAAACGCTTTGTGTTGGTTTTAGGAGTTATAAATAGTTACTCGTTGGAGATGATCAGTAGGAGGAACATACCACCAAAGAAATGAACCCTTTTCTATAGATTTCAATAACTAATGAACATTTTGATACTTGTATAAAAAGTGCTATTTTTACATTATATAAATGAAATATGAACTGCAAAATATCATTTCAGGAAAGAGCCCTGTTAGGCATGGAGATTCTATCCAAACAATCTCCCGTTACCTTAGAAAAAGCAAGAGCTCAAGCAAAACGTTTGAGACTAGCAAGCAAATCAAAAGTAAAGAAGCAACGCTCATAAAGCAATTTTGTGATAGCACTAATTTTTGGATTACTGCTATAAACATCAATGCCTTTGTTTCCTCTGGTGCAGAACAAAAAGTATATCTCTACAATAAATTTAAAGTAATCAAACTTAATGATAGTATCTACTATGAAACTTGGGAAGATTATTTTAATAATCTATTACTAAATAATTATTTTTTTGCTGATACGGCCTACCAATTAGTAGGTTTCTATGAACAAGAGGACATCTTATACGCAGTAGTAGAACAAAAATTTGTAGAATCTGATAGCGAAACTAATCTAGAGAATGTAAAACGATTTTTAATAGAAAATGGTTTTGAAAATACAAGAAATAATGATTATTTTAACCCAGAATTAGGCATTATCCTTGAAGACTTGCATGATGAAAATGTTTTAACCTATAAAGAGAACTTATTTTTTATAGACACCGTTTTTTATATCACTGAACAATTTTATAAATGACTACCAGTTCTCTAAAGTTTCTTTAAAGTCTGCTATCCGAGAATTCTAAAATAGCACCAAACTCCCGATGCTCTGCGAATGTCTCTGACCTCGCAGCACTAAAACAAATCGGCTATTCAAATCATTTCTTTAAAACTAACACCAAACTCTCCCAACATCTCTCCCTTCCATAAAACTAATTTGTTATAGCAATCGGCTGGACTAATGAAATTCAATTCGAAAAGTTAACATACTATTAAATGAAGATGTCTCAACCCTATTTTTCGTCTATAAATGCTTAATTTGC
Organism: Flavobacterium sp.; assembly: GCF_028689845.1. Classification (GTDB taxonomy): domain Bacteria; phylum Bacteroidota; class Bacteroidia; order Flavobacteriales; family Flavobacteriaceae; genus Flavobacterium. Next base: position 54,286 of record NZ_JAQVCH010000019.1, on the reverse strand, counting down.
TAAAAATTGAAATAGGTACGCTAAAGGGGCTTTTTAATCTTTAAACACTAAAATCAACATAAAGAAAAATTTGTATGACCGGATTTGATTACATCGAAAATTGGGTAGATGAACTTTTAATAAATGCTGGCGTTTCAGATGAATGGGCCATTTATCTTAGGCTGTTATCGCTTTTAATTGCACTAAGCCTTATTTCGATTATTGGTTTCTATATCACCAAAAAAGTTGTGATTAACTACTTTTATAAGTTGGTCAGAAAATCGCCTCTAAAATGGGATGACCTTTTGGCTGATAAAGAAGTTTTAAATAACTTTGCTCATATAGTACCCGCTGTTTTTGTTCGGTTACTGGCTCCAAGTATTTTTAATGATTTTGAATCAGTGCTTCCATTCATAATTAAGCTAACGGATGTTTACTTAATTATTGTAGCAATGACCATTATTGTTGCCTTACTCAAGGTAGCTGAATATGCTTTTTCTTCGCTTGAGGCCTTTAAAGACAAGCCGTTGACGAGTTATTTTCAGCTTATTCGAATAATATTCTACATTACTACCGCCATCTTTGCTTTTTCAATTCTTTTAGGGAAATCGCCCATATATTTTTTGAGTGCTTTTGGAGCCATGACTGCCATCTTGTTGTTGGTGTTTAAAGACACGATTTTAGGTTTTGTTGCCAGTGTGCAAATGTCAACCAACGATATGGTTCGAGTGGGTGACTGGATTGAAATGCCGAAGTTTAATGCCGATGGCGACGTGATAGCCATCAACCTGAATACCGTAAAAGTACAGAATTTTGATAAAACGATTACCACCATTCCAACCTATTATTTTATTTCAGACAGTTTTAAAAACTGGCGTGGAATGGTGCATAGCGGTGGCCGAAGAATTAAACGGTCTCTTTTTGTGGATACCAATTCCATTCGTTTTGTTGATCATGATACGAGAGAAGCCTTGAAGAAAATTCACCTCATTACCGACTTTATCACCGCGAGACAAGAACAAATTGAAACTTTTAACATCAATAACAAGGTGGATACTTCGGTTTTGATTAACGGAAGAAGGTTGACCAATATTGGCGTTTTTAGAAACTATATTGAATTGTATCTTCAATCACATCCTAGCATTAAAAAGGACATGACCATTATGGTTCGACAGTTGGCTTCGGAAGACAAAGGGATTCCGTTAGAAATTTATTGTTTTACGGATACTACTGATTGGTCGGATTATGAACGCATTCAATCTGATATTTTTGACCATCTGTTTTCGGCTGCTAGCTATTTTGATATTGGCTTGTTTCAACAACCAAATGGTAAAGATATAGCATCAGCAGTTCGCCGTTTTCAAACTAGAATGAGTGAGAGTTAAGGCAGCGTTTTTTAGTTTTAAAATAAGTAGTAAGCCAGCTCCTTTAAATACCAATCATTGCTTGAAGAAGTCAGCAATAACTAGTATATCTATTTTGAAGAAGATTCAAGACGGCAATAGGCGTATGAGTGAATAATCAAAAGTAATGTAAAACACCGATTTGTAATTGATACGACCTTTTTGTAATTCTGTTTTGAAGTATAAAAAATCCCAAATCTTGTTTTTAATTGATTTGGGATTTTTAATCTGATACGATAGTATCATTAATATTTTCCACTCAACAATTCTCCACCAATACTTGATTTGGCTTCAATTCCTAGTTTTTTCATCATTTCATAAGTCGTACAAACAGCGGCAGAAGTTACGGGAATGCCACATTCTACTTGGATTAAATCGATAGCTTCTAAAGAAGGCATTTGCACACAAGCAGAAACGACTAAAACATCCACATCCGTTAAATCTAATTGTTTGTATATGTCCAATAAATTCATTGGGTTTTGAGCGGCGACTTCTAAATTGTCTGGAATTTCAAGAGCGATACTTTGCTTTACTTTGATGCCTTGGTGTTCAATATAATCCACCACCATATCGGTTAACGGTCGCATATAAGGTGTAATGATGGAAATTTGCTTAGCACCTAAAACGTTCAAGCCGTTAATTAAAGCTCCAGCAGAAGTCACAATCGGCGTAGGGAAGTCGTTTGCCACCGTTTCCTGATGCAAATTCACTTCCGAAACGCAATGATAGCCACGACCCATGCTCATAATAGCAACCAAACACGCATAACCCATGACATCGACTTGAGCATCCGATAATTCTTGAGCACATTTTAAACTCATGGCATCCATGGCTTCCAATTCTTCTTTGGTTACTTTTTTCATCCGCGTTCGGCTGGAATGAAACGTAAATAGTTCTGGTAGAATGGTTTCTCTTGCTCTAAAAATTGCAGGAATTTCTGTTTCCATCGTGACGTTGGAGGAGGGGACGATTTGGCCTATTCGGTATTTCATATTTTGATTAGTTTACAGTCGCAGTCGCAGTTTGCAGTCAGAAAACTGAAAACTGCGACTGAATACTTTTTATATTTCTTTTACCGTATTAATTAATGTTCCGATTCCTTCCACAGTTGCCTCCATCACATCGCCATCTTTCAACCATTCTTGCGGAGTTCTTCCAGCTCCAACACCAGCAGGTGTACCCGTTGCGATGATGTCGCCCGCTTCTATCGTGAAAACGGTACTTAAATCTTCTATTAAATCATTGATATTGAACAGTAAAAATTTAGTATTTGAATTTTGTTTTTCAACCCCATTTACTTTTAATGATAAATTGATATCATGGGGATTTGAAAATTCATCTTTCGTTACTAAATATGGTCCCATCGGAGCAAAAGTATCTTGTCCTTTGGAAACAATCCATTGTCCTTCCCGGCGACAATCACGTGCGGAAATGTCGTTGATGACGGTGTAGCCAAACACGTAATCTAAGGCATCGGCATTGGCAACATACTTACCTGTTTTACCAATAACGACAGCCAATTCTACTTCCCAATCAAGTTGTTGTGTGAGTTTGGTGTTTAAAATGACGTTCGTATTTGTTGCCGTAACCGTTGTTGGCGGTTTAGAGAAAATAATCGGTTTTTGCGGAAGTTTTCCTGTAGTGTCTAATGTTCTTGCACTTTCCGCAACATGCTCCGTAAAATTCAATCCAATTCCGATGATATTTTTTCGAGGCTTTTGAATAGGAGCGAGGATTTCAACTTCTTCAAATTTATAACCAATTTGTTCAAAATCAATTTCACGTGTTTCCAGAATCATTTCGGAGATTTCACTGATGATTTCAAAGCCCATGTCTATTAAATCTAGCATATCAATTGGCAATGGGAAATTAGAGATTTCGCCAAAATCTTCCATGTCAATAATAAGGTTGTTGTGTAAGAAACCTAATCGTGGTTCGGTTTCTGCTGTTTTATAAGTAAGTAGTTTCATTTTTTTAAGGTACTATGGTTCTGAGGTTCTAAGGTACTGAGGTTTTTTAAAATTATTGATGTCCATTATTGTCGATGCATGCTCTTTCCTGATAAAGTCCCAGTTTTTCCATGACGGGTAAATCATTAAAAGAAAACAAACAAGCATTTTCTGTTTCAGAGGCATTGTGATGCTCGTGAATTGCCCACGAAGGGACGCAGAAGATGTCTCTTTCTTTCCAATCAAACCGTTTCCCATCAATGATGGAATAGCCTTTCCCTTTGGCACATTGATACACAAATGAACCCGTGTGTTGGTGAGCTTTTCCTTTAAAACCAGCAGGTAATAATTGCATTGAAGCTCCCATCGTTTCCATCACATGTCCACCAGTTAAGGGATTGGAATACTTCATGAAAATTCCGTCAAAGGAATTGATTTCACTCACTTTTTGCATTTCTAGTAAAGCGGGATAGACACTTTTCCAAGAATATTTAAATAAAGGAGAGTAGGGTTTGTCCCAGTTTTTATCGGCCGGAATTAATCCTGCACAACCATAAGCAATTGGTGAATAATTTATTGGAGCAATTAATTCTTGTTTTCCGTCTAAAACGGCATAATCATTGGCTTCTAAAGCATTTAATAAAGGAATGTCCAAACCATCTTGCCAAATACAGGTTTTTCCGCCTTCTTCAACGCCATGTTCGTGCCATGCTGAATTGGGTGTAATCACAAAATCATTCACTTCCAACATAATTTTATTGCCATCGACAACGGTATAACCGCCTTCACCTTCCATAATAAATCGCAAAGCAGAAGCACGATGGCGATGAGCAGAAGTACTTTCGCCCGGACGCGTCACTTGAATGCCAGTATACAGCCATCCTACAGCGGCAGAAACCTCTTTTCGTTTATCATTAACTAAATATACAACCCGGCGACCCGCTTGTTCAGGAGTGACTAATTCGGAAGATTTGAGCACTAAACTACGCAAGTCTTCATACTTCCATAACATAGGAATTGAAGTGGTTCTAGGTTCCCAAGGTTCAATTGCATTTGCTACGGTCCATAATGCACCCGCACCAAGTGATTCTAATTCTTTATAATACGCTTCAAGTTCTGGAGTATCTTGTACTCGAGCTCTTCCGTATTGATTATCTGAATGGTTTTCGTTCATAGCTTTTAATTTTAATTTTCAACTCTTCTAGAGTTTAAACCCTAGAAGGGTTGTATGCTGCTTATTTCTTATTAAATTCCTCGTGATTATCAATCAATGTAATTTTTCGAGTTGGAGCTATATTGACTCGTAAATCAAAGATATCAAATCGGTTGTAATGTCCCAAAATATCATGCATTTGTTTGGGCTGAATACATTTTTCTAAATCAATTTCTGCATAGACAATTCCTTCTTCATCAATTAAAGGTTCGCTTACAACTGCTCCATTAGGCCCAATAATTCCTGAAAACGCTGAATTTTTACGCGTTAGTAATTCTTCAATATTTGGAACCTCGTCTTTTAAAATCACCATCATTTCCTTAGATATGGTTGAACAAGAAACAACCGTAAATAATTTACCTTCAAAGGAATGAGCCGCTGCACGAATTTTAATTGCTTCAGCCATATTATAATCAGCAGGAGCAACTGGCAACGAAATATAATTGGCAATATGAATCAATTCGCCTTGAGCAAGTAAAGTGAATCGGGCCAATGTATTGGTGTTTTCGCCACAAGCTAATGTTCCGATAGGTCCTATTTTAGTTGGATACACTTTTAAGGATGAACCATCGCCACTCGTCCAAGTCAGTTTTTCAGCCCAAGTCGGCACTAATTTTCGATGTTTTCCAATTAAATTGCCTTGGTCATCAATAATTAAATTGGTGTTATAAATTTCGCCATAACTATCGCCTCGTTCATTAATTCCAATCACGAGATGCATCTTGAAATCTTTCGCTGCTTGAAATAAGGGTTTCAACGATTCATCGGTAACGGCTACCGCACTTTTATATAATTGTTCGTACCATTTACTACCTTGAACTGGAGTCATCACCCAATTCCAATACGGATAACCTGCAATAAACACTTCAGGAAAGGCAATCAATTGAGCACCATTTTCACTGGCTTCTTTGATGAAAGAAATGGCTTTTTCAATTGTTTTTTCGACATTTAAAAAAACAGGGGCAGTTTGGACGGCGGCGGCTTTGAATTTTGGAAAGGTCATAGTTGTATAATTACGAATTTGGAATTACTAATTATGTTTAAATTCGAATGTTACTTCGTAATTCATAATTTGTAATTCATAATTTTATTTTTCATTACTTCTGAAAAAGGCTCAGCTTTAATACTTTTTTTATCAGCATTTATAGCGACATTAACTAAAGTAACTTCGCCTTCTAAAATGGTTAATCCAGCTTCATTGAAAAACTGGAAACCACAAAGCATGGAGGCAAATCCGATGTCTTTTACCCATAATTTTTTGGTTAAAATTTCACCTAATCGAGCCACATTTTTAAATTGAATTTTCAAATCAACTGTTGGAATACCGTTTGTTTCATGCATTTTAGCAAAAGGTCTATCGAGTGCTTCTTCAAACCAATCTTCTACCAAACAATTTAGCATTTCCAGAAATCGGGGATAGAAAACTATACCGGCATAATCAACATGTTGAAAACGTACTTTTTCTAGTTTGACAAATTCATTTTTCATCATCGGTCTATATTTTTAGGTTGAACTATTAAAATTTTTCTATACTTGCTTTGAGCCAAAAAACTTTTAAATAGTCTGGAACAGTTGCTTCGTTTAATAAACATCCACGATCCAGTTCTGGGTATATCTCTTCAAAAGTCTGTATCATTATTGGATTAATTCGTGTACTTACTACGCTTCGGTCTACTTTATCAGGATGATCTAATCCGGCAGAAGCCATCAAATCTACGGCACTTTTTACGGTTTCATATTGATAACGGGTTACTCGCGTACTTTTATCTTCTGGAACTAATCCTTTCATTAATCTTGGATTTTGAGTAGCAACACCAGTTGGACAAGTATTGGTATGACATTCTAAAGCTTGAATACAGCCTAAGGCAAACATCATTCCTCGAGCAGAATTACATAAATCGGCTCCAATCGATAAATTCCGAATAATATCAAAACCAGAAATGACTTTGCCACTCGCAATTACTTTGATTTGTTCTTTAATACCATATCCTTTTAAACAATCGTGTACAAAAGCTAAAGCATCCCGCAAAGGCATTCCAACATGATCAGAGTATTCAGGAGGAGCAGCACCCGTTCCGCCTTCGCCACCATCAACAGTGATAAAATCTAAATACGTTTGCGTGGCAACCATTGCTTTACAAATACTGATAAATTCAGCTTTATTCCCAATACATATTTTAATTCCAATGGGTTTGCCGCCCGAACGTTCTCGTAATAATTTTATAAAATCAATTAATTCTAGTGGAGTTGTAAAAGCAGAGTGGGTTGGTGGCGAAATAATATCGTGCCCTTTATTGACTAATCGAATGGCTGCAATTTCATCAGTTACTTTTTCTTTTGGTAAAATTCCGCCATGTCCAGGTTTTGCCCCTTGTGAGAATTTTATCTCAATCATTTTTACTTCATCTAAAATCGCTCGTTTTTCAAATTCATCTGGACAAAAAGTTCCGTCAAATTTTCGACAACTAAAATAACCAGTTCCGATATTCCAAACCACATCGCCACCTAACAAATGATAGGGAGAAAGGCCGCCTTCACCCGTATTATGGTAAAATCCCCCTTTTTTAGCACCTTCATTCAACGCAATAATTGCATTTTTACTCAACGACCCATAGCTCATTGCACTGATGTTAAACATACTGGCCATATAGGGTTTTGAACAATTGGAAGAACCGATTCTTACCAAGGGTTTCGGATTCATATCCTGAAAAGTAATTGCACGAATACTGTGGTTAATCCATTCGTAACCTGATTCATAGGTGTTTTTTTGTGTACCAAAAGGCTCCATGTCAGATTCTTTTTTACTCCGAGAATAAACCATATTCCGTTGTAAGCGATTAAATGGCTTTCCATCTGTATCTGTTTCAATAAAATATTGTCGGATTTCTGGTCCTATACTACCTAATAAATACCGGAGTCTTCCTACTAATGGGAAATTTCTTCGTATGGTATGAATCGACTGATACATATCAAACAAGCCCATTAAAATTAAGGGAATTAAAATTAAAAACAATAAACTAAACTTCCAATTTATATAGGTAAGTATTCCGTTTATGACTAAGATGGTAAAACTGACAACTAAAAAGGCTCTTCGCATTTCTTTCCGATTTACTAATTATTGATTTTATTTTAATTTAAAACGTTGAATCTTTCCAGTTTCAGTTTTAGGAAGTTTGTCTACAAAATAAATCACTCTTGGATATTTATATGGAGCAGCTACTTCTTTGAACCAGTGCTGAATATGGTTTTTCATGTTATCTGTTGCTTTAGATGAATCTTTAAGCACGATGTGAGCACAAACAAGCATTCCTCTTTCGTCATCAGGCAAGCCAACGACCGCACATTCTAAAATTTCTTCATGGGTTAAAAGTACACTTTCTACTTCAATTGCCGCAATATTGTAACCAGAAGATATAATCATGTCGTCGCCTCGAGCTACAAACCAGAAGTATCCTTCCTCGTCTTTTTTAAAAATATCTCCTGTTAAATTCCAACCATTTTGGACATATTCTTGTTGTTTATCGGTTCGATTGAGGTATTTACAACCGGTAATTCCTCGTACGGCTAATCGACCTGGTTGGTTTGTAGGAGACTCATTTCCGAGGTGATCTATAATTTTGGCTTCATATCCTGTTATGGCGACACCAGTTGCTCCGGGTTTCATATTCTCTTCGTTTGAAGAAATAAATATATGTAGCATTTCGGTGGCTCCAATACCGTCGATTATTTTTAACCCTGTTGCATTATACCAATCTTCCCAAACTTTTATGGACAAGGTTTCTCCAGCGGAAACACATTTGCGTAAGCTAGAAATATCATATTCATTTATTTTGGTAGAAATAATTCGCCATGCCGTTGGAGCGGTTAAACAAATTGTAATTTGAAAGTCTTGTATCGCTTGAAGCAACGCATCAGGTGTTGGCTTTTCTATTAAAAAGGTAGAAGCACCAAAATACAATGGAAATAATACTAAACCGCCTAAACCAAAGGTAAAACCCAGTGGCGGACTCCCTGTAAAAATATCTTTGGAAGTTGGTTGTAGCGAATAATTAGGGAATGCTTCACAAATATTTAAAATATCTTTGTGAAAGTGAGCAGTCATTTTAGGTAGTCCCGTTGTTCCCGACGTAAATCCAATTAAGGCTATACTATCTGCTTTAGAATGAAAGTTCTCAAACGTTTTGGATTTGTTCATCATCAAACGTTCTAATTCAGAGGTACCGCTTTCTGAACCACAGAATTTGCAAACTTTTTTCAGAAAATCAGATTGCACCTGTTCTAGTTCTTCTTCCAAAGCTATATCGCAAAATACATGCGAAATCTCGGCACAGTCAATAATAGTGGTCAATTCTTTAGAGCGTAATAAGGGCATGGTTGCCACCACAATTCCACCAGCTTTAAGAATTGCAAACCATAAAGCGACCATCATGGGGTTATTGGCAGAACGAATTAATACTCTATTACCGGATTGCAAACCCAAATCATCCACTAAAACATGTGCAATTTGATTGGCTTTTTCATATAAATCTTGATAACGCCATGTTTTTTTAAACGTGTGTAGACAAGGAGCATTTCCGTTTCCGTTTTTAATGTGAGTATCTAAAAGACGTTCGACACAATTGAGCATTCCATCTTCATATTTTCCTTTAAAATAGAGCGGTTGTATAGCAAGGCTTGGTAAGTAATCAATAACAAAATTGTCGACAAAATGTTTCATCAGTTACGCTTTTAGTTTTTTTACTTCTTTAGAATGAACTAACGATTTCATTTGAGTAATCGCAACTTTATTGAGTTGAATAAGTCGTTCACTTTGTGATAAACCTTGTTGAATAAGCAAAGCATTTATGCTTTCCAAATTACTCAGGACTACTAATTGCTCTAAAGTCGCAAAATCTCGTATATTTCCTTTTAGATTCGGATTATTTTCTCTCCATTCTTTGGCTGTAATTCCAAACAAAGCTGTATTAAATAAATCAGCTTCATTGGCATATACAAAACTTGCTTGTTGTTTAGTAATTTCAGGTGGAATTAGATTTTCCTTAATTGCATCAGTATGAATATGATAATTTATTTTTGATATCGTGCGTTGTAAATTCCATTCTAGATTTAAGCGGTCGTTTTCATTTTCTTTTAAACGTTGGAATTCTTTAATGATATAAAGTTTAAATTCAATTGAAATCCATGAGGCGAATTCCAAAGCAATGTCTTTATGAGCAAAAGTTCCACCATATCTTCCGGCTTTTGAAACGATACCAATCGCGTTCGTGCTTTCTATCCAACGTTTAGGGGTCATTACAAAACTATTTAAGCCAGCCTGTTTTCTAAACCCGTCGAATTCGACGGGTTTAAAATTAGGATTATATATCATTTCCCAAAAACCCAAAAGCTCAATGGTATTTCTATTTCTTAACCAATTTTTTATGATATCATCTGTTTGAGATGAATTTTTATGTCTAGCAATATCTGTCAATGAAATATAATCGTTGTTACTTTGATTCACAAGGGCAATTTGAATACCTTGAACTTCTATTTTAGATTTTTTTTTTATCATTTTCTGAGTTGCTAAGTTGCTAAGAAACTAAGTTGCTGATGTTTTATATTAGATTTTTTTATTGCTTTTTGGCTTCAACGCTTTTTTCATTCCTTCAACCTGCTTCCGTTCCGAAGCTTTTAGCGGATATAAATGCGAACTTCCACTTTTGTATTGCAATGGAACATCTTTTGGGTCAGCTTTTTCATAAGCCTGTGCATTTCTAACAAAATTTGCGTCTGCTAATAATGGTTTTCCCAACGCCACTAAATCGGCTCTACCGTTCAAAATAATGGTATTAATTTGGTCAATGTCTTGGATGTATCCTGCCGTAATCGTTGGAATAGGTATCGTATTTCGAACTACATCTGAAAAAGGAGTTTGCCACATTCTTCCCATTTGCGGTTTTTGGTTTTCGACCGTATTTCCTGAAGAAACGTTGATGATGTCAGCTCCAGCTTCTTTAAAAGCGTTAGCAATATACAAAACATCTTCTTCTAAAATTCCATTTTCAGCCCAATCAGAAGCAGAAATACGTACCGACATAGGTTTGTGTTGCGGAAATACATTTCGCATTGCTGTGAACACTCGTAATGGGAATTTGATTCGATTTTCAATGCTTTCGCCGAATTCATCCGTGCGAATATTGGTTAATGGAGAGAGAAACGAAGCCAATAAAAAGCCATGATGGGCTTGCAATTCAATCATATCAAAACCGGCTTGCTCTGCGTTTTTGGTCGCTTGAACAAATTCGGCAGTAATTGTATGCATATCCTCAACAGTTATTTCCTTTGGAATTGTCATTTTGGAATTAAAAGATATTGGAGAAGCGGAAAGTAATTCCCAAGCGTTTTCAATCGGTTCGTTTTGTCCTTCCCACGGTTTAAGAATAGCACCTTTTCGACCAGAATGTCCCAATTGAATTCCAATTTTTGTTTGTGTATTTTGATGAATAAATTTAGTTATTTTTTTCCATTCAACCACTTGATTTTCATTATAAATACCCGCACAACCTAAAGTAATACGTCCGATTGGAGAAATTGCAGTCATTTCGGTTAAAATCAAACCAACACCACCGGTTGCTCGACTTCCATAATGCACTAAATGCCAGTTATTCACTAGTCCCTCTTCGGCAGAATATTGTCCCATTGGTGCCATGACAATTCGGTTAACCAATTCTAAATCACGAAGTTTGAATTTTGAAAATGCAGGAGAAAAAGGTTGTAGGTTGTAGGTTGTAGGTTGTAGGTTGCCATTGATAGTGTTCTTAAACTCTTCTAAAACCTTATCTGTAAACGATTTATCTCTAATCTGTAGGTTTTCAAAGGTCACTTTTTTAGAACGTGTCATACAACCAAAAGCAAATTGATAAAACGGATGCTGGTTATGTCGATTCATATTCTCAAACCAATCTAACGAAACCAGTGCGGCATATTGAATCATTTCCACTGTATTTCTGCGGGTTTTGTCATATTGTGCAAAAGCGGCTTGCACATTGGTTGGGTGAGCAACGACCGCATCGGATAAACCGATTGCTGAATCCATCGCTAATTTTGTTCCTGAACCGATAGAGTAGTGGGCTGTCGCTTTGGCATCGCCTAATAAAACAATGTTGTTGTAAAACCATTTTTCATTGGTTACATGGGGAAATTGACGCCAATGTGATTTATTGGTTATCAAGGAATGACCGTCTAATTCTGCTGCAAAAATTTCACTAATTTTTCGAACGGTATCTTCTTCATTCGTTTCTTCAAAGCCGATTTTTTGCCAAGTTTCTTCGCTACATTCAAATATCCAAGTACTCTTACCTTCTTCATATTGATAGGTATGAGCGACAATTGTTCCAAACGGAGTTGTTCTAAAAAAATAGGTAAAAGCATCGAGTGGTTTGGTTGAACCCATCCACACAAAACGATTTTTCATCATCTTGATTTTCGTGCCAAATTCACTTTGAAATTGTGAGCGAATGCTACTGCCAATTCCATCACAAGCCACAATAATATCGGAGTTTGCAAACTGACTTAAATCGTCAACAGCTTGTTCAAAGTGTAAATTCACGCCTTCTTCACGACAACGTTGGTGTAATAATTTCAATAATGTTTTGCGAGAACAACCACAAAAACCGTTTCCGGAAGCACTCACGGTTTGTCCGTCGCGAGCAATCACAATATCATCCCAATAGGCAAATTCACTGCGAATAAGTTCATACGATTGAACATCACGCATTAAGAATTCGCCTAAGGTTTCATCCGAGAAAACCACCCCAAAACCAAAACTGTCTTCGGGGCTATTTCGTTCATAAACATCGATTTGGCAGTTAGGCATTGCTTTCTTTGTCAAAATTGAAAAGTAAAGTCCGCCTGGTCCGCCACCAATTACTGTTATTTTCATAATGTTAATATGAGGAGAAAAGCAATGTTTTAGCCCTCAATTTAGTAGTTTTTAAGTGCATTGATTTTCTAATTTCATAAAATCAAATGCCCCTTTTCTTAAATTAATTCTATATTCTAAATAACCTTTTAAACAGGTTAAAAAATTAGCCCATCCAAAAGAATTTGCCGAAAGCCATTTCAAACCAGCAACATCATTCTCTCGACTTTTTTCGGTAATGGTAACTAAGGTTGAATTATTTTCTCGTTCTGTCAAATTCATTTCAACCAGAAGCTCAATTTCATCAATCGTCCAATAAAAAGAAATGTATTGATCTTTAATGATTTTTCCAATTCTAACCGGACAATCTGCTTCCAGTTCTGGAAAATTCCATATAAGTTCATTCCCTTCTTCCATCAAACCAGTACTTTTAGAAATAAAGTAATAGCTCATTATATTTGGATTTACTATTGCTTCAAAAACTTGATGAAGTGGTCTTCGAATCTGCATTGCTACTTCAATTTCTAATTTTTCTGTTGTCATTTTAAGCTCTTTTTATTGAAAATATTTCTCCTAGAATTCCGTAATTTGAACCTGCTAAACGTGCAACAGGCTTATATTTTTCTAAATTAATTCTATTATTTTCAGAAAGAATAGAATCGTTAATATGAATAACTTTAATTTGACCAATCACCACGCAAGCAGTTTCAGTACCGTTTTTATCTTTTATAAAATAATGATGGATTTTTTCACATTCAAAATGAACCAAACTTTCTTTCACTCTTTTTGGTTGAATTGAAACAGAATCGATAGGCGAAAGGTTTCCTAATTCAAATTCATCAATATCAGAAGTAACATTTGCCGAAGTAGTATTCATTTGTTCTACGACTTCTTTTGTCACCAGATTAACCACAAATTGGTTGTTATTTAAAACATTATTTAAGGTGTCTTTATTGGTATTATTATCTCTTCGTGTTGAAAACATCACACAGGGCGGGTCACTACTAACCATATTAAAATAAGAAAAAGGAGCTAAGTTATTGACTCCTTGATCATCAATTGTTGAAATCCAACCAATAGGTCTCGGAATAATGGTTCCGGTTAAAAGCTTGTATAATACGGAAGCATCCGTTGATTCGGTATCAAATTGCATTTTTTTTATTGTTTATACAAATTAAAGGAAATCATAGCGATTATCGAAGTAAATGGATTTAAAAATTAAGAAAGATTCAAAATCATTTTAAAAATAATCAATTATTTGTCAATTTATTATAATTTAGATAAATTTTAAACATTATTACACAATCATTTTATATAGAATATGGAAAATAAATCTCGTGCTACCGCTTATTGGAAGGAGAACTTAGGTTACCTTTTTATACTACTAGGAATTTGGTTTATAGTTTCTTTTGGAGCTGGAATTCTTTTTAAAGACAGTCTAGATAATTTTAAAATTGGAGGATTTCCGCTTGGATTTTGGTTTGCTCAACAAGGCTCAATCTATGTTTTCGTAATTTTAATCTTTGTTTATGTTCGGTTAATGAACAAATTAGATAAAAAATACGGATTCGACGAGAAATAGTTTTTTCGTGATTAATTCTTAGCAAAATAAAAAAATAAAACCTAATTTCTCAGCTACTCAGTAACGCAGCTACTCAAAAATAAAAAAAATGGATGTACAAACTTGGACGTATATAATCGTAGGAATTACGTTTGCTCTTTATATTGGAATTGCAATTTGGTCTAGAGCAGGTTCTACCAAAGAATTTTATGTTGCCGGTGGTGGCGTTTCTCCACTAGCAAACGGCATGGCAACAGCGGCCGATTGGATGAGTGCAGCTTCTTTTATTTCAATGGCGGGAATTATTTCTTTTGCAGGATATGATGGTGCTGTTTATTTAATGGGATGGACTGGCGGTTATGTTTTATTAGCCTTATTGTTAGCCCCTTATCTTAGAAAATTTGGAAAATTTACAGTGCCTGATTTTATTGGAGATCGGTACTATTCAAAAACAGCTCGAACTGTTGCTGTATTTTGTGCTTTAATTGTTTCCTTTACTTATGTAGCGGGGCAAATGCGTGGAGTAGGAGTTGTGTTTTCTAGGTTTTTAGAAGTAGATATCGAAACAGGTGTCGTAATCGGGATGATTATTGTACTTTTCTATGCCGTTTTAGGCGGCATGAAAGGAATAACTTATACCCAAGTGGCACAATATTGTGTGTTGATTTTCGCCTTTATGGTTCCAGCCATTTTTATTTCTATTCAAATGACTGGAAATCCGATTCCGCAATTCGGAATGGGTGATACTATTACAGATGGTTCGGGCACTTATTTATTAGATAAATTAAATGGTTTGCAAACAGAATTAGGATTTGCAGAATATACCAATGGTTCAAAATCGATGATTGATGTTTTTGCCATTACCTTAGCCTTAATGGTGGGAACCGCTGGTTTACCACATGTTATTGTCCGTTTTTTTACGGTCAAAAGAGTTCGAGACGCACGTAAATCAGCTGGATGGGCATTGTTGTTAATTGCAATTTTATATACTACGGCTCCTGCCGTGGCTGTATTTGCCAAAGCGAATTTAATTCAAACGGTTAGTGAAAAAGAATATGCTTCCATGCCACAATGGTTTATGAATTGGGAAAAAACGGGATTATTAACTTTTGAAGATAAAAATGAAGATGGAAAAATTCAGTATGTTGCCGATAAGGAACAAAATGAATTGACAATTGATAATGACATCATGGTGTTGGCTAACCCTGAAATTGCTAATTTGCCTAATTGGGTGATTGCTTTAGTTGCAGCTGGTGCATTGGCTGCCGCTTTATCTACGGCTGCGGGATTGTTGTTGGTTATTTCTTCTTCAATATCTCACGATTTAATCAAAAAAATGATTAATCCAGCTATCTCTGATAAAAACGAATTATGGGCTGCGAGAATTTCAGCTGCTGTAGCAGTTGTTATCGCTGGTTATTTTGGAATCAATCCGCCAGGATTTGTAGCCGCCGTCGTCGCATTAGCTTTCGGTTTAGCCGCCGCTTCCTTTTTTCCTGCAATTATTTTGGGTATTTTTTATAAAAAAATGAATAAAGAAGGAGCGATTAGCGGCATGATTGTAGGGATGGCTTTGATGCTTTATTATATGTTAAAATTCAAATTTGGCGTTTTTGATGGTGGAAAAGAAATGGTTGAATCTTTAAAGCCTAGTTGGTGGTTTGGAATTTCACCTGAAGGATTTGGTACAATCGCAATGCTAGTTAATTTTATGGTGGCTTTAGTAGTGAATAGATTTACGCCAGAACCACCACAAGAAGTTCAAGATATTGTAGAAAACATCAGAATTCCTTCTGGTGCTGGTGAGGCTTTAGACCATTAGATAATTTTTTTTAGTTTTTTAATTCCAATTTTAATAGAAAGGAATATTCATAAAACAATTAAAATCCTTAATTTTACTTTTTTCAAAGAATAAAAATCGAATATGAGTTACTATAAAATACATGACCTCGAGAATTATTTCAAGATGTATAAGAAATCAGTACGTGAACCCCGTAAATTTTGGGATCGCATTGCCGACGAAAACTTCACTTGGTATCAAAAGTGGGATAAAGTCTTTGAATTTGATATGCAAGAAGCCCAATTTAAATGGTTTATTGATGCTAAAGTGAATATCACAAAAAATTGCATTGACAGGCATTTATCTAAAAGAGGGGAAAAAACAGCTATTATTTTTGAACCCAATGACCCAAATGAAGCAGCTGTTCACATAACTTATAATGAGTTATATACTCGAGTAGCAAAAATGGCCAATGTACTTCGAGACCAAGGAATTAAAAAAGGTGATCGTGTTTGTATTTATTTACCCATGATTCCAGAATTAGCGGTTGCTATTTTGGCCTGTGCACGAATTGGAGCAATCCATTCGGTGATTTTTGCAGGTTTTTCAGCTGCAGCGATTGCAACTCGAATTAATGATAGCGATTGTAAATTAGTCATTACTTCCGATGGTGGATTTAGAGGGAATAAAACCATCGATTTAAAAGGAATTGTTGATGAAGCTTTAGAAAAAACCCCTTCAGTTGAAAAAGTGTTGGTTGTAAAACGGACTAACGAATCTATTACAATGAAAGAGGGACGTGATTTATGGCTACAACCGCTTTTAGACGAGGCAATGTCAACCAATGTAGCTGAAATAATGGATGCAGAAGACCCGTTGTTTATTTTATACA
Organism: Flavobacterium sp.; assembly: GCF_028689845.1. Classification (GTDB taxonomy): domain Bacteria; phylum Bacteroidota; class Bacteroidia; order Flavobacteriales; family Flavobacteriaceae; genus Flavobacterium. Next base: position 37,609 of record NZ_JAQVCH010000019.1, on the reverse strand, counting down.
CCTCTGGTTCTACCGGAAAACCAAAAGGAATGGTGCATACTACTGCGGGATACATGGTTTTTACAGCCTATACCTTTAAAAATGTTTTCAATTATGAAGAAAATGATGTGTATTGGTGCACCGCTGATATCGGCTGGATTACCGGACATTCCTATATTTTATATGGTCCATTACTAAATGGAGCAACGACTGTTATTTTTGAAGGCGTTCCTTCTTATCCCGATTTTAGTCGGTTTTGGGAAGTCATCGAAAAGCATCAAGTAACTCAGTTTTATACGGCACCCACAGCAATTCGAGCCTTAGCCAAAGAAAACTTAGATTATGTGCAACGTTTTCAATTAGATTCATTAAAAGTCATTGGATCGGTGGGCGAACCCATTAATGAAGAAGCTTGGCATTGGTATAATGATCACGTAGGTGGAAAACGCTGTCCGTTAGTAGATACATGGTGGCAAACTGAAACAGGTGGAATTATGATTTCTCCCATTCCATTTGTTACGCCAACCAAACCTACTTATGCATCTTTACCGTTACCCGGAATTCAACCAGTATTGATGGATGAATTACGTAATGAAATTGAAGGAAATCAAGTAACAGGAAGTTTGTGTATTAAATTCCCTTGGCCAGCAATGGCTCGGACAATTTGGAATGACCACCAACGCTATAAAGAAACTTATTTTACGGCTTTTCCAGGTAAATATTTTACAGGCGATGGAGCTTTACGCGATGAAGTAGGCTATTACCGAATTACAGGTCGTGTAGATGATGTCATTATTGTTTCTGGTCATAATTTAGGCACAGCACCAATCGAAGATGCAATCAATGAACATCCAGCAGTTGCTGAAAGTGCGATTGTCGGTTTTCCACATGATGTCAAAGGAAATGCGTTGTATGGATTTGTCATTTTAAAAGAAGCGGGAGCAACCCGCGATAAAGAAAACTTACGGAAAGAAATTAACCAATTAATTTCAGACCAAATTGGACCAATTGCTAAATTAGATAAAATTCAATTCGTATCCGGTTTACCAAAAACTCGTTCAGGAAAAATTATGCGTAGAATTTTACGAAAAATTGCAGAAGGTGATTATTCTAATTTTGGTGATATTTCAACTCTTTTGAATCCTGAAATAGTAGACGAAATTAAAGACGAGAAAATATAATAATTACTATTTTTCATAATTATACTAAAAACCGCTATATATTACAAAGCGGTTTTTTTTGTAAATTGCTAACAATAAACATGATAATTAAATAGAAATAAAACTCCTATGATAAAAACAGCTAAGTTTTTACTTGTTTTATATTTACTATTCGCTTTTCCAGCAGCAAATAGTTTTGCCCAATCGATAGAACAAACACTCGATGTGGTTTTTCAAAACTATTATCAGCCAAATTTGCCTGGAGCAACCGTTCTAATTGCCAAAGATGGAGAAATTATCTATCGAAAAGCATTTGGGAATGCAAATATGGAACTCAATGTAGCAATGAAACCTGAAAATATTTTAGAATTAGGCTCCATTACCAAACAATTTACAGCTGTTGCTATTTTAATGTTGATGGAACAAAATAAACTTTCGCTTCAAGATTCACTTTCAAAATATATTCCAGATTATCCAAATGGAAATAAAATAACTATTCATCATTTACTGACACATACTTCTGGAATTAAAAGTTATACCGACATGCCAAGTTTTAGAACATTCGCTAGTGAAGACATGACGCCAATTGAGCTTATTGCAATGTTTAAAAATGAACCGCTAGATTTTAAACCTGGTGAAAAATTTAACTACAGCAATTCTGGCTATATTGTGTTGGGTTATATTATTGAACAAGTTTCTAAAATTTCTTATGAAGAATTTATAGAAACTTTTATTTTTAAAAAGATTGGAATGTCTCATTCTCTTTATGGAAGTAAAACAGAAATAATAGCTAATCGTGCCAGCGGTTATCAACCTGATGGAGAAGGAGGCTATCAAAATGCAGAATATTTAAGCATGACTTTGCCTTATGCGGCCGGTTCTTTAATGTCGAATGTTGATGATTTGTTGTTGTGGAATCAAGCTATTCATACCAATAAATTAATTTCAGAAAAGTCTAAGCAATTGGCTTTTACTAATTATACGACCACTAGTGGAAAACCCCTATTTTATGGTTACGGATGGATGCCTAACGAACTTGCAGGCGAACAAACTTTAGAACATTCGGGGGGTATTTTTGGATATTCTACTTATGGACTCTATGCTCCAAAGCAAAATTGTTACGTAATTGTCTTATCCAATAATAACGGAATAAATCCTTCTGAACCTGCTTTACAAGCAGCAGCGATTGCACTTGGTAAACCAATTATAAAGCAATCAAACTCCAAAATAACAAACGAACAACTAAAAAAATGGGTGGGGACTTATATTTATGAAGACCAAACTATTCGCTATATCACTTTTAAAGACGGTAATTTATATAGCCAACGTAAAGATGGTCAAATGTTTAAATTAATAACAATCTCGGAAACTGATTTTGCTTTAGCCGATAATTTAATCACTTTAACTTTTGGAATAAAAGATTCCAAAAAAACGGTTATAATGGCTAATCGTATTGAAAAATATTATGGCATTGAAGCCGATTTACTACAAAAACAGTAAACCAAACCAAAGCAATTTCATAAAGAGCAAGAATGACACATATTTAGTATCTTTATAAAAATTGAAATCCAATTGAAAGATAAGTCAGAATTAATAGATGTTGTTATTATCGGTGGTGGTTTAGCCGGATTAACGGCAGCTATCGACTTGTCTCAAAAAGGATATCAAGTTGTTTTGTTTGAAAAAAATGAATATCCAAAACATAAAGTTTGTGGCGAATTTATTTCTAATGAAGTGTTGCCTTATTTTAAATCGTTATTAGTTGATTTAGAAACATTAAGTCCAACAAAAATTAATAAAACAACCTTTTCAATTAGTTCGGGAAAACAAATTTCTAGTAATTTAACGTTGGGCGGATTTGGAATAAGTCGGTTTGCCTTAGATTTTTATTTAGCCAAAAAAGCTGTCGAACTCGGCTGTCACATCAGACATGAAAATGTATTGAAAGTCAATTTTGAATCGGAAGAATTTACTCTCCAAACAGCAAAAAACCATTTCTTTACAGCTAAAGTTGTCTTAGGTGCTTTTGGAAAGCGTTCGACTTTAGATAAAGAACTAAATCGAAGTTTTATTTTTAAAAAATCACCATGGCTAGCCGTTAAAGGACATTATTCAGGAAACTTTCCCAATGATTTGGTTGCCTTACATAATTTTGAAGGTGGTTATTGTGGTATATCAAAAGTAGAAGAGAATATAATTAATATTTGCTATATCGTTCAATATAATGTCTTTAAAAAATATAAAAATATTGCCGATTTTCAAGAAAATGTAATGAATGAGAATCCGCAGCTAAAAGCCATTTTAAAAGAAATGACACTCTTGTTTGAAAACCCACTTACGATTAGTCAAATTTCGTTTGAAGATAAAAAACAAGTTGAAAATAAGATGCTCATGTTAGGCGATTCGGCTGGTTTAATTCATCCACTTTGCGGAAACGGCATGGCGATGGCAATTCACAGTGCAAAATTAGCTAGTATAGAAGTCGCTTTATTTCTTGAAGGAAAACAAGCTAGAGAACTAATGGAAAAAAATTATTTAAACCGATGGAATCAAGAATTTAAAAACCGATTGCAGATGGGTAAATTCTTGTCCAAAATATTATTAAATAAATACTGGAGTGCCGTTTTGATGAAAATAGTGCTCCAATTTCCAAGCTTACTTCCATTAATTATTCGTAAAACACACGGCAAACCAATACAATAGTGAGCATACAAACTAAATACCGTACTGAAGAAGAAGAAATCATGGATGATTTTACCCTTGAAGGTAAAGAACTCCAAGATGCTTTAGATAAAATCGCCTCTATTAATAAAATGTTGGGAGGAAATAAATTAACTTTACAAGGAGTGGAAAAGTTACTCAGCCTTAAACCTAAAACAATTATAACTATTGTCGACGTGGGTTGTGGTAATGGTGATATGCTTCGGACTCTAGCTGATTTTGCAATAAAAAATCAGCTTAAAGTAAATTTAATTGGAATCGATGCCAATGCATTTACAATCAATTATGCACAAAAATTATCTAAAAACTATCCGATGATTAGCTATCAAAATGAGGATGTTTTTTCTAAAGTATTTAGTGAAATTAATTATGATATAGTATTGTGTACCTTAACCTTACATCATTTTAAAAATGAACAGATTGAATATTTAATCAACTTATTTTCAAAACAGAGTAGGATAGGCGTCGTTATTAATGATTTACACAGAAGTGCGATTGCCTACCGATTATTTCAACTAATTTGTTATTTATTCGGATTGAATGAAATGTCTAGAAAAGATGGTTTAGTTTCTATTTTACGTGGATTTAAAAAGAATGAATTGCTTAATTTTTCAGAAAAAATAAACGTTTCAAAACAAAATATCCAATGGAAATGGGCTTTTCGATATCAATGGATTATCTTTAAATAAAAATAGTTATATGCCTGTAAAAATTAAAACAGTGGCCACGGCACTGCCAAAATATTCGCGTGAAACAGCTGATATTTTACCTTTTTTAGAAAGTTGGTTGCACGGTCAAGATTCTCGTTTTATCCGAAAAGTAAAAAAAATATTTGAAGGAGCTCAAGTTGACAAACGCTATTCTATCATGGATCCAGAAGATGTTTTTAGCTTACGCTCTTTTGAAGAACGAAACACCATTTATGCTCGAGAAATGATTGAACTGGGCGAAGAAGTATTAACCAAAGCCTTAAAACAAGCCGAATGGAAACCTGAGGAATTGGACTATATTATTACCGTGAGTTGCACCGGAATTATGATTCCGTCATTAGATGCTTATTTGATTAATCGTTTGCATCTAAAACAAGATATCGTGCGACTTCCCGTGACCGAAATGGGTTGTGTGGGCGGTGTTTCGGGAATGATTTATGCTAAGAATTTTCTCAAAGCTAATCCAAATAAACGAGCTGCTGTGATTACTGTTGAAAGTCCGACCGCCACTTTTCAATTAGACGATTTCTCAATGGCCAACATGGTGAGTGCTGCCATTTTTGGTGATGGAGCGGCCTGCGTTTTATTGTCTTCTTTTCCAGATGAAGTTGGTCCAACTGTACTAGATGAAGCCATGTATCATTTTTATGATAAAGAAAAAATGATGGGTTTTGATTTGACCAATAACGGTTTAAAAATGGTTTTAGACATTGAAGTGCCAGAAACGATTGGCGAACATTTTCCTGCCATTATACATCCGTTTTTAGCTCAAAATGAGCTGCTGATTAAGGATATTGACCACCTTATTTTTCATCCCGGTGGAAAAAAAATTGTACAATTAGTCGAAGGTTTATTTCAAGAATTAGGAAAAGATATACACGATACCAAGGAAGTACTACGATTGTACGGAAATATGTCGAGTGCAACTGTTTTATTTGTGTTAGAACGTATTTTAATTAAAAAACCAACTGCTGGAGAACGCGGACTACTGTTGAGTTTTGGTCCCGGTTTTACAGCACAACGCATTTTAATCGAATGGTAAAAAAATTAGAAAATCAATGGGCATTAATTCTCGGTGGAAGTGCTGGTTTAGGATTAGCTACTGCCAAAAGATTAGCTCAATCAGGAATGAATATTTGCATTGTCCATCGTGATAGTCGGGCGGCGATGACGGAAATTGAAACTGATTTTAATTTAATAAAGAGATTTGGTGTTAAATTGCTAACATTCAATTGTGATGCAACCAATCCTGAAAAAAGGATGAATTGTTTACAAACTATTCAAAATGAGTTGAAAAACGAACGAATAAATTTCATGGTTCATAGTCTAGCCAAGGGAACATTGAAAGGAATGGTAGGTGATAATTTGTTAACAAATGATGATTTCACGATTACGATTAACGCCATGGCAATCTCTTTATACGATTGGACAAAAGCTATTTTTGAACTGAATTTATTTGCTAAAAATACGGGAATTATTGCTTTTACAAGTGAAGGAAGCAGCAAACCAATCCCCTTTTATGGGGCAGTTAGTGCCGCCAAAGCAACATTAGAAGCTATTTCAAGACAAATCGCTGTCGAATTTGCACCTTTTGGAATTCGTAGCAATTGTATTCAAGCTGGCGTAACCGATACAAAATCATTGCAACTAATTCCAAATAGTGATAAAATTAAAGCAATTGCAACAAAAAGAAATCCAAATAAACGATTAACAACCCCGGAAGATGTCGCCAATGCAGTATATTTATTATGTCAGCCTGAAGCTCTTTGGATTAATGGAGCAATAATTCCTGTGGATGGTGGAGAACATTTACAATAAATAGCTCATGAACGAACTAAACCAATTGATTTTAAGTAAATTACCGTATTCAAAACCTTTTTTGTTTGTAGACGAATTAATTCGAATCGATGAGAATGGGGTGGAAGGTTGTGTAACATTTTCGGAAGAATTATCTTTTTATAAAGGACATTTTATTGATAATCCCATTACACCTGGAGTTATCTTAATTGAAACGATGGCTCAAATTGGCCTTGTTTGTTTGGGAATTTACTTGACGATAAACGATAAACCTAACAAAATTGCGTTTACTTCCTCAGAAGTTGCTTTTTTAAAACCCGTTTATCCAAATGAAAAAGTAACGGTCATTTCAGAAAAAATTTATTTTCGTTTTGGAAAATTAAAATGTAAAGTAAAGTTACTAAATAGTCAAAACGAGGAAGTTTGTACAGGAACATTGGCCGGAATCATAATAGCAGCGTAAAATGGTAAAGCAAAGAGTTGTAATTACAGGATTAGGTGTTGTTGCTCCCAATGGAGTGGGAGTTGCTGCTTTTTCAAAAGCCATTCAATTGGGTTTATCGGGAATTCAACATGATTCAGAATTAGAACGCTTGCAATTTTCTTGTCAGATAGCAGGAAAACCAATTATTTCAGAGGCAATGAAATGTTTTTATTTCACTGAATTGGAATTACGCAATTTCAATGCAAACGGCATATTATATGGAGTGATGGCTGGAATGGAAGCTTGGAAAGATGCTGGTTTATCGTTAGAAATTAATGAAAATCCTGACTGGGAAACCGGAACAATTTTTGGTTCGGGCACTTCAGGAATTGATAAATTTCGGGAAAGTATTTATAAAATTGACGATTTTCAAACAAAACGTTTAGGCAGCACCGTTGTGGCTCAAACCATGAACAGTGGTGTCAGTGCTTATTTAGCAGGAAAATTAGGTTTAGGAAACCAAGTAACAACCAATTCTTCTGCTTGTGCAACCGGAACGGAAAGTATATTGATGGGATATGACCGCATTATTTCAGGCCAAGCCAAACGCATGTTGGTAGGCAGCACGAGCGACAGCGGACCTTATATTTGGGCTGGTTTTGATGCGATGAAAGTCTGCACTTATAAACATAATCAATCGCCTGAAACAGGTTCGCGGCCTATGAGTGCTTCCGCTTCTGGATTTGTTCCAGGAAGTGGAGCAGGAGCATTTGTGTTAGAAGAGTTAGAAACCGCTTTGGCCCGAAAAGCAACTATTTATGCCGAAGTTCTGGGCGGGAATAGCAATTCGGGTGGACAACGAGGCGAAGGAACGATGACGGCACCTAACTCTATTGCGGTACAAAAATGTATTCGAGCAGCTTTAGAAAACGCAGCTATTAAACCTTCAGAAATTGATGTGATAAACGGACACCTAACTGCCACATCTAAAGATAGTTTAGAAATTCTTAATTGGACAAAAACTTTAGGTTTAAACGGCACTAATTTTCCGTATATTAATTCGTTAAAATCGATGATTGGTCATTGTTTAACCGCCTCTGGAAGTGTGGAAAGCGTGGCTACCGTTTTGCAAATTAAGGACGGTTTTATTTTTCCAAATTTGAATTGTGAAGATTTACATCCTGAAATCGCTGACTTAGTGGATTCATCAAAAATTCCGATAAAATTGATTCATAAAGACATTAAGGTTGCCATCAAAGCAAGTTTTGGCTTTGGTGATGTGAATGCTTGCGTAATTTTTAAGAAATTTAAAATTTAAAAAAATATGAAAAAAGAAGAGATAATTCAAAAATTAAAGACCATTGTCAAACCGTATATCAAAAATGAAGAAGCTTTTGAAAACCTTTCGGAAGAAACCGATTTTATAAGTGATTTAAAAATCAATTCGGCTAATTTAGTCGATGTAATATTAGATATCGAAGAAGTTTTTGATGTAGAAATAGACAATGAATCGATGGAGAAAATGATCAATGTTTCTGCTTCAATTGCAGTTATTGAAGCAAAATTAGCTAAAAAATGATTGGAAATGATGTCGTAGATTTAGCACTAGCTGCAAGAGAAAGCACGATTTCTAGAAAAGGTTTTTTAGATAAGTTATTCATTTTAGAAGAGCAACTGTTCATCAAAACTTCTGAAGATAAAACATTGACAATTTGGACAATGTGGAGTCAGAAAGAAGCGGTTTATAAAATTTTAAGACAAAAAGGAGCGACGAGAGGGTTTTATCCTAAAAAAATAGAATGTATCAGTATTGAAAAGGTTCGTTATCAAAACGAAGTTTATTATACAAAAACGATAAAAGAAGGAACTTGTTTGCACACCTTAGCGGTTACTAAAAAGGCTGATTTTAAAAATTGTATTTCGTTACCTTGCTCAGCACCCTTGATTTATAACAGAGAAATTCCGTTTTTTAACGATAACGGAAAACTAGCACCAGCAACTAAAAGTCATCACGGAGAGCTGGAATTTATCTTTTTTTTAAAGAATTTAAGCAATTTTCAACCTGCTTTTTAATTTTAGAAAAATTAAGGCGGTGATATAAGCATCGCCAGAAGCGGTATGCCTATCGCTTTTTGATACTTTTAAAGTTTTGCAAAGTTCGTCTAAACTCGAATGTTGGTCTTCTTGATATCCTTTTAGTTTTTGAAACATCGCATCGGTGTCCATATTATCATTCATTAATTTTCCAACTTCCAAACGTTTTAATGCTTGATTAATCATTTCCATATCAAAATTGACATGATGCCCAACTAAAATAGCGTCTTTAATAAAATCCAAAAAGCGAATAATTGCTTCGGCTTCCACAATTTTTTCTTCTTTTCCTTCTTTTAATAAACCATGAATAGCGGCCGTTTCAGGTTTATAAAGATCTTGTTTGAGGTATAGCTCTAATGAATCATTCACATGAATAGCATTTCCAATTACGGCTACAGCACCAATTGAAAGAATGACATCGTTTCGGAAATCCAAACCTGTCGTTTCGCAGTCAAAAACAACATATCGTTTGGGTTCGGCCAAATCACCTTCAAAATTTAAAAGGTATTTTTTCCAAAATTTAGGATGTTCTTTCTTTATTTTATTAAACCAATTCCAATCCATTTCTAGGTAAAATAAGTAAGTTGAAAACGATTTTTAATGACTTCTTGTATTTCGTGAATAGGTTGAAAAGCATATTTAAGTTTTACTTTATCTGTTTTTGATAATTCACTTAAATTCAAGTATTTACCATTTGAATTATTCAACAAACCTTCTTCTGTTCGAAAACGAGAAAAGAGTGAAAAAGCTTCGGCACAATTGTCAAATAATTCAGCATTTTGTGGTTCTATCTCTGCTAATTTTTTAAAGCGATTATAGGTGTTTTGAATTCCACGAACATCTAAACTTAAAGTCAGCAATCGAGCCGCATCAATTAACGGCATTAAAGCCCGACTCTTGATATCAAAAGCATCTTTGTGTTCGCCATCATTTTCTACTAAAAATTGTCTGAAAAAACCTAGCGGCGGAGGGTTTCGCAATGCATCTGTTCCTAAATAGGCATAAAATAATTGATTGTTTTTAAGTTGTTTAAAAATATTTTCTGTCAATGAATCCACTAATTTTTCATCGCCAAAAACCAAATCATAATCAAAGAAAATAGAACACATTAGGATTCCTTTTTCGCCAGGCGTGTTTATCCAATTATTATATTGTTTATTCCAATCAGACAAAGACTTACACCACATTGGATTACTCGCCATCATCTCGGCAGGACAAAATTCAAAACCAATTTTATTTAATGTTTTAGTTACTTTTTCTGCTAATTCTAGAAAATACTTCTTGGTTTTATCATAGTTTTCATCTTCTACATCTTCAAAAACCAAAATATTATCTTGATCAGTTATTAATAGTTGCTCTTTTCTGCCTTGACTGCCAATGCTTAACCAAGCAAATCGAGTAGGGGGTTCGGCCTCCATTTTCTCTAGTGCTAACTCAACTGCTCTTTTGGAAATTGCATTGTTTAATTCGCCTACAATATTAGAAATATGTTGAATTGGAATATTTTTATCTAACGAATGTTGAATTAAATCGGTTAATTTTTCTCGAACTACTTTTAATTCTTTAGAACGAGTCGCTCTTTTTGTCTGTTTTAAAAGAACTCCGGGGTTGTTTGCTTGAGCAACCACCACATCATGCTCAGAGATAATTCCCATAATTGCGGACTTATTCGTGCCATCAAGGGTTACGCACAAATGACCAATATTATGTTTTAACATCATCATTTGCGTTTCGGCTATCGAAATATTTTCTGGAACCGTAATGACGGGAGACGACATGATTTGATCGACAGTCGTTTCAATGGGAAAAAGTCCGGTGGCGATTTTAGAACGTAAGTCTTTATCGGTCACAATGCCTAGCGGTAATTTATTTTCTTCTATAATAACACTCCCAATCTTACTTTTGGTCATGGTTTGAGCGATAGTTTTTACACTATCTTTTCGGGTTGCCGTTATTGGTTTTTTAGTATAAGATATCGGTTGAAAGAACTGAATTTCAGATTTTTGCTCATCATAAATTACGTTTTCAGAAATTAATTTTCCTTTATTGTCCTTATCATACGGATTTCGAGTATTAGAAGCGAAACTCTCCAGCAAAAAACCTAAAACAGCTTGATTTTTAGAAACATAAGGATTGAAAACTTCAATAGGTATAGCATATAACAGACTTTCTTCGCGAGCTTTTGCAGTCATTAAATAATTGTCTTTTGCAAAAAAGGGTCGTAAACCTAAAATATCTCCTTCATCACATTTATCAATTAACGTTTCATCAGCATCAGAAGTAACAGATAAACCAATAACACCTTCTTTTACAATATAAAAATAAGGATGTGTTTGATCTCCAACTTTAAAAAGTGTTTTATTCTTTTCAAGATGAATAACGTTTATTTCATTTGCTATGGTTACAAGCTCCACAAAAGATAAACTGCTGAAAGGTGGAAAATTTTTAAGAAAATCGGCAATTCTTTCTGCGATAGAGTTTTTCATACTGTTTTTGTTATGGTATAAATTTAAACAAAATTACTTGTTATCAGTAAACGTTAAAATTGATTTTATTCACAAACTTAGCTATAATTCCAAATACAACAGCGGATGGGAGCTACTTATAGATTATTATTGATTCTTTACTTATAAGTCAAGGGTGTGATTTAATAATTTTCTATTTTACATAATATAAATTATAGTTCATTATATTATATCGATAACTAGTTAATTAATAGGTGTTTTATAAAACTATTATAAAATCTGAATTAACTATTTCCTTCCAAACCTTACAGTAGTAATTAATAAAAAATTGATATTGATGAATTATAAATCGTAAATAAGTCAAATTATATTATAAGAATTATTGTACTGAAAATAGAAATAAATGTAGTTCATCGATTAAATATGATTTTTTATAGTGTCATTCATCGGATAAAAAATACATTTCATCTATATTTGGAATGTAAAACAATGAATCCCAACATCGTTCTACAAAAATAAACTAGAACATGCTATAACCCAAATTTAGCAAAAAACTAAACCTACTACTATGAGAACATTATTTACTTTTCTGAGTGTATTGCTATGTATTGTAGCGAATGCACAAACTACTACGAAATCGTATTCTGCCTCAACTGAGCTGTTTTCCAATCCTGAACGAGGTTTTTACAAACACACCGAAACACATTCGACTGATTATCATTTACTTACTCAATCCACATTAACAAATTATCGTCAAAATCAAAAAATAACTTTGATTTTAAGGGTTTTCTACTTGGAAGATTTTGTCAATTCAGCTATTTCACAAACCTATTTAAACAATATGCAAACCGATTTTAATCGAATGCGGATTGCTGGAATTAAATGTATTGTGAGATTTGCCTACAGTGATGATGAAAGTGCTAGTCCACGTGATGCTTCTAAGTCTACAATCTTAGCTCATATTAATCAATTAAAACCTGTTTTGATTGCTAATACAGATGTGATTTCTACTTTTCAAGCGGGATTTATTGGCACTTGGGGCGAATGGTATTACACTTCTCAAGCTGATTTTGGTGGTTATGGCTACAACAGTACAACTAGTTTAACGAGTACCAACTACACCAACCGAAAAAATGTAATCGATGCTTTTTTAGCGGCTATTCCTTCTACCCGTGCAGTTCAAATTAGAACACCAAAATTTAAACAACAATTATATAACACGACTACTCCACTTCCAACGGGGCAAGCTCATTCTAACTCAACTTTGGCACGAATTGGCCATCACAATGATTGCTTTTTATCTAGTAATAGCGATGTGGGAACGTATTCTAACGTAGCCACAGAATATCCATACCTAGAGCAAGAAACAAAATATTTACCAATGGGTGGCGAAACTTGTGCTGTTTTTGAATCAAGAACCAATTGCACTACTGCCCTACAAGAAATGAATCGTTTTCATTGGTCTTATCTAAATTTAGATTATCACCCTAATGTAATAAGCGGATGGCAAACGAACGAGTGTTTTAGTGAAATTCAAAACCGTTTAGGATATCGTTTTGAACTAAACAATGCCACTTTGCCAACTCAAATAACAGCCAATAGTCAATTATCGGTAAGTTTTAATTTAACGAACATCGGATTTTCGGCTCCTTTTAATGAACGCTATATTTATGTTGTTTTGAAAAATACGGTAACCAATCAAACCTATCCCATTGTGATGAATGCGAACCCTCGATTATGGTTAGGAACCAAAACAATTACTGAAAATTTACCTTTGCCAGCAGATATTGTTCCAGGTAGTTATAAAATGTATTTACATATGCCAGATATCGATAGTTCAATAGCTAACAGACCTGAATATGCAGTTCGATTTGCTAATAATGCGATGTGGGAAAGTACAACCGGTTATAATGATTTAAACCACACGGTTGTGATTAATCAAGCTTTGGGAGTTGCAGAAAACAGTCGTTTAAATGTTACATTATATCCAGTGCCTTCTGATAATGTACTGCATATTGAAATGGATTCTGTAGAAGATTATCGTTTTACTGTTTATAATTCTTTAGGTCAAGAAATTAAATTAAACACAACTCAAAATGGAAATAAAGTTAGTATGGACACGCAAAGTCTAAGTAACGGCGTTTATTTTATTCAATTTGAAAATGGTCAAACAAACGATTCCAGACGATTTATTGTCAGACATTAAACCGCTCTTTTATCTTTAAATTTGTTAGTAAAAGGTGAAGTTTTTAAAACTTCACCTTTTTTATTTAAAATTATATTTTAATCCAACATTCAAAGTGTTGGAATAAAATTTATCTTGATTAAAGAGTTCAAAGCTTCCCATAATCGAAAAATAGTTCATAATTCTATAAGACAAGGTTCCCGATAATCGTTGAAATTCATCAGAATAGTCATCATAGAAATAAGCAGCTTCTATTCTGGCTTTAAAATCATTGGCCTCGAGACCATAATTATAACCAATTCCACCGCCACCATAAAAGCGTTCGGTTAGCATCCAATACGGATAGCCATCACTTAAATCGGCAGAACCCAACTGGTAAGACGTTTCTATAAATGGAATAAATTTTGATTTCTTTTCTGTACCACTATCCCATCCTACTCGTAAAGTGGCAGAACCATCAATATTATTATCGGTCATAAAATCACTATTGGTATTACTTTTAGTATAATAATTTGATTCTAAAGCTAAACTGGCATTAATTATGCCCGCAAAATAGACACTTTGATACAAGTTTGTTTTTACCTGATAAATTTCTTTTGCGTGACCAGGTGCGGTTTCAACCGGATTGACATTCAACTCAAAAGAACTAAAATTCTTATTAAATGATTTATTGACACCTACGCCAAATTGCATAAATAAGTCGTTAAAATTATCTATTTCAAATCGAATTCGAGACCAATATTGTAGTTTATCATAAGAAAACGGATTACTAAATCGGTACTCTAAGCCGTAAACATTTCGGAATAAATTATCTTCAGAAACAGCAGGACTTTCGTCTGCGGTAGTAGATTTTAATAATCCTGGAGCAGTATTGATGCTATCTACAGTAGAACGTATTAGCGGATAAAACTCAGAGAATGTTGCGGCAACACGATGAAGATTTTTCTTTTTGTCATAAAAATTATACGATTGACGCGTCATTAAAGCTGCTTTACGATCTTGATTAGTTTGTAATTTGTTTTCTGATTCTATAAAATTACCATATTTTAAACGGTTTGATTTCGTCAACGATTTGGTAACATTATCTAAAAACAATTCGGGATAATTAGCTAATAAATCTTGTTGCAGAAAATCATCTTGATAGATTACTTCTTCATTTAATGCTTTTCTCAAAGCCTCTTTCTCTTTCGATTCAGGCAATTCACTAGCCAAAATCCAAGCTTCTTTAAATTTACCCATTGCTTGATAATAGCTACTCATCAATGCTTTTGTTTTATAATCTAATGGATTTTCTGCAATATAAATGTTGTATTCATTGATTAGTGCCTCATATTGCTTTAGTTCAAAAAGCCATTCCATTTTATTTTCAATCTCTATTTCATTACTATAAAGTGCCCAATCATACGCTTTTTGATACATTTTTGCATTTGCATAAACCCATGTGATATTGGTGGCCAACTCTTTATATTCTGCTGAAGGTTCAATTTTTTCTAACTCACCTTGAGCTTCTTGCGGCTCATACCACAATAAATGCTGAATATAATTATACATACTTTCTTTGCCGGTGTCGATACTTAAAAGTGTAAGCAACGCCTGTTTAATTTTAGCAGCATTTTCGGGAGTATTGTAATTGGCCACATAGCTGTTAAGCAAATCTTTATCCCTAGGATTTACTAAAAGTTGTGCATTGACCCATTTCTCCATTTCTAAATCGTTGGGATAACCCAGAACCTTATCTAATTCTTGGGAATACATGATATTGTTCTTCGAAGGATTTTTTGAGCAATGTTTACCTAACAATTCCCATACTTCTACCCCTTTTTCTTCCCAAGACATGTATTCTGCATATTGATTCCAAGTTTGATAATCAATTTCTGCTTCAGATAGCATCCGTTTTTTTAACGCTATTATTTCAATTGCTAGTTTGTCTTCTTCCGCATCAACGCCAACATCTCCTTTATCAAATTCATCAACCTTTGCTAGAAAAGTATAATATTCTTTGTTGATATTACTATAAATAAAATCCAATTCTTTTTCGCGGTATTCGCGATAATCTTTAATTTTTATGGATGGATCATTGGTATAAATAGAATATAAATAACCGTCTAAATACTTTGTTTTAGAATAAATAACGGCAATCGTTTTTAATTGCAATTCAATATTTTCAGCATTTTCTGTGGTGCCATACATAAACCAATACTGACTATTTAAACCTGATTTTTCTGGATTTAATTTATCCACAAAATAATAACCATTCATTGTTTTATGATTAAAACGCGAAGCTCTCCAATTATAGGCAATCACTCCGCCTTTTTTAGCATTATAAAAACGTGATTGTGGAAACGTGCTTGTAAATTCCTGTAAATAATTGTCGAGTTCATGATATAATCCACCATTTTTACCTTTGGTTTTTTTCCAACCCATTCCGTGCGGATTCCGCAAATCAAATCCACCCGCACTTTTGTTAAACGGACTAGGAATTTGAAAAACATCATCTGGATGCACAAAATGATTCCAGATTCCAGTATATAAATACAACGATTGTAAATTATATTTTGTGTTATCATCAATATGAAAACCGCTAGAAATTCTTGGATAATCAAACATATCGTGCTGATATGGATCAAAGTCATATTCCCGATTTCCACCATCAAAGGTTTCACCTAAATATAAACTACATAAAAAATGAATCGACGGCAAACCTTCCTTTAATTTTTTGATTCCCGTTTGATCCACATAATTGGAAGGCGGTACATAAGTCACAGGTAAATCGCCGAAATTGCTCACTTTCCACTTCTTTTGAACTCCTTCTAGAGCTGTTACGATAAACTCGGGCTTCTTCCAATCTCTTTTTAATAAAGAAACATGGTTATAGCCATGAAAACCAAGTTCATGTCCGTTTTTTAAACAATCCCGCATTAACCAACTACTCAAAGGTTCTGTGTTGTTATTTTGATTTATTTTTTTATCATCCCATTGACTAAACAAAAAAGGCGGATTTGTTTTAACATTATAATCAAAGGCAGGAATTGCAGTATAACTAATTTGGTATTTTTTTGCTAAAATTTTCATGTCTGGCCACCAAGCTTTTTGCACAAAATCGGCAATAGACATGTTCATTTCCGACTTGATGGGTTCTTCTTTTGCGTCGTATAATGGAGCTGGAAAATCATCTAAAAAAATCGTATTTGTATTGGCAATTGGATATGGAATTCCTTCTAATCCCATCATCATGGCTGAAAATAGAAGACCGCGATCCATTTTTTCAAACTCAAAAGTGGTATTTAAATTTACAACTTTACCCTTCCCTACCCGATTATCCAAAATGGTAGGATATGATTTATTGTTTATCGCCGTAGCATAAATTTTAATTTTAGATTTATCAAAATTTTCTCCACTCATTCCAAAATGAATTATACTTTCACGAGCTATCGTGCCTGTTAAAGTAGGAATAAATGGCTCTGTAAATTGTATTCCAAATGAGGTAACATCGGTGGTGTATTCTGAGCTACTTTTCATTCCTAAAAGGAATCCAAAACGTTTATCTTCACAAGCAAATGGTAAAAAAAGTGTACCGCCATCGGAAACAAATTTTAAAATCTTTTTAACTGATTCGTCATTTAATTTTTTAGTTTCTAAAACACATAAAACACGAGTTGATTCAGCTATTTCTAAGTTGGCATTCCAAGATTTTATATTAATATTTTGGTATGGAATTTTGGTATAATTAGCTAATTTTTTAAGGTGATTGCTATATTTCACACTCATTGGATTTTCGAAATCGATGATGTATTGCACCAAAGGAGGCAAATTCAAAGCCTCTTCAGAATATCGTTTAAAAGTTGTATTTTCAGTTTCACTTGAAAATAAATTAATATCATTTGGGTTGATAATGGCATCAAAATCTGCACAACTAATGGTAAACAAGAACAATAAACAAATAATACTTTGTTTGAAAATTCGATAGTTTGGGGCTCGTTTTTTCATATTTAATAAATTAAATCATTTATTCGACTTGATTTGGGCTCGTTTACAATTTCGTATACATCTAAGGTCGGATTTTCATAAATTTTATTCACCTCTCGTCCTCGTTTTTTTAAGGTTGTAATATTTTCTAAAAGTAAAGGTTCTAATTCACTCTGGTCTGAAAAATAGTTGACTTCTCCTTTATTTTCTTTGTAAACAAAAACTAAAACACTTTTTGGGATGACATATTTCGGGTTTTTTAATAAGAAATTTGGTTTTTTCTTATTAGCATGATACATGACATCTCTTTCTAAGTAATCTAACAAAAAATCTTCATAATTAATAAAGAAATGTTTATTTAAACTGATTGTTTGCGTGATGTTATCATTAACTACCGCATAAGAAAGCGGAAAATAATTATGTGAAATTTCATCATAGGCATCTAAAACAATTCGAGTTGTTTTATCAGAAGGTTTGATTCCTTTTACAATATTTTTTTGGGAATAAATAATTCCAATTAAAATAAAACAGGCAGCTATCGATGCTATAAAATAATTATATTTTTTACTTTTTTGAAAAATTGGATTCAATAATCGCAAGAGCACTCCAACAGAAATACCTAATGTAATTGGAATAAAAGCAGCTAAAGCTAAACGGAGTAAATCTTCATCAATCCATTCAACATTTACAAAACTCAGCGTTACCAAGATATTAAAATAAAGGACGAATACCAGAGCAGCCTTCCAATTTTCTTTTTTAAACCAAATTAAATAGGGTAAAACGACAATACTAAGTAAAGAAAGGTATTGATAATAGGTTAATAATTGCTCAAAAGGAATGACCAAATTGGGCATATAGGTAAATGACGTTACTGAAATCAAACTAGATTGTATAAATATTAAAAAATCATTTTGATAATAGTAACACATGATATAATAGGTTGATAAAACCAAAAAAGTTCCTAGTAAATAGGCCCCTAAAGCTAACAATTTAAAATGTTTAAAATTAGGATTCCCAAAAAGTAAGGCTATAGTTAAAAAGGGCGGAAAAAGTATTAAGAGCGTAAATAAATCAATTAGTCCAATCGCAAAAAAACAAATTACAAAACTGATAAAAAAATTGGTGTTTTTAAATTTGATAATATCTGGTCGCATGATGAAAACCATTCCTGGTATTCCTAGCGTTAATCCCATTTTTACCGGTTGATTTTGCAACAAATAGTGTAGTTCAATTGGTGAAAAAGTATACAAAAATACAAATCCGAAAAAAGCAATTAAAGATGCAAAAATTGGAGAGTGAGTAAGTTTTCGAATGGACCAAAAAATGATTAAACTCAACAAAACATCTTCGATAATAGAGAGTGATTGTAAGCCTACTTCTGGACTAACGTCGAGTAATTTAGAATATAAGTTGCTTATAGCCAACTCTCCTTCTACAGAAACAGCAGATCCAAACCAATTGTTCGTATCAAAAAGAATAATTTTGTTCAAATCTGCAATCCACAAATCAGAAAGCAAATACGAATCATAAATATAAAAATAATAGCGTCCTAAAAAGGCGGTAAAAAGGAGAATCAAGGTAAGATAAAACATAAAGACACGATCATCTTTTAGCTTTTTTGGTTTTTCTAATTGAATGATTTCTTTAAGAGGCTTTTTATTCTCGGTATTTTTTACAAATTCATAAAAACGTACTTTTGAGACTTCTTTAAAAAACTTGATTGGATTTTTTAAGTTTTTAAACCCAATGGTATCAATTAAAATTACAAAGAGTAAAATTAACATGAAATTAATTAGACTATAAATTTGAAATTGAACCAATATAAATAAAATAATAATAGTTAAGCTACCGTACTTAAACCATTCATTAACAATAAACTGTAATAAAGTGTGGCTTTGTTTTCTTTTAATTAATTTGTTGTTACAATAGTATAGAAAAAGCAGCAACAAAAGGAGCCTTAAAAAACCAACTAATATGGAACTTGTTAATATCATTTATTGCTTTTGGTAAAAGTGGGCAACGATTGTAAATCAATTTTACCAATAAAATAATCAAAATTTGTAGCAGCGAGTCGGTTAATTAGAGCGAAATTTAACGATTGATTATCAGCATATTCTACGATTATAATAGGTAATTTATAGGTAGCTTGTAACTCTTTTAAACGTTTTAAATACGTTTGATATTCGACTTCATTACGCAATTGATATAAATTATCTTTAAAACTATAGTTAGAAGCAACCGATTCAAACATCATCGCATCGATATATTTATTGGTATCTTCAATCAGTTCTGCTCCCGAATTTTGTATAAGTAAATGATTTGGATATTGTTTTTTAATTTTTGAAATTAAAGCCACTAATTCTTTACGTTGTGATTTTTGAGGCCCGAATGATCCAAAATTATCGATATTATCTAAAAACATGCCATCAAAACCTTTGTCTAAATTCTTTTTAATCAATCGCATCAACACGATGATGGTTTTTTCTGATTTTAAATCGAGGTAATGACTATTCCAATTCGTGTTTTTGCCTAAGGTATTGTTTTTTAGCAAATTATAATGCGAAGCATTTGCGTTTACTTCACCTAAACTAATATAAGCAAACACTTTTTTATTGTTTTTTTTGATAAGACTGACTTCCTCTTTACTAAAATTCTTCTCTTCCAGAATTACATAGTTATATCCTTTTATTTTAGCCACTTCAATTTTTCCATAACATACTAAAACAGAACTCTTATCATTGGGCAAAGAGACCAAAGAAGTGTTTAGTAAAGCAGGTAGTAATAAAAAAAATATGTTAAAACGCCGCATAATAATGATAATCTAATTTTTTGAAAAAGAAAAAAACATTTTTCAAAGTGTATAACATAAAAAACAAGGAGCCTATTAACATGCCTACGACACTGTATTCAAAACTCAGGAATCGGCTTAATAAAAAACCAATCGTAATATTAATTACAATGGCATAGATTATTCCTTTTAAGGGTTTTTGCGATTCCCCTAACGTGAACAAATAGAGTGTATTCAGCATTCCCCAAGCCAAAAAGAAGTAACCGGTTCCGCCTAAAAAACAGACTGTCACACTGATGCTTTCTAAGTCTTCGTTAAATTGTCCTTTATATCCCCAAGAAGCAAACATCACTTGATAAATAAATATATATATCAACAAACCGGAGATAACCAGCACTAAAATATTTTGCCAATACAATTTATGCAATTCGTTATTAAAGTTTTTCGGTTTTTCAAACTGCACTAATTTTTGGGTAATATCCAAAAATCGGGTAAAAGAAGCAATGCTAAATTCTAAAACACCCGCTAATAATAAGAATACCAAAATGGCTAAGTCCATTCCTAATTCATAATCTTTTTCAAAGTACACCATAAAAGGCAATTGATTTCCTGTATTTGCAGACCAAGCAAGAATTCGATCAATAAATATAAAGAAATAGACAAAAAGACCATATAAAAAATAACGGTGATTTTGATAAATAAACACCGATGTTTTTATACTCAAATTGGCTTTTGGTGGATGGATTTTTAGATAGTTTCTAAAGAAAAAATAAAGATATAATTTGGTTATAATGATGGCAACAGCAATTCCTATCCAATGCGTATAATAAATATGTAAAGTAGTAAACTTATTTAAAGCAACGGTCATTAGCGTACCTAAAATTACTGCAACGGTTATCATCCAACGTTGTTTAATCGTATGTAGAGGTGCTAATAATAACAATAAAGTGCCTACAAAAAAAGCATACATAAATACCACTAATAAAACCTTAAAAGGATAAATATGTATAAAAACATTGATGAAGCAAATGATAGAGAATATAATGAACAGCGATTTAATTCCTAATTTCAATAAATAATTTATTGTTTTTTTTGTCATTGCATAATCGTGATAATTCCAATAAAAAGAGGCTTGGCGTCCGATTACTTGCACAAATCCGCCACTAGTAATAATTCCAATCATCACACCTAAAACGACGGCGGTAGATTGCAAATGATTAAAATGAACATGCGTCCACAGCGAATAACCAAAAACAACAATAGCGGCAATTTGAAGCACAACGGGAAGTAAATGAAAAATTCCTAAAGAATAGTATTGTGCAAAGATTTTTGCTTTAACCACCATGTAATCAGAAAGTTGAATTGTGTCGGTATTGTTTTCAACAAATTCCCGTTCTTTTAAATTCAGGCTGTCTTTGTGTTCTTCAGCAGTGGTTAACTGTTTGTATACATAAATGGACAAATCTTGGATATTTGAAACTCCAAAATCGGCATCGGTATCTATATCTCTAATTCCAAATGATTCGATAGTAGCGGCCACTACTCTACTGCTGACCGGCTTTCCTATTTTATCTTTGACATTGTGAATTAAGATTTTTATATTTTCACTATGCTTATCCATTGGCAATGTTAGAATACAAAATATTCTAGTTTATTTGAGGTAAAGTTAGGTTTAGGTTGGGGCTATGAGGCTTTTACAGCGTGTTCTTCTTCTATAGATTGGATTAAAATTGGTAATTGTACTTCTTTTACTACGCGAGTTACAACTTCATGGTACACGTTTTCATAAGCATTAATAAATTTACCAATAGTAAAGTTATCAATTACTTTTTGTCGTGCATTTTCTCCCATTTTCTGACGTAAAGCTGGATTATTTAAGAGTTCAACAACTCTTTTTCCAAGCTCTTCGTGATCTTTTGGTTTACAAATAAAGCCGCAATTTTCATCTAAAGCTTCTGTAACACCACCAACATCTGTTGCCACAACCGGAATACCACAGCTCATGGATTCTAAAACGGTATAAGGAAAACCTTCAGAAATTGAAGTCAATATCGAAATATCACCTTCAGAAAACAATTCTTGCGGTTTTTCGTGATAACCCGCTAACTTAAAATTAGCTTTTAAATCTAATTCAGCAATGAGTCGTTCACACGCTGCGGTATATTCTGGCACTGCTTGGTTATCGCCGTATACTAAATATTGAATATTCGGAATTTGCTTTTTTGCAACAGCACACGATTTAATCATCGTGACAATATCTTTTAAATCAAAAATACGAGCGGCTGCCACAACCGTAGGAATGTCTTGTAAATGGGCTGGTTTTGGTAAAGGCTTAAAAACTTGATGATCAATTCCGTTATAAATAATATCAATTTTTTCTGGGTCTGCACCATACATTTTTTCCCATTTGATATTAAATTTATTCACAGATAAAATTTTATCTGCTTTATAATAAACCAATTCGGTTACGCATTCTGAAAACTTAATCAACATTTTCTTTAAGAAAAAGGAGTATTCAGAAGAATTAATAGCTAATAAACGTTCCCGAATAAAAACACCATGCTCGGTTACAATCATTGGTGTTCCATACTTATATTTTAGAACTAAAGCAGGAATTACAGGAAAACCAGACAAGGTTAAATGCGAAACATCTACACGCGGAACTTCGATAGAAAGCGGAATTAAAAAACGATAAATCCAACGCATTCCTGAGGTTAAATCATATAAAGAAACTTTTTCGTTTTCTTCTTCCCCATTTAAATCACTAACCATAAAGCAAAATGTTTTCCAAACAGGCTCGCTTTTCATGGTTTTTTTGTAATCGTGTTTTTGAAAATAGTTCCACATTTTTCGAATAGTCGCATCAAAAGCACGTACATCTCTATTATCAGAAAAAATGTGACGCAACAAATCTTGAAAAATGGGAATAAAAACTTGGTTTATTTTATGGATATCATTTTTCTCTTTCAAGGAAATGATTTTATAATATTTCTTACCATAATCAATCATTTCCTGTGGCTCCATTGGAGACCATAGCGGAACTTGAATAAGGTTTGTTACGTTATCGCTTAATTTATATTTAGTTTTAGATTCAAACTCCGCATTGATTGAATAAAGTGTAAAATTTGAATTTTTCACCTCATTGCATAACATGTGTGCCCAAGTTGAAACTCCACCACCATTAAAGGGATAAGTTCCTTCTAAAATTAACATTACGTCGTGTTTCTTGTTCATAACATTTACATAATAAAATTTCTTTCATCTAAAATTCTGCCCGAGCAGAACATGACAAGTTGGTACATTTTACAATCTTAGGGTGGTTTGTGGTAATTTTGTACACCGGCTTTTGGGGACGACTGCACTGCATTTAAGTTTTAAAGAATCTTAACAAATAATTAATACTACTTTTAGCCCTTAAATACTTGACAAATTTATATTTAAATAAAGTTTACTCAAAATAAATGCTTTGAAATCTGTTGAAAACACTCATTTCATCGATAAAATGCATAGTGCTATAGATGAAATACTTATAACGTCGATTATCGGTTGAAGAATATTTAAAATAAAACTAAATTAGGACTAAATTAACACAAAAGGAAGGTTTATTCTTCGGAAAAAAGCTTTTCTCTAAACTTTTTTCCAATCATTACAGAAAGTCTTGTTTTATAATCTTCAATCAACCAATCACGGTAATTTTTGGTCGAACTACTCAAACAATTTGCAAAATGTCGGACGCGACTTTCAATATCATCCGCTAATTCTTTTGCTAATTGTTTTGCTTCTGGTATCGTTTCTGTATTTTCCACACACATGCTAGCATGTTGCTCAATAGATTTTTCTATAACCACTTTTGGACGGTCATTTTTGGATAAGGCTTGATGGTATTCTGTTTCTACATCAAAGGTAATATCTGCCGTTTTACTAAACTTTGCTTTTAATTCATCAGGCATTTTGTAATAGAAATTCATTTCAATTTCTACATCGCCTTTTAAGTTATGAATATACTGCTCGGGATATTTAAAGATGTGTTGCCAATCCATTTTATCAGTCCATAGTCCAAAACGAGCGGCATTATTTCCTAAATCAATGATACTAAAGTTATCTTTATTAGGCAATTTTCGAGAACCACGTCCAATCATTTGAAAATATAAAGTCAAAGATTTTGTGGCTCGGTTTAAAATAATCGATTCGACTGTAGGTTCGTCAAAACCCGTTGTTAAGATGCCCACTGAAGTTAAAATAGCATCAGGAGTATCCTTAAACCATTTTAAAATATCTTTGCGTTCCTCAGCGGTATTGGTATTATCTAAGTGTTTGATATTTCGATACCCAGAGGAAGTAAAGGTGTCTAAAACATTGAGAGAAGTAATAATTCCGTTATTAAAAATCAAAGTTTTTTTACCCAAGGCATGACTACGATACGCATGGATTAATTTTTCTTGCATCGCTAAATTAGTATACAATTCATCAGACGATTTTACGGTATAATCACCGTTGATACCAATTTTTAAAGAAGTCAATCCAACATCATAACTAAAAGTGGTTGCTTTTGCTAAATAGCCTTTATCAATTAAAGAGCCAATACTATGTCCCACTATTAATTCTTGGTAATTTTCACGCATGGGCAATTTTACGTTTGAACTTAAAGGCGTAGCAGTAACCCCTAAAAAAAAGGTATTCTTAAACGAATGAAATAACTTTCGAAAAGAATTGAAATGAGCTTCATCAATAATCAATAAACCGACATTATCTAAATTAAATTTATCGTCGTTTAGTCGGTTTTTTAAAGTTTCAACCATTGCCACAAAACAATCATATTCATTTTGTTCTGGTAAATCTTTAACGTGACTATTGATAATTTTATTTTTAACATCAAATCCCTTGAGCATTTTTGAAGTTTGTTTGCATAATTCAATTCGATGCGTCAAAACCACTACTTTTTTATCAAATTTTTCTAGATAACGTCGGGTTATTTCAGAAAAAATAACTGTTTTTCCTCCACCTGTCGGTAATTGGTAAAGTAAATGATAATTTGCAGGAGCATTTTCAATTTTATCAAAAATACGATCAATATCACCCAACTGATAACTGTAGAGCTTTTTTTTCTCCTCCAATTCGAGTAATATATCTTTTTTTGACATTAAATTAAAATGATTTTTTGCAAAAATAAGTAGATAAAATCCTGAAATCGAATTTTAAGTGTATTATCTTAAAAAAAAAGATTTACAAAAGGTTAAATTTTATACAAATTCTACAGAATAATTAGTGATTTTCCCTTATAAATCAATCTAGTTTTCTATTTTTACACCCATTTTAAAAACCAAGGCACGTATGAAATACAGAATGAGAATTACACCAATAGACAAGTGGGTTATTCAACCTGTCAATCGATTTGTAAACAAATCGACTACAGGAGGAATTGTATTATTTGTTTCTGCTGTAATTGCCTTAATTCTGGCTAATTCGCCTTGGAAAGATGCTTATCATCATTTTTGGGAATACAATATCAAATTTGGTGTTGAAGGTTATGTTTTAGATAAAACCTTACACCATTGGATTAATGATGGCTTAATGGCTATTTTCTTTTTTGTAGTTGGATTAGAACTCAAACGTGAAATCTTAGGAGGCGAATTATCAAACCCTCGAAATGCGATCTTACCTGTTGCCGCAGGTTTGGGAGGAATGATTTTTCCCGCTCTATTATATTTAGTATTTAACACCACAGGTGAAGCTCAAAATGGATGGGGAATCCCGATGGCCACTGATATTGCTTTTGCTCTTGGCGTTTTATTTTTATTAGGCGATAGAGTTCCAGCTTCCTTAAAATTATTTTTAACCGCATTGGCTATTGCAGACGATATTGGTGCGGTATTGGTGATTGCTTTCTTTTATACTTCCAACATTTCTTATGTTAGTTTATTAGTTGGTTCTGCTTTTTTATTACTCTTGATTCTTTCTAATGTACTAGGAGTCCGAAGTACAATTTATTACGGAATATTAGGAATAGGCGGCTTGTGGATGGCTTTTTTACTTTCTGGAGTTCATGCAACTATTGCTGGAGTTTTGGCAGCGTTTACTATTCCCGCAACGGTGAGAATTGACGAAGTAGGATTTGTAGAAAAAATGAAAATGTATTTAGAAAAATTTAAAAATGCCGATCCAAACGGAGCTCCAACGGTGACACCTAAACAGCTACACATATTGGAAGACATGCGAACTTTATCAAAATTAGCGATGACACCCCTTCAGCGATTAGAGCACGGAATGCATCCATTTGTTACGTATATCGTTATGCCAATTTTTGCATTGGCAAATGCAGGAGTAACCCTTTCTACAGAAACAGCAAGTTCTACCACCAGTTTTGTGGCTATTGGAATTATTGTTGGTCTGTTGGTAGGAAAATTTATTGGCATCGTGGGTGTTTCTAGTTTAATGGTTAAGCTAAAAATTGCAACTTTACCAGAAGGAATGAATTTTAAACACCTTATTGGTGCAGGTTTTTTAGCTTCTATTGGTTTTACAATGTCACTTTTTGTAGCCAATTTAGCTTTTAAAAATAATGACCTTATTCAACAAGCTAAAATTGGAATTCTAATTGCTTCCTTAATTGGTGGATTAATCGGATTTTTATTTTTATATTTCAATAAAAGTGAGCCAAAATATGATTTGAATGAGCAAGAATAATTTTTAAAATGGAAAAAGAACGAATTAAAAAAAATAAGTGGAAACAACTTCATTTATACTATACTTATACTGGTTTTTATAAGTTTATTTATGAAGGACTAAAAAGTGCCTTTTTACCGATGGTTCTCATTTTTGGTGCTCTTTTTTATGTCCATTATAATGTCATTAATATTAATGAAGCCCTTAAACTGTTAACAGTTCGCTACAGTGATTTAACAATATTTAGTGTCTTTTTTGCTTCAGAATCTATTTTGGGTCTTTTACCGCCAGATATTTTTATTGCATGGACAAAAAACACCTCTAATCCAATTTTATATCTAGCTTTTTTGGCCGTTTTATCCTATGCAGGTGGGGTAATCTCCTATTTATTAGGTAAAGCAATTCTCTTAATTCCTTCTGTTCATCACTTTATGAGTGTAAAAATGGCAAAGCATATTAAAAACATGAGAAAATGGGGCGGCTTTTTAATTGCGGTTGGTGCTTTATTACCTTTGCCTTTTGCCATGGCAGCCATGGCGGCTGGAATGATAAAATTTGACTTCAAAGTCTTTTTATTATTTGCTTTGTTACGGTTTTTAAGGTTTATTATTTATGGTTTCGCTATTTATCAAATGTTGTAGTATGCTGAATTTTTTTAAAAAAGTTGCTTGGTTCGAAGGAGTTTCACTTCTATTACTCCTATTCTTTGCCATGCCAATGAAGTATTGGGCAGGAAATGAAATTTATGTTAAAACTATCGGAATGGCTCATGGCGTCCTCTTTATTCTATATATAGTATTAGCTATTGTTCTAAAAATTAATCAAAATTGGGACTTAAAAAAATTCTTGCTTATTTGTTTGGCTTCCATTATTCCTTTTGGAACTTTTTATGTGGAGAAAAAAATTTTAGCATAAATTAAGTCAGCTATCTTTTTTAATGTTTTTAAATCAACAATTCTAAAGTTAAATTACTGATTACTTATTAGTTAACATTATACCAATCATACAGAAACATTCTTTTTTTTAATATGCTAACTTTATTAATCTGTTGATTTAACTTCTTTTAATTTAAGTCTTTAAATACTTTTTTTAACAATTTCTATTGCTTATATCAACAATTGCTTTATATTTGCACCTATTAACAATTCTAACTTGATACTTTTAAAAATGAAAAAATTAATACTTTTAATTTCATTTTCTGTTTTACCCTTAACACAAGCTGTTGCTCAGGATTCAATTCAATCAACAGTTACTGATGAATACAATAAATGGTCTTTTGAACTAAATGTAGGACAAAGTAAAGGGATTAAACCCTATTCCGTTGGCTATTTTGGTAGCGATCCTGGTAAAGAATTAGGCGGGATTACAATTAATCATTATAGTGGTGGTGTTCGTTATATGTTTAGCCCAAAATTTGGTGTGAAAGCAGATGTTGCTTTTGATCGTTTAGAAAACTTAAGTGATGAAAGTTTAGATTTTGAAATGCAACAAATTCGTTTTGGTTTACAAGGAGTTGTAAATGGAGCTCGTTTATTTGATATCCAAGAAACGTTAGGTCGTTTTGGATTATTATTTCACGGTGGTCTTCAAATTGCTCAAATGTCGCCACAAACAGGACCAAATGAAGGTAGAGACGAATGGAATGGTGGAATCATGTTTGGAATTACACCTGAATTTAGAATTACCAAAAACTTAGCATTGAATGCTGATTTTACTATGCTCTCAAATGTTAGACAACATTTTAATTGGGATGGTAGTTATTCAGAACCTAGTAATAACTTAGCTGGTAGTATGTATACAGCCTCATTAGGTTTATCATTTTCTTTTGGATCTGAAAAAATTCACGGAGACTGGGCTGTCATGAGAGATAAGCAACAAGAAGAAATTGAAGCTCTTGAAAAACGAGTAGGAGAAATTGAAAATAATATGGCAGATGTAGACCAAGATGGTGTGCCAGATTATTTAGATGTTGAACCTAATTCTATTGCAGGTGTAGCAGTTGACACTAAAGGAAGAATGGTTGATTTAAATAAAAATGGTGTTCCAGATGAAATGGAGAAATATTTAAATACAACGTATATTACAAACCAGACTTTAGTTGATTCAGAAAAAGAAACAGTTAAAAAACTAATTAACGAAGGTTATATCGCAACGTATTTTGATTTCAATAAAACTAAACCAACCAATGTTTCAACGGAAGGTATTGACTTTATCTTAACTTACTTACGTAACAACCCAACAGCTTCTGTAGACATCATTGGTCACGCAGATGAAATTGGTAAATCACCCTATAATGATAAGCTATCTGCATCTAGAGCAACTAGCGTAAAAGAAGTTTTAATGAAAGCTGGAATTGATGAAAGCAGATTAAACGTTGTTCCACAAGGAGAAGATACTTCTGTAGACAAAGGTTCTGCTGGAGCTAGAAAACTAGTAAGAAGAGTAACGTTTAGAGTGAAATAATTAACAACTCATTCTTAATAACTATATTAAACCTCTGTTTTTCAACAGAGGTTTTTTTATACTTTTAAATTAAAAATGAAAACACGAGACTCTTTCCTAATCGAAAACAGAGGAGAAGCGATTGGAAGCATAACAGAACAATCTTCTGCAGAAGAAAGCTTTCAAAATGCAACCCTACGCCCTATTCTCAAATTACAAAATGATTTGTTTCTTGAAGTCTTTAAAAATTATATATCAAAACATAAAAATGACTTCTATTCCTTTTCTGTCGAAAAGAAACTGCTATTTATAGAAAACACTATCCAAAAAGATATTAAATTCAGAAACGCTTTAAAAGGGATGGTAATTGGCTTGTTTACAATAGATGAATATGCACAATACATGCTAAACTCATCTAATTTGAATAAACGAATGATGAATATGCTTATTGAACGATTAAAAAGTAATGTGCTCCTTTTTGAATATTCAAACTAATTAATCTACCTTTCTAAATACAATTTTCAATCCGGAAGGGTTTGAAAGGAATAAACGATTGTCTCTAATTTCATAACGGGTTGAACTTTGTAAAGCCTTCAAGAATGCCTGTTCTAAATTCCCCGCAGGACAAGCCATTCTTGTACTCGCAATTGAAGTAAATCGCAATAACTCGCGTTCTTGAAACAACTTTCCGTTAATTTGATTGCAACCTGCATAACCAGAAAAGGTTTTGGTTGAAGCATTGATTTCTACTGCTGGAATCTCCTTAGTAAAGTCAGAAACAGTTACTTTTTTACCTGCTATTTCTTCCAAAGCCCAAATATCATATAATCGATAATCAGCAATATAATTCCCGCATCCAATGTATTCTTTAGAATCTCCATTGGTTTTCAACACGATCTTAACTTCATAAGAAAAATCGTCAGAAGAATTCGCTAACGAACAACTTTTTTGATAAATAGAAATCTTAATCTCTCCTTTTTCTACAAAAACAGAATACATTTTCACATTGGCATCCATCGCCCGAACAGGTTCCACATGCGGCATATTCATTTCTAATTCACCCGATTGAAACTGTATTTCCTTTTCAGAAATTTCTAAACTCCAAACCGGATTTACACCAGCTGCTTGAAAATATCCTCCAATGGTTTTTGATTTCAAAATTGGTGTTTCAATTGGCATAGGAGTGCTGGTTTGATTGCTTGTTTTACATGCTAATACCAAAAAGCTACTAACAAATAAATAAAGTATATTTTTCATACTATTAAATTATGAGGTTGAAATAAACTATTATAAATTTACACAATTTTATACTCCTATTTAGTAAAATAACCAGATTTTGTTGCTTTATGTAGTCTAAGACAAGCCTAATTGTAAATAATTAAAAATCTGAATGTTTCTAATTTCCTTTAATTATTGTTAATTATGGAAACAGCGACTCTATTTTCCTCTCTTTTTTGAATTTTATGTATTCATTTTAAATTGACAAACAAATTATCGTAAAAATCATACAAAGACCGTTAAAGCTAAAGATTTTTAACTATTTTTAAGTATTATTGTTAAAATCAACACGATGAAAGAAGAATATTTTAAATGGCACTCCCCTAACTTGGGTCGTGAGATTCAAATGTTAGTTTTTGGCCATTCCGGTTATCCACTCGTTTTATTTCCAACTTCCATGGGTAGTTATCATGAAAATAAAGACCAAGGATTGATTAATTCCGCTAAATGGTATTTAGAACAAGGCTTAATACAAATTTTTTGTCCAGAAAGTATCGATAAAGATAGTTTTTATAATAAAAAAATTCATCCTACGCATCGCATTCAAAACCATGTTTGGTATGATAAAATGATTTGTCATGAAATTGTAGAAAAAGTAAAAAATAACACTTATTCAGGGAAAGTCGCAGTTGCAGGCTGTAGTTTTGGCGGATATCATGCTATTAATTTTGCGTTTAGACATCCCGGTTACGTCAGTCATGTGTTTACTATGGGCGGAGCTTTCAATATTAAAAGCTTTATGGATGGTTATCATGATGAAAATGTGTACTTTAATAGTCCAGAAGATTATTTACCAGGTTTAAATGACCGTGAAGTGTGGAACATGGATATCGTTTTGGGGACTTCTAACTGGGATATTTGCTTAGATGCAAACCTAAAATTGAGTCGCATTTTAGCTCATCGTGATATTCCGCATTGGCTTGATATTCGCCAAGATAAAGAACATGATTGGCCAGTTTGGCGAGAAATGTTTCCGCATTATTTATCAAGAATTAAATATTTTTAATTGAATTTGAAACTAATCATAAAAATTTAGAACATGAAAAAAATTGGAATTTTATTTGGAATGGAGGATACTTTCCCACAAGCTTTTATTGAAAGGGTCAATTCAAAAAATGAAAAAGGAATTATCGCAGAAGCCGTATCAATTGACAAAGTAGTACAAAATAAAGCGACCGAATATGCGGTTATTATTGACCGAATTTCACAAGATGTGCCCTTTTATAGAGCCTATCTTAAAAACGCAGCCTTAACAGGCACCGCGGTGATAAACAACCCTTTTTGGTGGAGTGCCGATGATAAATTTTTTAATAACTGTTTGGCAGATGTATTAGGCGTTCCGCTTCCTAACACCGTTATTCTTCCTTCTGCAGAGCATCCAACAGATACCACTAGTAAATCATTTCGAAACTTAAAATATCCAATGGATTGGGAAGCTATTTTTGACTACATCAAATTTCCAGCTTATATGAAACCGTATGCTGGTGGCGGATGGAAAAATGTTTACCGTTTAGAAAATCGTGATATGTTTTGGGAAATTCACCGAGAAACAGGCCAATTAGTCATGCTTTTACAAGAAGAAATTGTTTTTGACCAGTATTTTCGGGTATATTGCCTTGGCGGAAAAGCAGTTCGAATCATGCCTTATGAACCGCGGAACCCACATCATTTACGCTATGTAGTAGATGGACCTCCAGCCGATAAAAAGTTATTAGCAACGGTGAAAGATTATACGCTACGCCTTTGCAAAGGTTTAGGTTATGATTTTAATACCGTTGAATTTGCTGTCCGCGATGGAATTCCCTATGCAATTGATTTCGGAAATCCAGCTCCTGATGCCGAGTTAACTTCTGTAGGTCAAGAAAATTTTGATTGGGTTGTGGAAGAAGCAGCAAAAATGGCCATTGAATATGCTAAAAAACAAAAAGAGGGTCAAATGAATCTTACGTGGGGAACGTTTATGAAAGATTCTGTTATGGATGCCAAACGATTTTAAGCTAAAAAAACTTTTAATAACTGAATGAATATGAAGAAAGAGTTACCTGTTTTTACCTTAGGTGTAGAAGAAGAATATTTAATTATAGATCCAGTAACAAGAGATTTACGTTCGCACATGTCTAAAATTGTTGATGGAGCAAAAATTATTCTCCAAGAACAAGTAAAATCCGAAATGCACCAATCTGTGGTGGAAGTTGGAACCAACATTTGCAAAAACGTAAAAGAAGCGAGAGAAGAAATCACTTTTTTACGTAAAAAAATCGTAGAATTAGCGGCCAATCAAGGTTTAGTAGTTGGTGCTGCTGGAACGCATCCGTTTTCAAAATGGCAAGACCAACCCATTACAGATGATCCAAGATACCATACCATCGTCAACGAATTGCAAGATGCTGCCCGTTCGAATCTTATTTTTGGGATGCATTGCCATGTCGGAATTGAAAGTCGTGAAATCGGGCTCCAATTGATCAATCAAGCTTGTTATTTCTTACCTCATATTTTTGCGTTATCTACCAATTCGCCTTTTTGGGAAGGTAGAAATACCGGCTACAAATCATTTCGCACCAAAGTATTTGACAAATTTCCGAGAACAGGTTTGCCAGAATACTTTGATTCGGTACAATCTTATGATAATTTTTTGGAAACCTTAGTCAAAACCAATTGTATTGATAATCCAAAAAAAATCTGGTGGGATTTACGTTTACATCCATTTTATAATACCATCGAATTTAGAATTTGTGATGTGAGTTTGACCGTTGATGAAACCATTTGTATCGTGGCGATTATTCAAGCAATTGTAGCAAAACTTTATCGATTAAATATGGGCAATACTAGTTTTAATGTCTATCGCTTAGCCTTAATAAAAGAAAATAAATTTCGGGCTGCTCGTTATGGTGTTCAAGGAAATATGATTGATTTTGGATTGCAAAAAGAAGTTCCTACCAAGGAGTTAATCCTAGAATTACTTGAATTTATTGAAGATGTCGTCGACGAATTAGGCAGTCGTGATGAAATCAACTATGTCCACACCATTCTACGAGAAGGAACGGGTGCCGCTAAACAATTAGCCATTTTTGAAGAAACACAAGATTTAACCAAAGTAGTAGATTTTATAACAAGTCAATTTACGAAAGGAATTTAGGTTGATTATATTATTTTAGAATAGTAATAAAGATTTCAAACATCTTGTAAAGAAAAAATGTAAATTTTTATTTTTATAAATTGAAAATTAGAGAATAACCGCTAATTAAACAAAAAAGTTATCTTTGTTTAAATTAATTGCTTTCAAATGAATAGACAAATAAAAGTAGCTGTATTAGATATGTATAATGGCGAACCCAATCAGGGAATGCGTTGTATTTTTGATATCATCAATCGGTTTAATCAAATGATTTCCTTCCAGGTTTTTGATATTCGTGGAAAAGAAGAAATTCCAGATATTAAAAAATTTGATATTTATATTTCAACTGGTGGTCCCGGAAATCCGTTAGAAGGAAACGGAAAATGGGATGCGAAATATTACGAACTCCTCGATTCTATTTGGAAATGGAATCAGGAAAATGAAATGAAAAAGCATTTGTTATTAATCTGTCATTCTTTTCAAATGGCTTGTAAACACTTTGGTTTAGCCGAAATTAATAAACGAAAAGATACTTCTTTTGGCATCATGACCACACATAAAGTGAATGCAGGTTTAAAAGATCCTATTTTTGAAGGACTTGAAAATCCATTTTATGCCATCGATAGCCGCGATTATCAAGTAGTACAACCACTTTTGAAAAACTTAAAAAAACTAGGAGCAGAAATCATTGCCTTAGAAAAAATTAGAGACCATGTACAGTACGAACGAGCCATCATGGGCATTCGTTTTTCTAATGAAATCGTTGGATTGCAATTTCATCCAGAAGCAGATCCGTTGAGTTTTTTGGCTCATTTAAAAAATAAAGATTTTAGAGAGAAAATCATTCAAATGAAAGGAAAAGCAAAATACATGAAAATGCTCGAAAATCTGGTCGAAGAAGATAAAATCTATAAAACCAATGAAACTATAATTCCTAATTTTCTTCGCATTGCCATTAATGATTTATTGAAACACAAAAAAATATTATCGAATTAATCGAATAAATCTAACAATTAAAAGGCACAATTGAAATTTATTTTTGTGCCTTTTTTGTTTAAAATTTGAATTATGAATCCCAACTATAGAACGCAATTCAACGAAGAATTTTCAATTGAAAAATACAATCATTTAGTAGAAAGTATTACGGCTGATTTTGATTACAAACCTACTTTTAGAATTGGTGAAACCCCTTTTTTTATTTCAAATGAATTAAAAAAGCAATTGATGGAAGGTTGTGAAGAAGTGATAGCATTCATTCAAAAGGAAGACTTTAAAGAATTGACAAATAAAGCATTAGAACTCAATCGAAAAGTTCCTAACGAAGATGAACACACCACTTTTTTAGCAATTGATTTTGGCATTTGCGAAGAAGACGGAAACGTGATTCCTAAATTGATTGAAGTACAAGGTTTTCCTTCTTTGTTTAATTTTCAAAGTAATTTAGCTCAAAAATTTAAAGCAGAATATCCATTTCTTTCTGATTTAACTCCGTATTTAAATGGATTAAATCCGGATTCATATTTGGCATTGATAGAAGAAGTAATTTGCAATCATTTCCCAAAAGAAAATGTCATCCTTTTAGAAATTGAGCCCGAAAAACAAAATACCAAAATTGATTTTGACTACTGTCATCGCGACATAGGAATTCCAGTAATTTGTGTCACCCAATTAGTCCAAAAAGGAAAACTATTGTTTTATACGAATGAAAAGGGAAATGAAATTCAAGTTAAACGAATCTATAACCGCGTAATTTTTGATGAATTAGATTTGCGTGCCGATTTAAAATTAAACTTTGATTTTTCAGCTGATTTAGAGGTTGAATGGGCGGGCCATCCGAATTGGTTTTTCCGTATCAGTAAATTTATTTTGCCCTACTTAAAAGGAAAATATTTCATTGAAACCACTTTATTAAGCGATTTAAAAGAAATTCCACCCGATTTAGAAAACTATGTGCTCAAACCTTTGTTTTCTTTTTCTGGAAGCGGCGTAATCTTTCATATTAAAAAAGGAGATATCGAAGCGGTGAAAGAAAAAGACTTGTACATTCTTCAGAAAAAAGTGAATTATTTGCCTATCATTCAATCGCCGGATGGTAAAGTAAAAGCAGAAGTTCGACTTTTAGCTGTTTGGAAAAAAGATGCCCCCTCGCCTACTATCGTTACGAACTTGGTGCGACTTAGTCGTGGCGAAATGATTGGTGTAAAATTCAACAAAGACAAAGATTGGGTCGGCGGAACGGTTGGAATGTTTGAGAAATAGCACGAAGACTTTTTATAACATAAAGAAATTAAGCTTAATCGAAGTTAACGTATAAAGGTTTAAAAGCTAAAAATAATTTCTTTTAATTTCATTTAAACTTAAATCTGAATTTATAATTTTCTCCACGAATTCTCTTCGTAAAAACTCCAAATTTTCATATTTCAAATACTTTGCCCAGGCTTCTTCATTCAAAATTTGTTTAATAATCTTGATCGTTTTGGCGGTTTCAACAGCATTTAACAAAACGGCTTTTCCATCATAAAATGGCATGTCTTTATGAAAAAAATCAACTGTTTTTTGGTCAAAATTAACTTGAATAAAGAATAATTTAGCGGTTTCGTCGTTCGGATAAAAATCGGTCCAACGGGCAAAACCTATTTTGGTGTGTTGGTTTTTATAATCAGACAATGAAATTAATCGCCAACGGCAATTGGCGGCTCGTCCCCAATGATTGGAAATTCGGTAAACACCTTTTTCAGTGAAATAATATTCACTTCCTGATTTACTTTTAAACTGTGGTTTTTGCAAATCAAAATCAGTTTGTGAAACCTCTGTCCAAAGGCAAAAAGTGTGTTTATGGAAGTTTTTGGAATGGTAGATTTTCAAATTATCTTTTTATTTTTACCATATAAGTCATATAAATTTTTAAAACTAAAGCTTAGTTAACTTATATGGCTTATATGGTAAATAGTTTAATGCAACTTTTTCACCGCTTGTTACTGAGCGACTGTCGAAAAATCCTTCATCAATCGCTCTGGTGTAGACCGCTGTTCATTTATGTTTTTAAATTACTTTTTTTTTACCATATAAGTCATATAAGTTTTTAAAACTAAAGCTTAGTTAACTTAAATGGCTTATATGGCTTATATGGTAAATAGTTTAATGCAACTTTTTCACTGCTTGTTGCTGAGCAACTGTGGCAAAATCCTTCATCAATCGCTCTGGTGTAGACCGCTGTTCATTTATGTTTTTAAATTACTTTTTTTTACCATATAAGTCATATAAGTTTTTAAAACTAAAGCTTAGTTAACTTAAATGGCTTTTATGGTAAATAGTTTAATGCAACTTTTTCAACGCTTATTGCTGAGCGACTGTCGCAAAATCCTTCATCATTCGCTCTGGTGTAGACCGCTGTTCATTTATGTTTTTAAATTACTTTTTTTTTACCATATAAGTCATATAAATTTTTAAAACTAAAGCTTAGTTAACTAATATGGCTTATTATGGTAAATAGTTTAATGCAACTTTTTACTGCTTGTTGCAGAGCGACTGTCGCAAAATCCTTCATCAATCGCTCTGGTGTAGACCGCTATTCATTTATGTTTTTAAATTACTTTTTTTTACCATATGAGTCATATAAGTTTTTAAACTAAAGCTTAGTTAACTTAAATGGCTTATTATGGTAAATAGTTTAATGCAACTTTTTCACCGCTTTTTGCTGAGCGACTGTCGAAAAATCCTTCATCAATCGCTCTGGTGTAGACCGCTGTTCATTTATGTTTTTAAATTACTTTTTTTTACCATATAAGTCATATAAGTTTTTAAAACTAAAGCTTATATGGC
>NZ_JAQVCH010000018.1 GCF_028689845.1 Flavobacterium sp. | reverse complement strand
CCCTTTCGTTGCTTAGTTGCACAGCTTTGGTCTTAAAAGCTGCATCATAAATTTTTCTTTCTCGTTTCATAGGTTAAAAATAAGATTTTATTCTTAACTTTAACTGGAAGCTAAATTAGTATATCCACTTTTAAAAAAATAATATGGAGGTATCTATACACTACATAGTTAAGGCAAAACTAATTCGTTTTATTGAAGACGGTAATATTGATTTTATTGAAATCAATGAGAAATTTGTAAATACTAATCCAATAATAGCAAGAGAACAAGCATTTGATTTTTATCAAAATTATATAGACGTATTACTTCAGGGTATTAATAAAACCTACGTTTCCGACAAACAAACAAGGGAAGATATTATTTCTTTTGTAGATTCTGGAATAATTACTAAAATTGAAGGGATTAGTAAAGGTTTTCCGAACAGTTATGGCAATGGTATAGGTGTTTACTTAGTCATTGACAATCCAATTGAAGATGAAATTTATAATGATATAATTGGAGATGAATATCTAATACACGGTATTCAATATGGTGGTACTTCGGCACAATCATTTATGGATGGTCTAAATCACGAATATTGGTATTATAACTATTTTGGTTATGATTTTAAAAACTATAAGGAAACAATTAATTTCTATGATGCTGATGGTGACATAACGGAACCCAATGATATTTTGAAAACTCCTTTTGATTGGACTGGCTATGATGTTTATCTAACAAATGAAGAACTAGATGAAGAAGGTGACATATCTGCTCATGATACAAAAACTTCAATTACATATGAAGAATTAATTCAAGGAGGTGAAACAAATCAGGTTGAATTCAAGCCATCTCTTTTATATTATTATGACAAAGTAGGTAATACAAGTGGCTATAGAATGTTTGTTAGGCATATCATTGCTAAAGTAATTTGTTCATTTTTAAATTCTAATGGAGGCTTTTTGTTTATAGGTGTTGGTGATGATAAAACCATTAATGGCTTACAAGATGATTATTCCCTAGCTCAACCAAAAGGGAAAGATCATAGAGATTATTTTTCTTTACAAATAGATAAACTGATAAGAGATTATTTCAAAGGAATTTCGGGTAACATTAACGGTGAGTTTGTAACAATTGATGAAAAGGAAATTTTTGTTATAACAGTATTTCCAAGTAAAACCTATCCAATTTTCATAAATGGACAATCAGGCAAAGAATTTTATGTACGTTTAACTACATCCTGCGAGCCATATACTGATATTGAAGATATTGCAAAATATTGTATTGATAAATGGGGTAAATAATAATGACACTATCATAAAAAGTGGAAATATTAATTTCATTTTTTAATAAACTTTTTAGAAATCTTAATCAGAATGCTAAATAAAACTCTTCAAAATATAACTTAGACACATAATACAAATTGACTAATTTAAAAACATATTTTTGCAAAACACAAAAAATGCGGGGATAATGTGGGGATTTTTAGCAAATAAAAAACCCTAACTAATTGATAATCAATCGTTAGGATTTTAATTTTGCGGAGAAAGAGGGATTCGAACCCCCGGACCTGTTACAGTCAACAGTTTTCAAGACTGCCGCAATCGACCACTCTGCCATTTCTCCAATAAAACACAATCATTTTATGATTGCGAGTGCAAATATAGAATGATTTTTTGTTTCTACAAACGATTTATCACTAAATATCCGACTTTTTTTTAAAGGTTTACTAAACCTTTCGTTATCAGAATCTTTCTGGTTTAAATTAATACCCTCGAAAAGGGTTTCAACGAATAAATTGGGAGATTTCTTAAGGAACAGTCGTGAGAAAGTCATCAAAGTAACTTTAGTTCTCTTTTTACTCTAAGCACAGGGTTATAAAATGAGGGGTATAAGAAGGGGGACTGTAATGGCATTTGATGATATACTGATTTTGTTTTCTTGCATCACAATCTTCTCGTAGTTTGTCATGTCGACAAAGGAGGTAGCTCATTTTTTTAAGGTGCTAAGGTTCTAAGGTGCTGAGAAATTTCGTGGTTATTTGGTTTTCAGTTGGGGTTCTTTACTGATTTTGTTTACCCCAGCCCTAAAGGGAACAAAATCAGGGAGTTGTTTTTCATTAGGATGTTTGTCTGAAATAAGATTTTTTTCCACCCTTTAGGGTAGGGGAAAGAAAAAAACATGGTGACTGCTGCTGATTTTGTTTGTCCCAACACTAAAAGGAGCAAAATCAGGGAGTAATTTTCAGTAGAATATCTGTTTGAACTACAGTTTTTTTCCACCCTTTAGGGTTGGGGAAAGAAAAAAATTGACACTTTTTTTCCACCCTTTAGGGTAGGGGAAAGAAAAAAACTTGGTGACTGCTGATTTTGTTTACCCCCATCCCTAAAGGGAGCAAAATCAGTTGTAGTATATCTTTTTGAAATAAGCCTATTTATACGATTTTAGTGATTCCAAAAACAACTTCTTGCCAATCGGTGGGATGAACTTCTATGAATTTTTATTGAGAATGCGGAAAACCGTAAAATAAATAATACTAAGCCCTTTATATTTGTAAAAAGTGGTGAAATGCCTGTTTAATTATTTGTAAGAATAGTATATATTTGAGAAGTTATAGCCAATGGTAGGACGACCGTAACAACTAAAAAATATGGGACTGACAGACTTAAAAAAAGAACTCAAAAAACTCGACAAGGACAAACTCATTGACCTTGTTGCGGACTTGTATAAAAAGAACAAATCAGTAAAAGAGTTTTTTGACTTTTACTTAAACCCCAACGAGAGAGAACTTTTTGAAAAATATCGTGACAAAGTTTTTGAAGCGTTTTACCCAAAGCGTGGTTACAACTACAAACTCAAAGACGGCAAACAAGCAATCAGCGACTTCAAAAAACTAGTACCTTCCTCTGACTTACTTGCAGACCTTATGCTGTTTTACGTTGAGACAGGTGTAAAATTTACCAACGACTTTGGCGACATTGACGAAGGTTTTTATTCAAGTATGGAGACAACTTATGTTGCCGCATTGACACTTATGAAAAAAGAAAACTTGCTTAACAAGTTTGCAGACCGAGCAGGTAAAGTTGTTAGCGACACAAGTGGCATTGGTTGGGGCTTTCACGACTATTTAGGTGACGTTCATTCTGACTTTTTCGCTTACTATTCGGACGACACAGACGAAAAATCAGTGCAACAAGAGAAAGTAAAAATCATTAAACTTGGCGGACAATGACGAAGAAAACCACTGGCTATAACAGCACCTACCCAAAAGGCGGGGTTTCGTGTTCCAAAGACAGTTTTTTGGTTAATCAAACATTAGTTTTTCAAATCAAGTTTTGTGGTAAAAGTCCCGCCCTTCGGGTAGCTGCAAAACGTTAAAATACTTCCAATTGAATAAATAACACAACATATGAAACTAGAAAAAATATTAGACAAACTTGGTTCGCTAGAAAAGAACTCTTTTATAAAAATAATAGACAATATCATTTCCAAAAAACCGAAGACCGCTAAAGAAATAGAAAAGATATTAAATACTTCAGACAAAACTATTAAAACAGTAGATAGTCAAAACATATCTAATATTTTCGAGTTAATTTCAGATGAATTTGTAAATCATTTGGTAAGTGAATTTCAAGAGGCAAATTCTCAATTAGATATTCTAATTGATATTATTATTCGTGATGGAAATTGCATTATGAAACAAGATTGGTTTTCTCGTTTGTATGAGAACGAAATCAAAAACTTGAAAAATAAAATAAAATTACTTAATATAGAATTAGATAATGAAAAATCTGAAATCAGTGAGACTAGAAAAAGAGATTATCAAATCTATAAATCATGTTTATTTACTGCATATAATAATGATATAACGAATAACAGAGATGCAAAAATAACCGCTGATGAATTATCTATTATACTTACACTATCAAAACAACTTGGTTTATCGCAGGAGGAAATAAAACTCATCAATTATTCTATTTTACCTATTAAAAAATACGATATTTTAGATGTAATTAATAATTTGAAAAATCTAGGTGTTGTTTTTTATTCTAAAAAGGATAATACAATTTATGTGGCAGATGAAATGGTTCGTTTACTAAGACGAGTAAGAGAAAAAGAAATAGCGGATAAATTTTATCGTCGTACTTTGAAATTGCTTCGAGAACCAGTAATTAATCAAATTGCTAAAAGCCATAATATTGATAAAAAATTAACTGTTAGTCAAAAAATTGAGGGAATAATAAAAGAGGGTATTTCTTTTTCAGGGTTATTATCAAATGACATTTATAAAGAAGGAATGAGTCTTACTGACAAGAAAAAGACACTTAATGAACTTTGTGAGAAAGGTTTAAATATTCCTAATTTGAAAGGAAACACTTTAGAAGATAAAATTAAAAGTCTTATTGAATATTTTGAGAATGTTGAAAAAGATGAGAAAGTAGGTATCTCGTTAGACGGTTTTGATAAAATGTTGACGGAACTAAATCAATCATTACCAAAGTTGAATAAAGAACTGAAAGAACAATTTGAATTGCAAGATGAATATGTTTTAATTGCAAGTTTATTACTTGATTATAATATCAAACCACGTGATATTTTAGATTTACTTAATAAACAAGATTTGTCAAAATTTATAAAAGACAATAAGATTAAACAACGTGGTGATGATTTATTGAATATCCTTGATCATTATAAAGATGTAGAAAATCTTTATTTAGAAAATTTTGAAAATGTAGCCTATCGAAATTTAAATGTTTTAAAAGAAAACGGTATTATTATTAAAGAGAGTGAGATAGGTTTAAAATTTGAAGAATTAACTAAGATTATTTTTAAGGGATTGGGTTTCAATATTGATGAAAAATTAAAATCTCAATTGAATACTCAAAATGATATGATGGATATCCTTTTAAATTTAAATAATAATGAAATCATCATTGTTGAATGTAAAACGATTAAAGAAAAAGGATATAACAAATTTAGCTCAGTTTCTAGACAGCTTAAATCATATCAAAATCTTGCTTTAAAAAACAATTTAAGAATTTTGAAAATTCTACTTGTTGCTCCAGAGTTTAGTGATGATTTTATTTATGACTGTGAAATGGATACAGAAATGAATTTATCACTTATCACTGCTCCAACTTTAATTAAAATTTTTAATGGTTTTAAAACTTCAAAATATCAAGAATTCCCTCATGTCCTTTTTAGAGATATTGTAATTAGCGAAGAAAGAATTTTAAAGGCGTTGAGTAAGTAGATTGTAATGTCAGGAGATATTTGCGGAGCAGAGTTTTGGATGAGCCGTATGAGAAGTATACGTTTATAGTAAGAAAGGGAAGAAGAAGGAATATTGACCACACGAAAGGATTCATGGGATAGTTATCGGGGGAGATAAAGTAAATTTAAAAAATGAATTTAATTCAGAAGCAAGCACAAGAGTTTTTAGAATACAATTTAAATACGGGTGATTTATATAAAAACTTTATTTCTAAAGTACGAAATCAACTTTTTGAATATCGAAAAACACCCCATAAAATTGAGTTTGTAAATCATCTCATCAAAATAATAAAAATTGAATACGAGACTCATTTACAAGTATGTCATGATTTAAAAAATTGTGACTACAACAAATTCTATGAAAATGTTTTATTCTTTTTACAAGAAGAAATTGAAGATTTAGAATTGCAACTTACTCCAATTGATTTTAATAAAGAAGAAAGAACTAGTATTAATGAAACATTACAAAAAATTCTAGAAAATTTAAATACTTTAAAACTTGGTCAAGAGGTAACTTATAATGATTTGTTTGAAGAGTTTGAGGAATTAAAAGATTTGTATTTTTTGAATAAGAAACATTGGACTGAAATTTTTATTGGTAAACTTTCTGAAATGGTTGTTGGTGGAGTTGTCAGCGAATCAGTAAGTAAACAAATAATCGAATTGGTAAAAACTAATTATTCAGATTTATTTAAAAGTTAGAAAATGGGAAACAAGAAAACAAAAGACAGGGATGAACTGACTGCTTTAATGCATTCGGAGTTTCGTATTAGTGCTGAACGTGAGAAAGCGATTAAAGTTAAGTTGGCTCTTTTGGATATGAAAGATTTTAACTATAGTGTTGAAAAGGTTTGTGAATTGTATGGGTTGAAGGAGAGGGATTTTGATTGTAGTGAATAGTTAGATTATGGGAAAAACGAAACAGTAAAAAATAAAAACGAAAATTTTAGAACATCTTTAGATGATAAACTCAAAAAGTGATTAATTAATACAAGAGTACCATGAAAAATTTATTTAAAAAAAGAAGAATTTCAAACTTAGTTTTTTGTACAGCCTTATTTATAATATCAGGATGTACGTCATCCGATGACCCTACAAATGAACCAGATTTAATATGCGATTGTCAAGACAATAGTGTTTCAACAAGATTTGATGAAGTTGAGGGCAGTTGGCGTTTAATAAGAAGGACAAAATTAGATAGTATTGGAGAAAATATAACCGAAATTGAAGAGATAGAAGACCTTGAACCAATTTCCCTCGGTAGTTTGAGTTTTAGAATTTATACAGATGAATCCGGAGTTCGTAAAATTGAAAAACCTGTTGGAGCTTTATTGGGAGGAACTTGGGTTTATGATTATAAATACACGATTGTAAAAATAATATATCCAATAATTTATTTTAAAGATGGTAGTAATTGCATCAAAACAGTGACTCAATCACCCAATGCGGGTTTTAGATTGTGTATCTTAGAATACAATCAAAATTATATTAAAATCAAACAAAAATGGTCTCAACATTATGTAATCTATGAGGGTTATAGAGAGTAATTCATCAAATTTTTAATTCAACTATTAACTTCAATTTTCTTAATCGTAGTTTATAAATAAAAAACTTTCACCAGCCACGAGTGTTTTAGAGCAAGAGATTGATTTTATGGTTTATGCGTTGTATGTGTTGAGTGAACAGGAGATTGGGATTGTGGATAATAGTTAGAATACTAAATAAAAAAAAATGAATGCACCAAGAGTAATAACGCACGCTGGATTAAGTGTTGAATTATCGACCATCAAATCGTTCCACTTAAATATTTTTGAAGAAAGCACACCTCATACCTTAACGATAGAGTTTAAAACACGGTATGCTTATATTCGACACCCGTTGACAGGAGAACTTGAGAAGCAAGAATTTAATGAGACTGCAAAACAAACTTTTTATAGTTATGACTCTGCGATGGCTTATTTAAAAGAATGGGAGGAAATTTGGCAAGATTATTTAGATGATCAAGCGTAAGTTATGTGTAAAATAACCTCTACCATAAAATTCTGTACGT
The DNA here is from genome assembly GCF_028689845.1 of Flavobacterium sp. Classification (GTDB taxonomy): domain Bacteria; phylum Bacteroidota; class Bacteroidia; order Flavobacteriales; family Flavobacteriaceae; genus Flavobacterium. The sequence goes on along the minus strand of NZ_JAQVCH010000018.1, from coordinate 50,244 downwards.
GCAAAGCAACTTCCACTGAAAAGTTGAAGCACTATTGGGCGTTGTATCGACGGAATAAGGATAAAAATGAGATCCTTATGGGGCTGTCTGTGATGCCCAACGACTGGATGGAGGTCGATTTTGAAATCAATAAAATCATACTAGAAAACCGATTGAATGAAGGAGATGCTTTTGATATGCCGATGGTTTTTAAAGCCAAAGACCAATTGGAGATTGTCTTTAATAATCATGATGATGAAAAAAGGCGGGTATATGGTTTTAAATATCTAAAAGGAAAATGGAAGACCGATGAACTTGATGATTTTTATTTAATGGGGTTTTGTGATGAGGTGGCGTTTGGGAAGATTAAAAATACATGATGCTATTTCCCCCATATTTTTAACCCTGCTATCCAAAGTCTTCTTTGACAGCACACTGCTCGGCGTCTCTGACTTAGCCGCAACATTTTAAAATACACCGCTGATTCGCAGATTGATACTTTTTAAATAAAAAAAGATAATGAGCTATCTCCTATCGTCGAGTGGACAAAGCCAGGAAAGGAAGTGGTGATAGAAAAGAAAATAAGATATCTTATTTATCCCAGTTCGCATTAAAAACTAAAAAAACAACAAGTAAATGACACTTACAAACATAGAATATAAAACATTTTTAGAAGCACATCTTAGATTACTTTTTTTCGTTGGTCAGCAAAGTAAAATAATTGACAAAAAAATGGAATTTACTGATTTTGTAGAAACAGACTTTAGCGTAAAATTAAACTGCCGCAATTATTTTCTAGACAACAAAGAATTATTGGATGATTACATCTCGACCCATTTTGACGAATTAACGACTGAACAAATCAAAATATTGGGAGGTTTTAATACGTCAATTAGCAGTGACTTCATCATTTTTAAATGTTTGAAAAATCACGCCATTTTCATCGACACAAAAAGCAACATGTTTTATGAAGTAAAAGCATTAGGCGACCGATTTGACCATTTTTTTGATCGTATCCCAATTCTAGTAGAGGCAACCATTTTACCTTTTAATAACCAAATTGTTTATGACGGATTTCTTAAACCAACCAGAATTACGCTCGGTTCGGGAATAACGTCGATACTCAATGAAGACTACAAACGGGCAAAAAGTAACAACCAAATTGTGATGACAATAGGAATGGAGTAACTCCCTCCGCAAAGTCTTCCTATGAAAAGCCCCAAGCTATCCCAATTCTTCCAATAGTACTCTGCTCGGCGAATGGCTCTTACTTTGCCCTTCACCCAAAAGAGTATTTTGATTTAATTGTGTCACAAATGGATTCTGATACTCGATTGGTTAGTGGTTTATCAAACGCTCAGGAATAGAAAGCGAATTTGAAAGCGAATTGTGTGCCTCTTGAAATTATGGAAATGGGAATTGATGATTATCAAGATTTTCTAGTTTTGAGAGGAAAATTGATGGCACAAAACAGTAAAGAATATTATTTTTCGTTATAAACTGAAATAAAATGCTAAACAAACATTCTCCTCAATTCTCAATGACTACTATCGTAATTATCAAATAAGGTTCTTTGGTACACATCACCATTAAACTTATTAATTAATTCACGGATAAATTCATAATGTTTCACATATTGGTTGGGAATGAACAGCAATTTGAGCTGCTTTTTTTTCAATAGCTCCATTTTAAGAGCATCTGATTTCATGGTGTTTTTGTGGTGATAATGCTCTTGCCCATTCAATTCAAAGACCACTTTGGGTTGATTGTTTTGAAAGAGTACGCCATCCAATTCCTTTTTATTTACCAACGGATTGTCTTTTTCCTCCGGAAATATGTCCACCACTTTTACATTTCGCCTGAAACGAGTATCCTTGAGCGAACAATAATGTTGCATGGTTTTATAAAACTCATCTTCAAATTTGGAATTGTTGGAAAAACCAATGGTTAATTTATTCACTGCACTTTGAGTAACGTGAGTGGTACCGTTTTTGGCGGCATAGTCAATTAAGGCATACAAATCATCGTCTTTACGCGATAAAACATCAATTGCGTTTAAATCGGTGACGACAATCAAGTTTTCTTTAGCTCGGGTAATGCCCACGTTTATTAATTGGCTGTTGTTTTTAATCCAATCGTAGGTTTTTCGGCTGGTTTTGGTGGAAAGGGAAGTGGAGATGATGATGGTCTTATTTTCTTGGCCCTGCACTTTGTGAATGGTGCCGCAACTTACGGAATCAGCAATCACTCCGGCTTCTTTGGCTTGGGTCACATAATGCTGAAGTACTTCTTCTTGGTTTCTAAACGGAGTAAGAATGAATACATCGGTCAACTTGTTGTTCTTGATGTACTTTACAATTTCAATGGCTTCTTCCAGTTGTGCGTTTTTATACTTTTGGTTGGCATTGGTCACCACAAGCAATTCAACATTCCCATTTTCTTTGATAGCCGAGAGGTTTAAACGTTGTTCATAAAAGCGTTTGTTGGAATACTCTATAATTTTTTTCCCACAGCGGTAATGATAGCTCAATAAAATTTCCCTTGAAATGCTGTCCATTTTTTTATAGGCCGACAGTATGGAGTGATGGAAGTAACTGTAATCCGTATCAATGTTGAGCTGCTTCATCAGTTTATCATTCTTGTGCTCATTAAACAGGATAATGGGTTGTAGTTGGTTGGTGTCGCCTATCAAGACCATGTTTTTACATTTAGAAATAGGCACTAAACTGGTTGGAATATCACATTGTCCGGCTTCGTCTATGGTTAATAAATCAAATTTGAACTTTTGTCCCAACCGGCGGCTGGAGATATTGGTGGTTAAAATAATTGGAAATACTTTGGTAAACTTTTCCATGTTTTTATCGTCGCTCAACCAATTATTAAATTCTTTAATTTGTTCATTTTCTTCCTCAATGTGGAGAATTTCAATTAATTCAATATAGTCTTTCGTTTTTAAACGCTTGATGTACTTTAACGATTCAAAGTAGAAAAATTGAAGTAACTTGTAATTCCCTTCAATGATTTCAAAAATGCCTTTTACATCTTCTTCTTTAGTTACCGGTATAGAATGTAATTTCTCTTCCAGTTTTTCTTTTTCTAATTTCAATAAATAATAATCACCTCTGGACAACAATCCTTCTATAAATTCAAGATTCTGTTGTAAATCGGTTCGTTCTTCATACTGCTGTAACTTTTCCACCAATTGTTTGTTTCGCTCTTTTGAATTTTCCTTTAGATTGAGCAAAAGCGATTCTTTTGGTACATCGGTCGTTTCAAATTCATACAGTTTTTTGATAGTTTGCAAAGCTTCTAGCGTACATTGTTTGTTTCCTAACCGAATGAAGGGAAGAACAATTTGTTTATCGCGGTACTTTCCTAACGTTAATTTTTCTTTGATGCCATCAATGGGAATATTGTTATTGGAAGAAATCAGTATGGTTTTAGTATTGGTGATACAGTTGACGACAATGTTTAAAATGGTTTGTGTTTTTCCAGTTCCGGGAGGACCTTGCACATACGTAATAGGATATTTGAGTGAATTATAGATGGTTCGTAACTGGTCAATGTTCACATTTTTATCGTACAACACGATGTGGGGTTCTTTTCTGTTTTTTCGGTCTAATAAGGATGCATTTTTAAAAAACGCTTTCAACGGAATTTGCATTTCCTTGTTTTGTTGTTCGGTATTGATTTGATCAAACACCGGAGCTATATCAATTTTAGAATACCCTAAGACGACTACTTCGGGTCGCGTATTGGGTAATTCACCTACTTTAAAATTTTCACTTAACCATTCAATGGTCGTAGATGGGTCGCTTAGGTAGAAATCTTCAAAATCAGCTGTGCTCATATCGGTATAATATGATAAAGCGTACTTCACATCTTTGATATAAAAATTGGGGTTAAAGTGTGTGCCTTTACTGATTTGAATAGTCATCTTTACCGGATTATATGTCAACTCCCGGTAGGCTACTACAAACTTACCTTTGGAGGCCATATCAATAGAAAATTCACTTAGGGCCAATTTGTATTCCTGAAACTTGTTGTATTCATTGTGGTAAATTTCTTTGAGGAGGTAGTGTTGTTGTTCAATTGATAATTGAAACGGGCTTTGCTGAGTCAGTACTGTCAAATCAATCTCTGGCAATAAATAGGCTTGATGTAAAAAAGGGTCGCTGTTGGCTTTGTAACATTCTAAATAATAATTTAAAATCGCATTATTGTATCGGTCAAATTCATAAACGAATAAACTTTCGTCCTCCTGTAGCTTTTTTATTAATTTCTCAGGCACATCATAGTGGGAGAATTTCAGAATTTCAGCCGATTGAATGCTGGATATCGAAAGCGTACATTTGAGAATAGGCTCATCTTTGTTGACATTAAACATGTCCACCACCATTTTATCATCACCGAAAATATCTAAAATACAAATCCAGAAGGGTTTGGTTTCCCCTTGTTTGTTTTTGTAGTATATGTTCAAATACTTCCCTTCTCTAATGGCTTTGCCTAAAATTGTGGTGATTTTTCTGTTGCTCATTTCAAGAGTTTTGCCATTGTCCTTCGGAAGGGTATAACCTATTTAACAAATAAATAGTATCAAATATATTGAACTTTCTGCTCTTATTCAAGATTTAATCAAGTCTTTACTGATTACTCGAAGATGTTTAGAACAGTTGAAAGTCAATTTTCAATATGACAAAAACAACTGATAGGATAACTTTAGAAGTATTTGAAAACCTTTGGGAGTTACTAGATTCCTAGAATTTATAGCTTAATCCTTAAGCTTCCTCACATATTTCTGTACCATATAATCCGTAATCGGACGCAAAGGTTTTCCATGCTCTGGATGAAAACCTGTTCCAATGGATTGGATGTGGTATATTTTTCCACAATTAAAAGCACTTGGACTAAGTGAAACAGCGTGAATTTTGGAATAAAAGACTTGAACGAAGACAAAGAATACCTTAATTACCCCATTCTAGGGGCAAGATTAAAGAAAATTACAAATGAACTCCTGAATCGGAATGAAAGTAATCCCAAAATAATCTTTGGAAGTCCTGACGATAAAAGACTTAAATCATGCATGACCCTTTTTTCAATGTTAAATGATTCAAATAATTGCATTTTTAAAAAAATTATACAGAAATTATTTGAAGGTAATTTAGATGTTAAAACCTTAAAAATGATATAAAATAAATGATTTTTTTTAACAATAGTAATCTTCATAATTTGTTTAGTGATTTCATCCAAAACGTATAAAATAAATTAAAACGACACGTTTTGTCACACCACTAATTTACTTTTGATTTAAATACAACACAAAATGGCAAAAAGGGAATTCTAGATATATAAATTTTTCTTTTTCGTTTCATATGTTAAAAATAAGATTTTATTCTTAACTTTAACTGGAAGCTAAAATAGTATATCCACAGACCTTATTGTAGAAATTGGCAAAAACATAATCAGAATCCAAAACGAGCTTTTAGAAACTCTTAAACAATACAAATCAACTTGTATTTCTATATGAATTGTTAAAAACTTTTGGAAATTGGTAATATTTTGTACCTTAGTCTTTTATTATAAAAAAATGAATTACCAACGCTATTTTTGTGAAAATAAAGTGAACGAGCTTACTTTTTCGTTGACCTATCTTCACGATGATTCCTTTTTAAGATGCTCTAAAGAGTTTATAAAATAATCCCTGTCAAACCCAAGACAGGGAAATCTTCTGATTCCATTCTATTTTATCCTATATAATTTTAATCATCAATCGCTATTGATGCCTTTTGTCATTTATTCCAATTTTTTTTTTAAAAAAAGGATGATGGTTTGGGTATTTTGTAAAAAAAGCATCATATGATTGGTACAAAAAAACAACTCATGACACAAGAAATATTATTAACAACTGGAATTTACGATTTAATTAAAGATTTAATTAGAAGAAAAAAAGTAACTCCATTAGAAGAAGAAACCTTATTATTACAACTAAAAAAGGCAAAGCAACTTACGCGTAAAAATCTACCTTTAGATGTAGTTACGGTTGACTCGAAAGTAAATATTAAAAATTTAGAGACGAACGAAGAAGAAATTTACACGTTTGTGGCTCCTGCTAGAGCGAAGAAAAAAAACAATACCGAATCAATCATTAGTCCAATGGGATTAGCATTGGTAGGAAATAAAACCGGAGATGTAGTGAAATGGAATTTTGGCGAAGAAGAAAAGCAATTCGAAATTACGAATGTAGAAAGATTAGACTAATGTGTTTTATAAAAAAGCCAGAATTTAATTAATAATTCTGGCTTTTTTTTTGAGTATATCTCCCGTTTTCAACTTGAAGCCGTCAGAAAGAATTTGAAAACAATTGAATTCAAAGACAACAGCTACCAATGATTATTATACCGCGAAAAATGATTATAAGGAATTAGTATTATTTGTTGAAATTATTTTGAGCGGCAATTGCATTTGTATTCCTTCTTGATCAAATCGAACTTTGATACTTTCAAATACATTTGTTTTTAACGTAAATGAGTCAGAATAATTAGCAGACCATGCCCAAGCTCTTAAAGTTACTGTATAATCATTAAAATTAATGAGGGCTGTTTTTACAATAGGTTCATTTTCATTTATTTCTATAATAGTGCGGTTGTCATAAATAAGCGGATGTTTTTCACATTCTTCTTGCATAATCTTTTTTGCAAGTTTCATGTTACTGTCATAAGTAATATTTATTTCTATATATTCACAATTCTTCGACTCCCCAAAATCGTAGTTCACAATTTTCTCTTTATTGATTATAGAATTCGGAATAATAATCATTTTATTTTCAAAATTTCTTAATAAAGTATGCCGCATTGTTAAATCGACCACTTCACCAACCATTGAATCAGTAACTCTAATTATATCACCAATTTTAAATGGTTTAAATAAGATGATAAAGATGCCACCCACAATATTTGATAACGCTTCTTGCGATGCAACTCCCGTTATTATAACAAGAAGTCCAGCACCTCCCAAAGCTGTTTGAGCTAGTGTTCTAAAAGAAGGAAAAGCAAATAAAGCCATCAGAATTCCAGTATAACAAATACTGAATATTGCTAAATATCGTAAGAACTTAAAACTCGTAGGATCATTTTTATTGGCTGTCTTTTCATGAATTTTATTATTAAACCAACGATTGGTTGTGCTAACGGCCACAATGGTAACAACGGCAACAAGACCCAAATAGCTAACGAGTTTAAAAAATCCAATAATTTCTTTGTCTTTGCTTCTATCTACAAATACAAAACTTAGAGCAATTACACCTAAAACAAACCAAAGTGTATTTAAGGTTCGTTTTAATAATTTTAGCGGTTTAATTTTATCGTTTTCAAGATGTAAAACATTTTTAGAATTATACCATTTGTCAATAAAATAAGTCAATATATTCAAAACAACTACCGAAAAAATTACAACGATAATGTATAGAATGTGTGATTGGTATGTCATTAAATAATCTTTCATAGTTAATTTTTATAAAAAAGGAGAGAGTAATCGTACCATTTTTTCCCATAAATGGATATATTTTGGTCTATTAAGCCAAATGTCTTTATCGATTTGCTCGGCTACTTTTAAATCATTTTCAAATGCTACTGTTAATTGGTTTGCGATGGTTGTACTAAATACCATTACATTGACTTCAAAGTTAAGATCAAAACTACGAAAATCCATATTAGCCGACCCAATTATTGCTAAATCATTGTCTATAATCATAGTTTTTGCATGTACAAACCCTTTTTTATATTCATAAATTTTTGCTCCATGATGAAGTAGTTCTGTATAATAAGCACTTGCTGCGGCATTTACCATTTTAGAATCGGAAATCCCTGGAATTAAAATCTTTACATCTAATCCGCTTTGGATGGCAATAATTAAGATATCCATCAAACTTTCACCAGGAATAAAGTAGGGACTTGTAATGTAAATGCTTTTTTTAGCATTACTGATGGCCTCCAAAAGAGAATAAAAAATGACAGGTTGTGAACTATCTGGACCAGAAGTTGCTATTTGAACGACTTCATTTTCAATCGCATTAGAAGTCGAAATTTGAGGAAAATAGGTTTCTTTATAAATTAATTTAGATTTACTACAAAAATTCCAATCGCACATAAAAACATATTGCAAATAGGAGGAAGCTTGTCCGTTCAGCATCAAATGCGTATCACGCCAAAATAAGTTGTTAGGTAGCGTTACATCGTTTCTGTATTTATCACTCATATTAATACCCCCTACAAATCCAATTACACCATCAATAATAACAATTTTTCGATGATTTCTGTAATTTATTCTGTTCGCTAAAGCATACCATCTAATTTTATAAAAAGGAGCAGTTTGTATGCCGGCTTCGTTCATTTTTTTGATAAATGATTTACCTAAACCATGACTTCCAAAATCATCATATAGAAAACGTACTTCTAGTCCTTCTTTTGCTTTTTTAATTAGGATGTCGGCTATTTGATTTCCTGTGATATCATTTTCATAGATGTAATATTCCAGATGAATATGGGATTTTGCCTTTTCTAAAGCAGCTATTAATTCCGGAAATTTCTCTTCGCCATTAATCAGTAGTTTTACTTTGTTATTGGCAGTTAACGGACTGTTTCCAGCACGACGAATGTATTCGGTTAGTGTTTTGTATTTCTCTGGAATCAAGCCTGAATTACTAATTTCGTCTGAATGCGTATTCATCTTATTGAGAATCTGCAAGCGAAGAGGTTCATCAACCACAATTTTTTTGGTATATAATTTCCTTTTTCGGTAATTGATTCCAAAAGAAAAATAAAAAACCATTCCCACTATAGGAACAAAAACAATGAATAAGATATAAGCTAATGCTTTTGTGCTACTACGCGTATCATAAAGCACTCTTAAAATCACTAAAAGGATGAGAAGATAATAAGCAAATTGTAAAATCAATAGCCAATTCATAACGAATTTTTATTTAGGAACTATTTTAGGACTATTCGGCTTTTCTCGAATTAAATAAATCCCTATTAATATTAAAATGGCTCCCAAAATATACCAGAAGCTGAACTCTTCGCCATCTAAAATTCCCCAAATTATAGCAACAACGGGCAAAAGATAGCTCGAAATACTTGCAAAAACCGCAGAAGTATTTTGAATCAATTTGAAATATAAAAGCATCGCTATAGCTGTTCCGAATACGGTTAAAAAAGCCATGTAAAAGAGTGGTTCTACATAAGCCGTTTTCATTTCAAAATTTTGAATCATTCCTGTAAAATATAAGATAACCAATGAAGGAATAGCCCAAAAACTGTAAACTGCTGCTGTTAGTTTTATAGCATCTAAATTGGGGAGTTTTTCTTTTACAATCAGCGAGTTTATAGCATAGGAAGCACCACCTAAAATAATTAACATGGCATAACCAAATTGAGAATTTTCAGAATTACCTTTAGTAAAAAAAATCAAACTTGCTGCTCCAATAAACCCGATTACGGCACCCAGCACTTGAGTAAATTTGCTTTTAATTCCAAAAAATACAAATCCAAATATCAAAATAAATATCGGCACCAGAGAATCTAAAATTCCTGCTAATGAACTACTCACTTGTGTTTGAGCAATTGGAAATAAAAACATGGGAAGAAAATTTCCAAAAAAACCAGCAATAATAATCCAAAACAAGGTGTTCCTTCTCATTCGTAGCAATGTTGGAATGCCTATTATCGCTAAAATTAAACCTGAACCAACTACTCTGATCGCTCCGATTTCATAAGGAGAAAAAACCAAAAGTGATTTTTTAATCAATATAAAAGAGCTGCCCCAAGTTAAGGAAATGAATACTAATAGAAACCATCGGTTATTGAAAATTTTCCTCATGAATGCAATTTTTATTCTAAGGTTTGTTCGCCACCACCATTTACAAAAATAGTTTGACCGCTTACCCATTCAGAAATAGGAGAAGCAAAATACAACATCGCCCCTGCAATATCTTCTGCTTTCCCTAAACGTTTTATTGGGGTGTGAGCCAACATTACTTTCTCAATTTCAGGAGTTAAAACGCTTTCTAAAGCGGCAGTTCTTGTTGCTCCTGGACCAACTGCATTTATGCGAACTTCTGGACCAAAATCATGTGCTAAATTTGCTACTGTATGATTCACAGCTGCTTTTGAGCCACTATAACCACTCATATTTGGACTTTTATTTACACTCGACATGGAAGTGGTAAAAACAATAGAACCATAACCGTCTTTTTTCATATGAGGAACTACTAATTGACATAATCTCCAACCGCTAAATACATTTAATTCGAAATCACGTCTGATGGCATCAACTGAAATTTTAAATGGATTTTCTCTTCCGCCGCCGCCGCCGCCAGCATTGTTTATTAAGATGTGAACACCTCCTAATTCTTTAACGGTAGTTTCTACTAGATTAACTAAATCTTCGTCTTTCAAGACGTTGCAAGAAACTGCAATAGCTTTAATACCAAAAGTTTCAAGTTCTTTGGCTGTTTTTTGTGCATCTTCTAAATTAAAATCACCAATGGCAATATTGGCACCATGTTGTGCTAATATAACTGCGGTAGCTTTTCCAATTCCATTAGCTCCACCAGTTACTATCGCTGTTTTTCCTTTTAAATTGAATAATTCTGAAGTTTTCATTAAATAGGTTTTAGATTATTGTTTTTTAAATATTGTTTTTCCATCTTTTATTGTTTCTATAATTTTAATGTTTTTGATTTCCATTGGATTCACTTTTATTGGATTCTTGTCTAATATAACAAAATCAGCTAATTTTCCATTGGTTAAAGTCCCTTTTAAATTCTCATCAAAAAATTCAAAGGCTGCGAAAGAAGTAATCGCTTGCAATGCCATATATGGTGTAGTTCTTTCTGTTTCGCCAATTATTTTCCCTGAACGAGAAACCCGATTAACAGCAGTCCAGATAGTAAATAATGGATCAATAGGGGTAACTGTTGCATCAGAGTGATTAGTTGGTTTTAGCCCTAAACGCTTGGAACTAACCATTGGACTTAAGAAATCAGCTCGCGTTTTTCCTAAATTTTCTACATGTATATCACCCCAAAAATAAGCATGATTTGTAAAGAAAGAGGGCTGCATGTTGTAGGTTGCAAATTTTTTTAATTGTTCCAATCGTGCAAATTGCGAATGAATAATAATGGTTCTACGATCTTTGTCTAAAGGTTGATTCAATTTTGCACATGCTTTCTCGTGTGCTTCTAAAACCATATCTATCGTTGCATCCCCATTGCAATGAATAAATAATTGATTATTCTTATTGTATGCTGTTTTAAATAAGGAATTCAATGCTTCCTGTGTTAAACTTGGTAAACCTTTGCAGTCGTGGTGACAGCCTGGAACTTCTGTCAAAAAAGGTTTAGAGAAAAATGCTGTTTTACCTTGAGGAGAACCATCGGCTACGATTTTTGTTCCTTGTATTTTAAACCCGTTTTTGTAAGTTTTGAAGCGGAGAGAAGTGTCCGCCAAATTGCTGTCTAATTCAGAATAACCTGCTAGTGCAATCAAATCGATAATCAATTTTCCGGAATCGGCTTGCGATTGAAAAAATTTGATTGTGTTTCTATCTGTCATTCCATCATTGGCCGTTGTAATTCCGTTTGATGCATAATAATTTTGGGTTGTATTAAAATAGTCAGCTTGTTTACTAGCTAAAATTTCTAACATGTTTTTAATAAAAGGATACATAGCGGTTTCTTGCACTAAACCAGTTGGCTCCTTTGAATTTGGGAAACGATCTATATTACCACCCTCTGGACTTTTGGAATTGGCTGAAATATTTAATTTTTTAAGACCTAATGAATTGGCAACACCCATATGTCCGCTTGTATGTTGCAAATAGACAGGATTATTGGGTAAAACTTTATCTATATCTTTTTTTGTAGGATGGCGTTTTTCCAATAATTGCCCGTCATCATATCCCCAACCAAAAATCCATTCACCATCAGAAATTTTGTTGTTTTCTTTATAATTTTTAAGATTTTGAAGAATATCTTCAATAGTTTTGATTTTTCCAACTGGTTCCGGATTTAAATCTACTTGTCCCATTGTATTTGAAACCATACTAAAATGACTGTGAGGATCTATAAATCCTGGCAATAACGTTTTGCCTTTTAAATCAATTCTTTTTAAATTCTTGAATTTTGATTCAGCTTCAGCTTTATTTCCTACAAATATAATTTTTCCGTTTTGGCTAACAATTGCTTCAACATATTTAGGAATATCATCTTCCATAGTAAGAATATCACCATTGAAATAAAGTTGTGAATTTTCATTCGGCATTTGATTATTCTCTTTACAACTCCATAAAGAAAATAATAGAAATCCTAATAGAAGTTTTCTCATTTTAGGTAGTTTTGGATTAGATATTAAAAATAGAAAATTTTTGTCGATATAATCCGAAAAAAGCATTGATTTTATTTTTCAAAACTTTCTATACTAACAATTTAGTCAATGAATTACTTGATCAATCCGTTCATAATAGCTAAAGGAGTTCATTTTCTATTATTTTAAGATTATTTAGCAACATTAAGCATGCCGTTTAGAACTGATTTATAAACGTTCTAGTTTTATAAAGTTAATCTCTAAATGAATAGTAATTTTCGCTTTCATAATAAATTAAGAATTCTGGCTTTTTTTTATTGAGCTAAAATCATTTACTAAAACCAATTTAAATATATTTTTTTGGATATATCAAAACATAATAAGTTTAAAAATTAAATACACAATAAATAGTTAATCAATTAAAATTTATCTTAAAAAGATTAAAATTTATTGTTTATCAATAAATATATTTTATATTTGTCCTCTGTAACTTTAAATTTAAAAGATGAAAACAACTTCTAAACAGATTTTAATTTTTTTGAATGTCGTAGCTTGGATACTTTTTATTGGATTGTGCGTAGAAGCAGGGAGTTTTATTTTTAATGCCTTTTTTACTTTTTTCATTAATCCAATTAACGCTTCCTACTTAAAACTGGAGCATTTATTTCAATTTGATTCAGGTTACTTTGGAGTCATTCTATTCTTAATGATTACGGTATCCGTTTTAAAAGCGATTTTATTCTATGTTATCGTTAAACTTTCGATGGATAAAAAAGCTAGTTTTGGACAGCCATTTACTATTGAAGTCAAAGAAAGTGTGAAGCATATTGGCTATTTGGCACTAGGAATTGGCCTATTTTGTATTTGGGGTAAGAATTATTCCGATTGGTTAGTTCAGCAAGGCGTGCAAATGCCGGCAATTGATGTTTTGAGTATGGGTGGGGGAGACGTGTGGTTGTTTATGGCGGTCATTCTTTTTGTGATGACGCATTTGATAAACCGAGCAATTGAATTTCAGGCTGAAAATGAATTAACAATTTAACTTATGGCAATTATAGTAAACTTAGATGTGATGATGGCAAGACGAAAAATGTCACTCAATGATTTATCCGAAAAAGTAGGCCTAACGCTTGCTAATCTTTCTATTTTAAAAACAGGTAAGGCAAAAGCCATTCGGTTTAGTACGCTAGAATCCATTTGTGAAGTATTAGCTTGTCAACCGGGTGATATATTAGAATATAGCAAAGAGTAAAACGAATTTAATTGCTAAACAAAGCAGGTTTAAATGTGTTTAGGCCTGCTCTTAATAATTTACATAATCAGTTATTTCTAAACCATAACCAATCATACCTACTCGTTTGGTTTGTTCAGAATTAGAAAGTAATCTAATTTTAGAAATATCGATATCGTGTAAAATTTGGGCTCCAATTCCAAAATCTTTAGCATCCATTTTGATAGGTGGAGCTTTCATTTGTCCTTTTTCTTGTAATATTTTTAACTCGCCAATTCGATTTAATAATTCAATCGACGGAATTTCTTGATTTATAAAAAGCACAGCACCGCGACCTTCTTCATTAATTTTAGCAAACATGTCTTCCAATCTTTTTTCAGAATTATTGGTTAATGATTCTAAGATATCGTTGTTCACTTGCTTCGAATTGATTCGGGTTAGCACCGCATCGCCTTTGTTCCAACTTCCTTTTGACAAGGCCAAATGCACTTGTTTATTGGTGGTTTGCAAATAGGCTCGCAAACGAAATGTTCCAAAACGAGTTTGAATTTCACAATCTTCTTTCTTTTGAATCAAGCTATCATGTTGCATTCGATACGCCACTAAATCCTCAATAGAAACTAATTTTAAATTAAATTTCTTCGCTACTTCTACTAATTGCGGTAAACGTGACATTGTTCCATCATCATTCATGATTTCGCAAATCACACCAGCAGGCGAGAAACCTGCTAAACGAGCAAAATCTATAGCGGCTTCAGTGTGTCCCGTTCTTCGCAATACGCCACCTTGTTTTGCAATTAACGGGAAAATATGCCCAGGTCTAGCTAATTCATAAGGTTTGGTATTTTCATCCACTAAAGCTGCAATGGTTTTGGCACGGTCTGCTGCCGAAATTCCAGTGGTAACGCCATGACCTTTCAAATCGACAGAAACGGTAAAAGCGGTTTCCATCGGATCGGTATTGTTGGCTACCATTGAGCGAAGTTCCAATTCGGAACAACGTCTTTCTGTTAAAGGGGTGCAAATGAGTCCACGACCATGCGTAGCCATAAAGTTGACCATTTCTGGAGTTACTTTATCGGCTGCAGCCAAAAAATCACCTTCATTTTCGCGGTCTTCATCGTCCACTACAATGATTATTTTTCCTTGGCGGATATCTTCAATAGCTTCTTCGATCGTATTCAACTGAATAGGTGTAGACATTTTATAAAATTTATTTAGCTTCTTTTTTCTTAAAGAATTTAGTAATCGGTTGTAAAATCACTTCCATATTAATCAAACCAATATCGTTTGTGGCTCTATAGGTGAGTAATATAGCGATAGGTGTGAGGATAATGGAAGATAACCAGGAACCCAGAAAAGGAGGAATACCGTTTTCTTGTGCCACTTTTTTTCCAAAAACATTGATAAAATGATAGACAATAAAAACAATCATGGCAAAAACAATAGGCAATCCTAATCCGCCTTTTCTAATAATAGCCCCAACTGGTGCACCAATAAAAAACATCAGTAAACACGCATATGCAATAACAAATTTATCATATAACGCGAGCCAATGGTTATTAATGTTTTTAATTTTTCCTTCAAATTCATAATTTGATCCATCAATAGAATATTTGATGTTTGAAACATTTCCACGAGCAAATTCAAGTATTTGAGATAATTGAAAAGGTTCTAAAATTGAGGTGATATCGTTTACTAAAGTATCCTTTACTACGGGCTGATCGACCAATTTGGTATTGACAATGGTGAGTCGCTGATTGATGTTTTCTGAATAAGATTCAAAATCTTTTCCAATTTTATTTTCTAAGGAATCGATGGTATAAACCAATTCGTTCACATTAAGCATGGAATTAGTATTGGTAATATCATTGGTGTTTCCTTCTGAATTTTGTAACGGAGCTAAATCAAAATTGATAATATATTTTTTGAATGAGCTTTTAGCAAAAGGCATTTTGCTTTTGTCTTTATAATTTTTTGGCTGAATGTCTTCATAATAATTTCCATCATATAAAACCAATTGAAGGAAATTTGTTTTTTCATCGCTAATTAATTCACCGTTTTTAGCTTTAATAATAACATTGGCACCAACACCTAAATTGGATAATTTATGAATGGTAATGTCGTCTAAAAGATTTTTATTTTTACCATGTTTTTTGCTGACCTTAATATTATAGTTGCCAATTTTACTAAATTGTCCTTCGGCAATAGCCATGGAAGGCTTTTGTTGCACAATGGTTTTTTTAATATTCACAAACTCATATTCTGCTTGTGGAATGATGTTGTTGGCAAAAAGAAAAGCCACAATGCTTAAACCGCTAATAAAAATGGCAAGGGAATACATGGCTCTTTTTAAAGAAATTCCTGAAGCTTTCATGGCTGCAAATTCATAATTTTCGGCAAAATTTCCGAAAGTCATAATAGAAGCTAACAAAACTGAAAGTGGTAAAACCAACGGAACAACTTTGGGAGAATAGAATAATAAGAATTTGATGATAAGATAAAAATCTAAATCTTTCCCAGCTAAGTCGGCAATAAAAAGCCAAATTCCTTGTAAAATAAAGATAAAAAAGAGGATAACAAATACCGTAGCAAATGTACTTAAAAAGGAAGTCAGTATATAGCGATCCAGTATTTTCAACTCAGAATTAGTCTATTCTATTGATGTAGTAACCTTTATATTTACTTTCGTCAAAGATAAATTGATTTTTTGACATCGGTTGATTGGTTTTGAAAGAATTAACAGTGAGTGTTGTTTTTGTACCGTTGCGTCCTACTTCAATCAAATTATAAATATGTTTTGTTTGCACATCGATTCCTAATAAAATTTCTTTGCGTTGGTCTTTTGAACTAATTGGAACGAGTTTAATGTATTGAATTTTTCTTCCTTTAATGTCTTGTAAAACATCCCAATAGTATTTATATCCTGAATTAAAAAAAGTCAACATTTTAGAAGGCGTAATGGCATTCTCATCTTTGTCATCGACTTTAGAAATGGTAATTTCTTCATCTTCTGGAACAATCGTATAGGTTTTTTTTCCGTCAAATATTTTGGTTAACCCCATGAAATTTAAATAATATAAATTTCCTTTTAACATCACGTTTCCTTTGCTATCTTGGTTGATGTTTTCTTTCGTATTTTGAAGTGAATACTTGAAATCAATTGCAATATTTTCATAACCTTTTACTTTTGCGGTGACTTCGTCTAGCAGGTCTTTGGCTTTTTTATCTTGTCCAAAGGCAGTAAAAGTCAATAAAAAGAATAAAGTAATAAAAGTTAAATTTTTCATTTTAGGCATTGTTTTGTTCATTATTTAAAAATTCATTCAACGCGTTTAAATCGGGAATGTTTACACCTCTTGCTTTGCTACCTTCAAATTGGCCTACAATTCCAGCTGCTTCTAATTGGTCAATTAATCGACCAGCTCGGTTGTATCCTAATTTTAATTTTCGTTGCAAAAGTGAAGCCGAGCCTTGTTGAGCAATTACAATTATTTCGGCTGCTTCTCTAAACATCACATCGCGTTCAGAAATATCTATATCAAGCACTATGCCATTCTCTTCCCCAGAGTATTCTGGAAGCAAATAAGCAGTGGCATACGCTTTTTGAGAACCAATATATTCCGTGATGCGTTCTACTTCTGGCGTGTCCACAAAAGCACATTGTACTCGCACTAAATCATTACCGTTGGTATATAACATATCACCACGGCCAATTAATTGGTCGGCTCCTTGTGTGTCTAAAATGGTTCGTGAATCTATTTTGGAAGTTACTCTAAATGCAATTCTAGCTGGGAAATTCGCTTTAATTAAACCTGTAATAACGTTGACAGAAGGTCTTTGTGTAGCGATAATCAAATGAATTCCAATCGCACGAGCCAATTGAGCTAGACGAGCAATTGGTGTTTCCACTTCTTTTCCAGCAGTCATAATTAAGTCGGCAAATTCATCCACAACTAAAACAATATAGGGTAAAAAACGATGACCATCATTTGGATTAAGCTTTCGGTTTTTGAATTTATCGTTATATTCTTTGATGTTCCGAACCATTGCATCTTTCAATAAATTATACCGATTATCCATTTCGATACACAACGAATTCAACGTGTTAATTACTTTGGTATTGTCTGTAATAATGGCATCTGAATTATCAGGTAGTTTTGCCAAATAATGTCGCTCAATCTTATTGAATAAAGTAAGCTCTACTTTTTTTGGATCGACCAATACAAATTTGACTTCCGCAGGATGTTTTTTATATAATAGCGACGTTAGTACCGCATTTAAACCAACCGATTTTCCTTGACCTGTTGCTCCAGCCATCAACAAGTGCGGCATTTTAGCTAAATCAACCACAAAGGTTTCGTTAGAAATGGTTTTTCCTAAAGCAATTGGCAATTCCATTTCTGCTTCTTGAAAACGTTGCGATGACAATACTGATTTCATCGGAACCATGGTTGGATTTTTGTTTGGAACTTCAATACCAATCGTTCCTTTTCCTGGAATTGGAGCGATGATACGAATTCCTAAAGCAGAAAGCGATAAGGCGATGTCGTCTTCTAAACTTTTAATTTTAGAAATTCGAACACCAGCTTCTGGCACAATTTCATATAAAGTCACCGACGGACCGACGGTTGCTTTAATTTGTGCAATATCAATTTTATAATTTCGTAAGGTATCGACAATGCGATTTTTATTTTCTTCTAATTCTTCTTGATTGATGGTAATTCCGGCAGAACCATAATCTTTCAATAAATCGAGTGTTGGAAATTTATATTTTGAAAGCTCTAAGGTGGGATCAAATTCGCCAAAATCGGCCACTAATCGCTCCGCTAAATTTTCTTCGAGTTGTTCTTCTTCGGTCGCTTTTTCAATCACAAAATGTTCGTCATCAGTATGGATTAGTTCAACTTCCTTTGGTTTTATAGCTAGTTTTGACTCATCTGTTTTGGCTTTCGGCATCAAATCAATTTCTGACGAATGCTCGATGGTTGGTTTTAAATCGTATTTATTAATTTCAAAAGCAGAAGGTTTCATCAAAATTATGTCTTCTTCATCTTCCTTAATTTCCTCTTTGGGCAACGGTTGGTTAAACGCAAGTTCTGCTTCCGATAAATCGTCTTTGACTTCTTTTTTCTTTCGTTCAAAAAGTTTTTGAAATGATTCTGGCGAAACATTCACTCTAAAAATCAAGTAGATTAATAAACTAAAAACAAGAACGATTAAAGTACCTGGTTTACCCATGAAATCTTGAATAAAAGAATTCATTTCGAAGCCAATCACACCGCCTAATTCAGGAATATAATCGGAGAAAAAACCAAATAATAAGGAGAAATTTACCATTGCAAATAAATCCCAAAACCAAGTGTTCTTTAGCTTTTTAAACGATAAATTTAGAATCAAGTAGATTCCTGATAAAAATAAAAGTCGAACAAGCAAGAAAGAAGCAATTCCAAATCCTTTATGGAGGAAGAAATCGGCTAAATAAGCTCCCACTTTTCCTAACCAATTATTGACTTCAACCGCTCTATCTGCAAAACTGTGAACTGCACTTTGGTCTTCTTTTGAATAAAAAAAGAAAGAAATCATCGATAAAAATAGCACGAGTGATACTAATAGCAAAAAACAACCCAATAAAAATTTGTGTTGTTTGTTAAACTTCCAAGGTGTTTTAAGTTCCTTGTCTGTCATCGCTTGTTTTTTTGTAGTATTTGTCGATGTTTTAGCCATTTTATACCAACAGATTTACTTTTTTTAATTTAAAATTTTAGGTTAAATACGGAATATAAATAATGACTCCAATTGCTATGGCGGTCATTGCAGCAAAAAAAACAGCTCCTGCCGCAATATCTTTAATAAATCCAATGCGTTCATGAAATTCGGGATGAATAAAATCGGCTATTTTTTCAACAGCAGTATTCAATCCTTCAATAGAAAGCACTAATCCTATAGCTAAGGTTTGCAATAACCATTCCGTTTTTGAAATCTGAAAATAAAATCCAGCAATGGTAATAAGAATCCCTAGCGAAAATTGAACCATTACGCTGTGTTCGGTGGTCAATAGTTTAAAAGCTCCTTTTAAAGCAAAAACCATGCTTTTTAAACGACCAGTGAAAAGGGAGTTGTCTTTTTGAAATTCCATAATGGGATTATAGGGCAGCCAAAGCTGCTTCATAATTAGGTTCTTGTCCAATTTCGGGTACTTGTTCAGCATAAGTAACTAGACCTTTTTCGTCTACTACGATAACCGCACGAGAATGTAAGCCTGCCAACGGACCATCTGTAATGGTTAAACCATAAGCATCACCAAAACTACCCTCTTTAAAATCAGATAAATTTTCTACATTTTCAAGCCCTTCTGTACCGCAAAAACGTTTCTGAGCAAAAGGTAAATCACGTGAAATACACAGTACTTTAGTGTTTATTAATTCCCCTGCTTTCTGATTGAAAGTTCTAACTGAGGTAGCACAAACTCCTGTGTCAATACTTGGGAAAATATTTAAAACCAATTTGCTTCCCGCATAATCTGCTAAGGTTGCAATTGATAAATCGGTTTTTACTAAAGTAAAATTAGGTGCTTGTATTCCTTTTTTAGGAAGTTCACCAGAGGTATGTATAGGGTTTCCACCCAAAGTAATTACTGCCATAAGTTGATATTTTATAAGATTTCAAAAGTAAGAAAATTTTAGTGATTTTTAAGTGGAATTAGTGAACAAAAAAAACGCCTTCCGAAGAAAGCGTTTTAAAGAGGTATTTGTTTGGAAATTATTTATCAATTGAACCTAAAACGCGGCTCATAAAAGAATTTAAAGCTTCTTTTTTTTCCATCCCGCTTTGAATAGATTTGTGTACTTCTAAAGCACCATACAAGTTTGAAATTAACTCTCCAATGACATCCAATTCTTCTTCTTTTAAGGAAGAAACTTCGGTTAAAGCCTCTAATACTTCAATGGTTTCAACCAAATAATCTTGGTCGTTTTCCTCTATGAATTGCGTGAGGTGTTTGATGATTGGTAATTTCATTAGTTCTGAGCAATTTCTGAAACCAATTCGGCTAAAACTTCCGCTTTATTGGTTTGTGTTTGATTGACTAAAACCCCGTTTAGAAACGTAGCAAAAGTAGGCAAATTAGATACATTGGCTAGTTTTCTTGATTCCGGTGCATTTTCTGCATCTACTAGTACAAAGGTCAATGTTTCGTTTTCTGAGGCTAATTTTTTAAATTTCGGTTTCATAATTCGGCAATTGCCACACCATGAAGCAGAATATTGAACCACAACTTTGTTATTTTGTTTTACTACGTCGTGTAATGTATCTTCAGTTAATTCGATTAACATAATATTATTTTAAGTTAAAAAATAAAAGAGTTGATGTTTTTTAGTTATGGCTCAAATAAGCTGCAGTACTTGAACGATCAGCATGCATTGCTTCTTTTCCCTCTTCCCAATTTGCTGGACAAACTTCTCCTTTGGTTTGAACGTGTGTATACGCATCGATTAAACGTAAATATTCATTTACATTTCTACCTAATGGCATATCATTTACACTTTCGTGGAAAACTTTTCCGGCCTCATCAATAAGATAAGTTGCTCTAAAAGTTACATTTGAACCTTCTAATATTTCATCATTCAAGTTTTCATCATAAACCCATTCTGCATCTAAAATATCTAAAGCAGCAGCAAGATTTCTAGTGGTGTCTGCAAGAATTGGATAAGTTACGCCTTCAATTCCTCCGTTATTTTTAGGTGTATTTAACCATGCAAAATGTACTTCGTTCGTATCACAGGAAGCACCAATTACGATAGTGTTTCTTTTTTCAAATTCACCCAAAGCATCTTGAAAAGCATGTAATTCTGTTGGACAAACGAATGTGAAATCTTTAGGATACCAAAATAAAAGTACTTTTTTGTTGTTGTTTAAAGCTTCTTCAAGTACATTGATTCTTAAATTATCACCCATTTCAGAAATGGCGTCAACGGTGATGTTTGGAAATGTTTTACCTACTAATGACATAATTATATTGTTTTTATAGTTATTATTCTATTGCAAATTTAAGACTTAATTTGTGAGTACAAATGACATAAGTCATACCTTTTACCAATAGAGCTATTTGAAATGATGATACAGACTGTTTTTGCTAATATATTATGTATTTGTAGTACGATTTAACTCAATATATTGAATATTTTTCTATTTTTTTGTTAAAATAGGATGTTTTTGATATGGTTAAAGTTGTATTAAATTAAAAAAATAACAGCTTAATTATTTTTTTAATTACTTATTTTGAATTTAATTGTTTGATTTTAATCTGAAAAGCTGCAAAAATTAGTGTCATGAACGGACTAATAATATTAAAGAACGCATAAGGCAAATAGCTCCAAGTAGAAACCCCTAAAACCCCAGATTGATAAGCTCCACATGTGTTCCAAGGAATTAAAGCAGAAGTCACCGTTCCAGAATCTTCTAGCGTTCTACTCAGGTTTTCTGGGGCTAAACCTTTATCGCGATAAGCTTTGGCAAACATTTTTCCGGGAACTACAATAGCTAAATATTGATCTGATGCCGTTAAGTTTAACGCTAAACAACTCGCAACCGTACTCGCAAACAATCCAAAAGTGGTATGAAAGAGTTTTAATAAGGAGTCTGTTATTCGTGTTAATGCACCAATTGCCTCCATGACTCCACCAAAAACCATCGCACAAAGGATTAACCAAATGGTACTTAACATTCCATACATTCCCTTGGAAGAAAATAATTCGGATAACATTTCATTTTTAGTTTCTATAGCTGTTTCAACGGTGATTGAATTCATCACGCCTTTGTAGCCAGAAATAAAGGTTAACTCATTGCTTCCTCCAATTTTGGCTACTAATTCTGGTTGAAAAATTAAAGCAAAAACACCACCAAGTAAAGTACCAATCAACAACGCTATAAGTGGCTCTGTTTTTTTTATAATTAATAAAATAACGATGGCAGGAACTAAAAATAACCAAGGCGTTATTGTAAAGGTTTCTTTTATTGCTTGTAAGGTAGCCGAATTATCACCTATTCCACTGGTAGTTTGAGCTAAACCCAAAAAGATAAAAATTATAAAAGTAATTATCATGGTGGGCACGGTGGTGAGTGTCATATAGCGAATGTGCGTAAATAAATCGGTACCAGCCATCGCAGGAGCAAGGTTGGTTGTGTCGGAAAGCGGCGATAATTTATCTCCAAAATAAGCACCAGAAACCACGGCACCAGCTACCATTCCGAGTGGCATTCCGATAGTAGAACCAATTCCGATTAGAGCAATTCCAACAGTAGCCGAGGTCGTCCATGAACTTCCAGTAGCAATAGAAATTACCGCACATATAATTAAACAAGCAGGTAAAAAGATTGCGGGATGGAGTAGTTGGAGTCCGTAATAAATCATGGTTGGAATGACCCCACTCAACAACCAAGTTCCTGAAAGAGCTCCTACTAATAGCAAAATTAAGATGGCTCCAGCTGTTGATTTTATGTTTTTTGCAATTTCTTCCATCATGGCACCATACGAAACTTTATTTCGAAAACCGACAATGGCAGCAATGGCTCCACCTAAAATTAAAGCAAATTGATTCGGACCTGAGGTAGCACTATCACCAAAAGCATAAACGTTATAAGCCAAAATTAATATTAAGAGAAAAATAGGAGTGAGGGCTTCTAAAATTGAAAGTTCCTTATTTTCAATAAGTTGCTCGTCTTTTGGATCTTGAGTTTTAATGTCTTGGCTTTCCATTTATTTTTTTTGTGGATGCAATATATAAAAAAAACATGAAATTAAATTTAATACAAAAAAAATCCGACTCAATGTTGAATCGGATTTTCGTTAAATTGAGCAGGATGATTTTTATAAAACACCAAGCTCAATCATGCATTTTTTCATCATTTGATAGGTGCGTTCGATGTCGTTATCTAAACCAATCGAAAAACGAATGAGTCCGTCAGACAAGCCCATTTCTTTTTGTTCTTCAGCTGGAATTTCTGATGAAGTAGACGAACCCGGAGCACTAAATAAGGTTTTGTAAAACCCTAAACTTACGGCTAGGTAACCAAGGTTTTTTTCTTGCATCAACTCCATTAACGCATTGGCTTTGTCTAGAGAACCAACGTCCACGGTCATCATACCGCCATAACCGAATTCTGGGTTAATCATTGTTGAATAAAGTTGGTGACTTGGATGACTTTTTAATCCTGGATAAACGGTTTTAAGTCCATCTTTTTCAAATTTTTCAGCTAGATAAGCCGCATTATAACTGTGTTGTTTCATCCGTAAATGAAGCGTTCTTAAATTTTTCATCACACTTGCACTTCGCATACTATCCATGGTTGGACCTAAAAGCATGCTTGCCCCTGAATTTACATTTTTTAAGTCATTGATAAATTCCTGTGAGGCACAAACTACACCACCAACAGTGTCACTACTTCCGTTAATATATTTTGTAAGTGAATGTATAACAATATCAGCTCCTAACTTGATAGGAGAAACGGATAATGGCGAAAAGGTATTGTCAACAACTAACGTTAAGTTATGTTTTTTTGCAAGTTTAGAAAGCGAAGTAATATCGGCAACTTCTAATAAAGGATTACTAACGGTTTCACAATATAAAACTTTAGTATGCTGATTGATAGCTGCTTCTACAACATCTAACTTTGTAATATCAACAAAACTTGTTTTTACACCTAATCGCGGAGCAAAATTCTTTAAAAAAGCATAGGTTCCGCCATAAATAGTTCGGCTAGAAACAATGTGGTCTCCGTTGCCACATAATTGCAAAAGTGTTGGCGTAATTGCTCCCATTCCAGAGGCAGCTACATTGGCACTCGCTGTTCCTTCCATAGCGGCAAGAGCTCGATCTAAATATAAATTACTAGGTGAAGAATGACGTGAATATAAATAACAACCTTCTGCATTGCCTTCAAACGTATCGAACATTGTTTTGGCAGACAAAAAAGTATAGGTGGAACTATCTGAAATAGAAGGGTTAACACCTCCAAATTCGCCAAAATATTGTAAGTCTTGAATTTGATCGGCAGGATTGAAATCTGAGTTTTTCATCGGTAGTAGTTTAAAAGTTGTTTAACAAATTACATTATTTTTAGATTATTAATCAAGGGATGATTTAAAATTTAGTTTTTTATTTTGTAATTTTAATTTTTTATAGTTTTTTAAACTATTTTCGAATCCGTTAACTAACTTTAACCGAAATTTTTAAAACAACATCAAATGGATTTAGATAAAATTGATAAAAGATTACTTGCTTTGCTTCAAGTAGATACTAAACAAACTACAAAAGAGTTATCGCTAAAATTGAATCTTTCTGTTACTGCGGTTTATGAACGAATAAAAAAATTAGAACGAAACGGAATCATTCAGCATTATGTGGCACTTTTAAATCGTTCAAAAATCAATAAAAGTTTTGTGGTTTTTTGTCATATCAAATTAGTGCAACACACTCGAGAATACCTTACAGTTTTTGAAAATGAAGTGATAAAATTAAGCGAAGTAGTAGAGTGCTTTCACGTAAGTGGCGATTATGATTATATTCTTAAAATTTGCTTAGGAAGTATGGAAGAATACCGTGAATTCATGGTCACAAAACTGACAGCCTTACATTATATTGGAAGCACTCATAGTTCTTTTATGATTGGAGAAGTCAAGAATACAACCGTTTTTGAACTTAACTAAATGAAAAAAAAACAATTTTAACTATTTCTTATCATTCGCTCGATTCAAAAAGAGTAGCTTTGTTTATCTAATATTTTTGCATGAAAATCGCTATTGTTTGTTATCCAACGTTTGGAGGAAGTGGTGTTGTTGCTACTGAATTAGGGCTAGAATTAGCTCATCGGGGACATGAAATTCATTTTATAACCTACAGTCAACCCGTTCGCTTAGCCTTATTAAATCCAAGGGTATTTTATCATGAAGTGAATGTGCCAGAATACCCGCTCTTTCATTATCAACCTTATGAATTAGCGTTGTCTAGTAAATTAGTCGATATGGTGAAGTTGTATAAAATCGAATTACTTCACGTGCATTATGCTATTCCGCATGCGTATGCTGGTTACATGGCTAAACAAATGTTAAAAGATGAAGGTATTCATATTCCAATGGTTACCACTTTACACGGTACAGATATTACCCTTGTGGGAAATCATCCGCATTATAAACCAGCAGTGAGTTTTAGTATTAATAAGTCGGATATTGTTACATCGGTTTCGCAAAGTTTGAAAGACGAAACCTATAAACTTTTTAATATTACGAAAGAAATTGAAGTCATTCCCAATTTTATTGAATTGAAAAATGCTAAAATTAAAGAAGGAGAACCCTGTTATCGCTCCTTGATGGCTCACGATTCTGAAATGATTATTACACATATTTCTAATTTTAGAAAAGTAAAACGAATTCCTGATATTATTAAAATTTTTCATTTAATTCAGCAACAAATTCCAGCAAAATTAATGATGGTGGGTGACGGACCTGAAAAAGAAAAAGCCGAATCATTGTGTGAGGAATTAGGCATTGCCAACAAGGTAATCTTTTTTGGAAATAGTCACGAAATTGATAAAATATTATGTTTTTCAGATTTGTTTTTATTGCCTTCTGAAACCGAAAGCTTTGGTTTAGCCGCTTTAGAAGCTATGGCTTGTAGCGTACCCGTAATTTCTAGTAATACTGGCGGTTTACCCGAAGTCAATAGCGAAGGTTTTTCGGGATACTTGAGCAATGTTGGCGATATTGAATCAATGGCTAAAAATGCAATCAAGATTTTAGCGAATCCAGCTACACTAGCCACTTTTAAAAAGAATGCGTTGGAAGTAGCAGAACAATTTGATCTTGCAAAAATTCTACCCCTATATGAAGCGGTTTATCAAAAAGCGTTGGCGAATAATTTAATCGAAGAGACAGAATAGTATGAAAAAAACAATTTTTATCGCCACAATTGCGTTGGTTATTTTTGCTTGTGCTCCAAAACCAATTGCCTCAGAAAAAACGGAAATGTTTGAGATTTTAAAACAATCAGAATATGGCGGAGCGGAATTTAAATTTTTTGAAATTATCACAGAGGCAAAAGAATTTAAAATGCTTTTAAACGACCCCGATTTAAAAAAGAAAGTAAAAGCATCCGATATTTATACCGCAAATTTTTTATTATTGAATATGGGACCACAAACTTCGGGTGGCTATTCAATTAGTATCGATAGTATTCAAGAATTGGAAAACGATGTTATTGTGACTATAAAAGAAAATGCTCCAACAGGAATGGCAACCTCGGTGATGACCAATCCGATGACGATTGTAAAAATCAACTCTAAAAAGAATATCATTATAAAATAAAAAAAGTCCATTTTAGTTCACTAAAATGGACTTTTAACGAGTTAGTTGTTCTAAAACTGATAACGAATACTCAACGCGATATCTGAACCAAAATTATCATTGCGATAATTGTTTCCAAAGTAAAGTTCTGGTCTATAATCTAAAGAAAGTAAAAGCGGAATACTAAAATTATATTCAATTCCAATATTTCCGGCTAACAACAAAAAAGAGCCATCGTCATAATCTTTGTTTTTATTGTTGTTGTCCCACGTTCCAACTCCACCACCAACACCAGCATACCATTGAAAACGATTTTCAATAGTCCAAACCCATTGATAAAGGCCGACTAATTTAAAAGCATCGTCATCATCAGAATTGCGAATCCCCAAATCTAGCTCTAGTCGATTGTTTGATGAAAGTCCGCGTTGATAGGATATTTCTGCTCCAATCCCATCATTACTACCAAGCCGTAATCCTAAAGCATTTTTTGAAATTTCTTGGGCAGAAGCTTGAAATGACAATGCAATTAATAAGACAAGTGATAAAAGAATTCTTTTCATATTTAAAGTTATTTATAATGTTTTTGTAAAGGTAACGTATAATAAGCCTTAATCGTACAGGATAATTTAATTTAATAGATAAGTAGTTAAGAATTCTTCTTGGGTTTGCGAGCCTGATTGGGGAATGTCTAAACCAAATTCTGATGGGTTGATGGCTAAATTATAGGAAATAACGGTATTTCCATAAACCATTCCTATATTTTCAGCATAATAATGTGTTGCTAAAAGCACGTCTTGATTATTTAAAATCGTAATTGGTATCGTAATCGTAGTTCCAGGAATAGTTTGTAACGTAGTTACCTTAATAGTTAAAGCAAATTTTACTTTTTTGACATTTGGATAGGTTTCATTTTTTGAAGTAGTAAAACTCGATAACGATTCTAAAGCGGTTGATTTGATACTATAATCGATTGTTATCGGAAAACCATTAAAATCTTGCGAAATACTATTAGATTGAGAAGCTAAAACAGTATTGTTATTTGCTTGAGCATCAATTAGAACAAAATCGGATAATGAGAAGTTTAGCGGAATATCAATTCCTAAATCCAGTGCTAAATCACCTGCAAAAAGCACTTTGGCATTCTCTTTTCGCAAACCATTTTCATTTAAAAGTGTAGCATAAAACCCAGTTGGAACCGCTGCTACTTCCATCTTTTGATAGGTTTTGTTTTGGATTAAGACTTCGGCACCTACATTAATTTTATCAAAAGTTGTATTGGGAGCATTGACTTCATAAGTCCAACTGTTACCAAAATTTAAAGGTAAATAATCTGCATTTGAGCTACCTTCGTCATCAGAAGAGCAAGAAATTGTAAGTAATAGTAGGCTAAAAAGAATTCCAAATGTTGTTTTCATATCCGTTTATCGTGTTTAAGAAAACAAATTAACGCAAAAAAGAGTTAACAATTGTGCGGATTCTTCTATTCAAATCTAATTAATCTTCTTAGTTTGTTATAAAAAACTTATTTTTGTTCAAAACAATCCATTTATGGCAGGAAATAGTTTCGGTACTGTGTTTAAATTAACCACTTTTGGAGAATCGCATGGCGAAGCTATCGGCGGTGTAATTGACGGTTGTCCTGCTGGTTTAGAAATTGATTTTGAAGCTATTCAAACCGAAATGAATCGCAGAAAACCCGGTCAATCTGCTCTAGTGACGCAACGAAAGGAAGCCGATGAAGTACAGTTTTTAAGCGGTATTTTTGAAGGAAAAACGACAGGTGCACCTATTGGATTTATGATTAACAATACCAATCAGAAAACGAACGATTATACGCATTTAAAAGATACCTTTCGTCCAAGTCACGCCGATTTTACTTATGAAAAAAAATATGGAATTCGCGACCATCGTGGTGGAGGAAGAAGTTCGGCTAGAGAAACAGCTTGCCGAGTTGTTGCTGGAGCTATTGCAAAACAATTGATTTCTTTTATTAAAATTAATGCTTTTGTTTCTTCGGTTGGAACTATTTTTATTGACAAACCGTATCAAGAATTAGATTTTTCTAAAATTGAATCCAATCCCGTTCGCTGTCCCGATGAAGCAACCGCGGCTAAAATGGAAGCCCATATCAAAGAAATTCGAAAAGAAGGCGATAGCGTTGGCGGCATGATTATGTGTGTAATACAAAATGTACCTATCGGTTTGGGCGAACCAGTTTTTGATAAACTACATGCCGAATTAGGAAAAGCAATGCTTTCTATCAATGCGGTTAAAGGCTTTGAATTGGGGAGTGGTTTTTGTGGAGCTCAAATGAAAGGAAGTGAACATAATGATTTATTTAATCTGGATGGCTCAACAAAAACCAATTTGTCTGGTGGAATTCAAGGTGGAATTTCAAACGGGATGGATATTTATTTTCGAGTGGCTTTTAAACCCGTAGCCACCATCATGCAGAAACAACAAACCATTGATAATAAAGGAAATAGTGTCGAATTGGAAGGCAAAGGTCGTCATGATCCTTGTGTTGTGCCAAGAGCTGTTCCCATCGTAGAAGCCATGGCCGCTTTGGTTTTGGCCGATTTTTATTTACTAAACAAAATATACCAATAAATATATGAAATTAGCTCTCCACTGGAAAATTGTTATCGGAATGGTTTTAGGATTGACTTTCGGTTTTGTTATGCAAAACCTGGAAATGAAAGGAATTGTTGTCGATTGGATTAAGCCCTTCGGTACTATTTTTATCAATCTTTTAAAAATGATTGCGGTTCCTTTAATTGTCGTTTCGTTAATTGTGGGTTTATCCGATTTAAAAGATATTGCTAAATTATCTAAATTAGGAGGACGTACGGTTGGTTTATATTTATTTACAACAGTTTCTGCGGTTTCTATCGGATTGGTTTTGGCTAATGTCATAAAACCAGGTGAATTTATCAATGAAGAATCCCGTCAAAGCTTATTGGAAAATTTTGCTGGAGAAGCCGCTCAAAAAATTGAATTAGCCGAAAAAGCAAAAAGTAGTGGCCCATTGCAACCTCTAATTGATGTTGTTCCAGATAATTTCTTTTTAGCCATGACGGATAATGCCTCGATGCTACAAGTTATTTTATTTGTAATTTTATTAGGAATTGGCTTAATTTTAATTGAGGAACAAAAAGCAAAACCTGTTGTTGATTTTTTTAAAGGTTTAAATGAAGTTATTTTGAAAATCATCGATATTATTATGCTTTTTTCTCCAATTGGAGTATTTGCGTTGATGGCTGCGTTAATGGTTGAGATTCCCGATTTTTCTACTTTAAATGCTTTATTGGTTTATGCATTTACTGTAATTTTAGGCTTAGCAATAATGACTTTTGTTTTATATCCTACCTTATTATATGTATTTACAAAACATTCTCCGGTCAAATTTTTTAAAGCCATCGCACCCGCTCAATTGTTAGCTTTTTCAACGAGTTCAAGTGCGGCTACGTTGCCCGTTACGATGGAAAGAGTAATAGAACACGTTGGGGTAGATGAAGAAGTAGCTAGTTTTGTCCTCCCTTTAGGAGCAACAGTTAATATGGATGGAACGAGTTTATACCAAGCGGTAGCCGCTATTTTTATTGCTCAAGTAATGGGGATTCCGTTGGATTTACAAACACAATTGATGATTATTGTCACCGCAACACTCGCATCAATTGGTTCTGCAGCAGTTCCAAGTGCTGGAATGGTCATGCTTGTCATCGTTTTAGGACAAGCAGGAATTCCAGAAGCAGGTTTAGCACTTATATTCGCTATTGATAGGCCTTTAGATATGTGTCGAACGGTGGTTAATGTTACTAGTGATGCTACTGTTTCAACTATCGTGGCACATTCTGTTGGTAAATTAAATCCAGTTGATAGGGAAGATTAAAAAAATTTTCTTATTTTCGTAAAAATATTAAATAATTAAATTATGAAAAAATTATTACTTTCTTTAACATTGTTGGCTTCGTTTTCAGGATTTTCTCAAATTACCTTGATTGAGGATAGCTTTGAAAGTTATGATAGCTTTACCATTGACAGCTTTGGCGAATGGGATGGTATAGATTTAGACTTACTAAATACGTACAATCCTTCTGGGTATCCAGATGGATATGAATTTTGGCCAACGGCTTCAGTACCACAATCCTTTATGGTTTTTGATCCTGCTTTAGCAGGTGCAACCGATGAAAATTTAGAATGTACTGCTGACACTGAAACAAGATCTTTTGCACCTAGAACAGGTACAAAATATGTAGGTTGTTGGGCTGGTGTGCCAAACTCTAACCAACAAACAGCAGTTGCTAATAACGATTGGTTAATTAGCCCAGTGGTTCAATTAGGAACAGGTAATACAATTAGCTTTTGGGTAAAAAATCTTTCTAATTGCTACGGAAATGAGCGTTATAAAGTAGGGATTTATTCAGGAACAGGAACTCCGCTAACATCAACTGATTTTACATTAATTGGAGGAGCTGCAACACCTTATTCTGCTTCTTATCCAAACTGGACTGTTAGAATTGTTAATATCCCAGCTTCATTTAATGACCAACAAATTCGTGTTGGAATTCAATGTGTTTCTTCTGACGCCTATTTCTTTATGGTAGACGATTTTAAAATTACCGCTACTACTTTAGGTGTTAAAGATAATTTTAATGCTAAATTTTCAATGTATCCAAATCCGGCTTCTACAGTAGTTTCTATTGCTAACTTAGATAAAATTGCAGTAAATGCAGTTTCAATCTCTGACATGAATGGTAGAATTATGAAAACAGTAGAATTAGGTGGAGTAGATAAAGCAGACATCGCTGTTTCTGATTTAGCTGCAGGTATGTATTTTATTAATATCGCAACGGAAGAAGGAATTGCAACTAAGAAATTTATCAAAAAATAAGTTCATCAAACAAGATTAAAAAAAAGACTAAGTGAAAACTTAGTCTTTTTTCTTTTTGTCACTATTCATCATCATCATGACGGCTGCTATAAGTCCGATAATTACTAAGCCAAAAACGCCAACCATAATTATAGCTCCGTTTTCCCACGAATAAAGTGCTAATGTTAATTTGTTCATTTGATTAAGTTTAAAGTTAGTCAAATATAAGAAATTTAACCGTTTTAATTTATGATATTTATCAGTTGTAATTCTTAATTAAGTATCTAAAAATTTTGCTTTCAATTCGGGTGTTGGAATCATACAAGCTTCTTTTTTTCCATACCATTGATAGCGGTTTTTTGCAATGTAATCATACACAAAATTCCCAAATGAACCCGTAAAAGACATATACGATATTATTTTATGCCAACTATTTAAATCTTTCGCAATCTGCATGGCTGCTTCTGCTTTAATATAATAGGCTTCGCCAGGTACATATAAAACAATGCTGTCAATTGAAGACGAAGCTACACCCAAATGGGTTAATATTTTTTGTCCGGTTTCAGATTGCAAAGCCACAAAACGAAAAACATCTTTCGCATCGTGTTGGATGATAAATTGTACGGCATGATTACAAAGATTGCAAACGCCATCAAAAAGAATTATTTTTTTTCCTTCGGGTAATTCGTTCATTTTTATTTTTTTGCTTCTACAAATTCTAAATTATCTAAACTTACTTTCGAGGTAAACACACCATAATTTACAGTTGCTTTGTTTTTTTCAATATTATCTAGAGTTCCCACTGCTTTGCCATCAATCATTCGCACGCGATCACCGACTTTAAGCACTACTTTTGGTTTTTCGGCAGCTACTTTTTGAGCTTTTATTTTTTTTTCTTTTTTGTCTTGTCTAATTTCGTCTACTTTAACCGTAACTTCTTCAACTATTTGTTTTTGAACGATTTCCTTTTCTTTTATTTCTTTTGCAGAAACTTTTTTCCGCTTGGCATTTTCTATTTCTATCACTTTTAATAACTCACCAATCAACACTTTTTTATCTTTATTTTGAAAATATTTTACAGCTAAATCATCTACTTTCTGGCCCATGTAAATCAACCGCTGATTCGAATCGTATAATTCCTGATAACGCTCAAGTTTATCTTGAATTTTGGCATTGATGGTTTCCATTTTCTTACCTTCCTCACGGGCTTTGCTTTCTTCTTCCTTTAAATTGGTAGCTGTTTTTTCCATTTTTGAACGTTCTTTTTGTAACGTAGCAATGGTTTTATCAAATCGTATTTTGCCGCCTTCAATTTTTTTCTTCGCTCGATTAATTAATCCATACGGAATTCCGTTTTTTTGAGCGACTTCAAATGTAAAAGAACTTCCCGCTTGGCCTAAAATTAGTTGATACAGCGGCTCTAACGTCTTTTCATCAAAAAGCATATTGGCATTAGAAGCAAAGGGGAGTTCGTTGGCTAATATTTTCAAGTTGGAATAATGCGTCGTAATAATACCAAACGCTTCCCGATGATAAAATTCTTCTAGAAAAATTTCTGCTAATGCTCCACCCAATTCGGGGTCAGAACCAGTTCCGAATTCATCAATTAAAAACAGTGTTTTTGCATTGCACTTTTTCAAAAAGTAGTTCATGTTTTTCAAGCGATAACTATACGTACTTAAGTGATTTTCTATAGATTGATTATCGCCAATATCAGTTAAAATACGATCAAAAATAAAGGTTTCGCTTCGTTCATGAACCGGAATTAACAAACCACTTTGAAGCATTAATTGTAATAATCCGATAGTTTTTAGGGAGATGGTTTTTCCACCCGCATTCGGACCAGAAATAACAATAATCCGACTCGTATTATCTAATTCAATAGTTTGCGGAAACGTTTTCTCGCCTTTATTAGTATTATTTAAATATAAAATAGGATGATAGGCATCTCTAAAAAACAATCTTTTTTCTGTCGTAATTGTTGGTAGAATAGCATTGATTTTAAAAGCATATTTTGCTTTTCCAGCAATCACATCAATATCACTCAGAAAGTCTTGGTACTGATTTAAAAGCTCTTTATACGGACGAATCGCATTGGTCAATTGTTTTAAAATTCGCGTAATTTCTTCTCGTTCTTCATATTCTAAATTGCTTAATTCTCTAGAATATCGCAAGGTTGCTTCCGGTTCAATATAGGCAATGCTTCCTGTTTTTGAGCTTCCTAAAATACTTCCTTTAACTTTTCGTCTGTACATGGCCAAAACCGCTAAAACACGACGGTTTTCAACAAAACTTTCTTTAATATCATCGAGATATCCTAACGACTGATATTGACTTAATGCCATTCCGAAACTTTGATTCACTTTGCCGCGAACCACACTCATTTCTTTTCGAATATGAATTAAATCAGCAGAAGCATTATTTTTAATTTCACCGTATTTGTCTACCACTTCCTCAATTTTTTGTACGATAAATTTAGTGTATTCTACTTCTAAAGCCCGTTGGTTTAACGTGGGATAATAATCGCTGAATTTTTTTAAAAACAAAAGCAATGTATTTGCCGTTTCCGATAATTGTGCAATTTTTTGAAAACTACCCACTTCTAAAAAACTATCTTCAATTCCGATAAACTTTATTTCTTTGGTAACCGACTCAAAGCCGTGGTTAGGTAAGGCGTTGTTATTAGAAAAAGAAGACAAATATTCAGACGTCTGCCATAAGGCTTCCATCAAGCGTTCTTTTGTGGAGAACGGTACAATTGCCAATGCTTTTTCTTTACCAATTTCGGTATGACAACGGTCTGAAACAGTTTGTAAAACGGTATCAAATTCTAAATCTTTTCTTGTTTTTTCGGTAATAGAAATCATGTATGTAGTATCGCAATTTTACGCAAATTTAGCGATAATTTTTCTGTAATGGTGTTGGACTTTTGTTGATGTTTTCTTAAAAGTATTCCTAACTTTGTGAAAAATGAGTACCAATGAATCTAGAATTACCATTTTCTTGGCAAAGTAAATTAGCTTTAGAGACCTCAAAGCCTTATTTTATTCAATTACAAAACTTTTTGGAGCAAGAATATGCAACACAACGATGCTATCCCAATAAAGATTTTATTTTTGAAGCTTTTGCTTCTTGTACCTGGGAAAACGTTAAGGTAGTTCTCATTGGGCAAGATCCGTATCACGGTTTTGGTCAGGCAAACGGTTTATGTTTTTCGGTTTATGATGGCGTAGCTTTTCCGCCCTCCTTGCGAAATATTTTTAAAGAATTAGAAAATGATTTAAACGTACCCATTCCCATTTCTGGAAATTTAGAACGCTGGGCCAAACAAGGTGTTTTATTATTAAATGCCACATTATCCGTTCGCGAGGGTGAAGCAGGAAGTCATCAAGGGCAAGGCTGGGAAGAGTTTACAGATGCGGTTATCAAGCTTATCTCGACTGAAAAAAAGGATGTTGTCTTTTTGCTTTGGGGCGGATTTGCTCATAAAAAAGGAAAGCAAATTGACAGAGAGAATCACTTTGTTTTGGAGGCGGGACATCCTTCGCCATTGAGTGCCAATCGCGGTTTTTGGTTTGGCAATAAACATTTTAGTAAAACCAATGCGATTTTAACCAATTTGAACATAAAACCAATCGATTGGTAAAAGATTATATTTAATTCAATTAAGATTATAGCTATGGCATTTGATTTTAAAACTTCCTATATTCTGGAAAATGATAGGGTTCAATTGCGACCATTATCTGCAGAAGATTATGATTTGTTAGTTCATTTTTCAAAAGAAGAACCCGAACTGTGGACCTATTCATTGGTTCCTGCGAGTAATGAGCTGGCCCTGCAAAAGTACCTTCAGTTGGCTTTAGAAGGGCGAGAAAACCAGCGAGAATATGCTTTTGTGGTTTATGATAAAACCCGTGACGCGATTGCGGGATGCACACGATTTTATGATATTCAATTGGCTGCTCAATCGCTTCAATTGGGATTTACTTGGTATGGTAAAGCATTTCAAGGAACAGGTTTGAATCAGCAATGTAAGTTATTATTGCTCGATTTTGCTTTTAGAATTATGCAAATGGAACGGGTTGAATTTCGTGCTGATGAGCAAAATAAACGAAGCATTGCTGCCATGAAACGAATTGGTTGTGTGGAAGAAGGTGTTTTGCGAAGTAACGGAGTAAAACCAAATGGTGAACGACGAAGTAGTATTGTACTGAGTATTTTGAAAGCGGAATGGGAGCAAAGTGTGAAAGAGAATTTGAGAAAGTTGTGCTCGCTTTAGGCATGCATCTAAGTTGGACTGTGTTTGAATTTCCGTTTCACGGGATTTTATATGTTAACCGCTAATCCGCAAATTTTTATAGTTTATGTTTTTAAGCCCTCCGTTTTTGTAAGAATTGTTTTCTATTTTGTAAGAGTAAATCGTGAAGCATTTTTTAAAATTCAAACAGAAAGTGTTTAACCTATTTAATAATTCTGTAAATTTGATTGAGCAAAGTGTGATGCCAAATTTATTTGTGCAACTGCTAGCGGAATTTCAACTCAAAGCCTTTCCATTGCTTACCAGTTAATTTTTACGAGGAGACAAAATCATGAAAATCTTTGATTCAAAAAACATCCATGAACTAGATCGATTAACGATGGAGCAGCAACAAATCACTTCGTTAGAATTGATGGAACGGGCCGCTCTTCAAGTTTTTTTGTGGATAGTGAATCATTTTTCAGATAAAAAGAAAGTGTTTCATCTGTTTTGTGGTGTTGGAAATAATGGCGGTGATGGACTCGTAGTTGCTCGTTTATTAAAACAAAATTACTTTTCGGTGCAAGTGTATGTTATTCCTTTTGCCACGTCGTATTCCGAAGATTTTAAAACAAATCTGCAACGCTTAAAAGAAGTAAATTTAAACCATACTTTATTGGATGAATCGGCTACTTTTCCAACCATAGACCATCAAGACATTATTATTGATGCCATTTTTGGAATTGGTCTCACGCGTGAACTCGCTCCTTGGGTGCAAAAAATCATTCAAAAATTAAATGAGCAACCTAGTTTTAAAGTGGCTATTGATGTTCCTTCTGGTCTTTTTTTAACTAGAAAAACGGAATTAGCGATTCAATCGGATGTAATTTTAACCTTTCAATTTCCAAAACTTGCTTTTTTTATGCCAGAAAACGAAGCATTTGTGACTGAAATTGTTATTTTAAATATTGAACTTGACTCCAAAGCAATCGATAAAACACCAACCTCGTTTTTTTATGCCGATGTGAAGGAAGTCAAAAAAAGATATCATCCAATTGCTAAATTTTCACATAAAGGAACCCAAGGCCACGCTTTATTAATTGGAGGAAGTTATGGAAAAATAGGTTCGATGGTGTTAGCCGCTCAAGCCGCTTTACGTTCAGGCTGTGGATTAGCCACAGTATTTATTCCAAAATGCGGCTATGAAATCCTGCAAACAGCTTCGCCAGAAGCCATGGTGATTACAGATGAGAATGATAAAAAAATCACCCAAATTGATTTTGAGTTTACGCCCAAAGCCATCGGAATCGGAATGGGAATTGGCCAAGAAGAAGAAACAATTGCCGCTTTTTATGATTTTTTGTTAAAGAACAAATTGCCAGTACTGATTGATGCCGATGGTTTAAATATACTGGCCACGCATCCGGAGTGGTTGACATTACTTCCTGAAAATTCTATTTTAACGCCACATCCCAAAGAATTAGAACGTTTGATCGGCACTTGGCAAGATGATTTTGATAAAATTAAAAAAACACAACAATTAGCCCAACAATATCAACTGGTTGTATTGATAAAAGGAGCATATACCTTAATCATCAGCGACAAAACGGTTTTTGTGAATCCAACTGGAAATCAAGCGTTAGCTACCGGTGGAAGTGGCGATGTGTTATCTGGAATGATTACGAGTCTTCGTGCACAAGGTTATACCGCTTTTGATGCCGCATTAATTGGCGTTTATTTACACGGAAAAACAGCCAACCTAGCGGTGCCAGAAATAGGTCACGAAAGTTTTATTGCTTCTGATATTATCCATTATTTAGGTAAAGCTTTCTTAGAATTGAATTCAAATTAGTCTTTACAAACCGTTTTTTGTTAACAAATCAATTAATTTAGGGTCAGATGGTCGTGGAGCATCGGCATTGACAATTTTGCCTTCTGCATCTAAGAGTATAAACCTCGGAATTCCATCAATAGCATATTTTTTTACAAAATCAGATTTCCAATCTGCATCGGCAAACAACTGAATGCCTTTTAGCTCTTTATCAGCTACCATTTTTTTCCATTTTTCATGGTCTTTTCGGTCATCAATCGAGATACTTACGAATTCAATGTTCTTTCCATGGTAGGTTTTTTCAACTTCTTTTAAAGCTGGAATTTCACCAATACAAGGTCCGCACCAAGTTGCCCAAACATCAATATATACCAATTTACCTTTTAAACTTTCTAAGGAAGTTGTTCCACCATTCACATTTTCATAATCAAAAGTAGGAGAGGGAGAGCCTTTGGTAATGTTTTTTAGAATTTCAAATTTTTCTGTGATTTTCTTTTTAAATTGCTCATCCACCGCATAAGCCATCATCTCTTTATAAACCGCTTCTAAATTTGGCGTCTCTCCATTAAATTCATAACTCATCATTTTAACCAAATCACTTTGAATGCGTTTACTCGATAAGGTTTTTAATTTTGCAAAACCTTTTTCTATCGGCAAGGATTTATCATCTGATTCATCATACATATATTCCTGAAAAGCCACAGAAGTTAAGGTTTGATAAGAAAATGAATTGAGGTAAAGCGTTTCGTCATCCATATTAAAATCCGCCGTTAATTTTGGAAAATTAGCACTAGGTTTAAAATCAGGATTTTCAGTGAAAAAAGCATGGTAACGCGGAAAATTATCATTCATTTTTAAGATATAAAAGTCGATGTCTTTTGTTTCTGTCGCTAAAAACTTGGAATTTGGAATTTTAGAATCTTTAATGCGTTGATTCATTTCCTTTTTATATAAATCCCCTTTCGCTAAAAAAGCGTTTTCATCAACCGAATATACTTTTATGGCTTCTGCACGCGAGGTAAGAAGGCCGTATGTTTTTTGTTCGACGGTTCTTTTTAGGACTAAAAAATTGTTTTCGGCACTGCCCGTTCCTGTAAAGTTCATTTTTTGATAAAAATCGTCGCTTTCCGTCACAAAATTCAATTGAAAACCGTTTTCAAGATAAATAAAAAACATATTTTCATCATTCAAAATCAGGTTATACAATCCTTCATAAGGCAAGGTCAAGGTATCCGCAAAAATTCCGTTTTTCATTGAAATTTCTTTTGAAAAGTTAATTCCTTCTAACGTAATTTTAGTAGAATCAGCATTTTGAATCGTTCCAGAAAGAAGGGTAAATTGTTCGTTTTTTTGACAAGCCACAACGCAAATCAAACTAAAAAGGAAGAGGATATTTTTCATTTGTTTAAAATTTGGTTTAAAAATACTGAAATTGTTCGATTGTTATTAAATAAAAGGTATTTCTTTTGTTTTTATGCAAACGTTTGCGGAATTTTGAAAACTCAACCAATCAATAAATGGATCATCATCATTATATCTGTTCCGATGTACTTACTTTGGACGTTATCAATCAAATTATAATTGAAAATAAAGCATTGGCTCTATCTGAAGAAGCCAAAGTGAACATTCAGAAATGCCGAAATTATTTAGACGAAAAAATGCGTAAACATGACGCACCCATCTACGGAATTAACACGGGTTTTGGGTCGCTATGTAATGTCATTATTTCAAACGAAAACCTAACTCTTTTACAAGAGAATTTAGTAAAATCGCATGCATGCGGAACAGGAGATGAAGTGCCGCAACCCATTGTGAAGCTGATGCTTTTGCTAAAAATTCAATCGTTGAGTTATGGAAATTCAGGCGTTCAGTTAGAAACGGTAGAACGATTAATCGAATTTTATAACCGAAACATTTTGCCGGTAATTTATACGCAAGGTTCCTTAGGAGCTTCTGGCGATTTGGCTCCGTTAGCTCATTTAAGCTTACCTTTATTGGGCGAAGGTGAAGTCTATTTTGAAGGAAAAAAAGTGTGGTCAAAAGAGGTGCTGGCTCATTATAGTTGGCAACCGATTGTATTGCAATCCAAAGAAGGATTAGCTTTATTAAACGGAACGCAGTTTATGAGTGCTTATGGCGTTTATATTCTACTAAAATCTTCTAAATTATCGTATTTAGCCGATTTAATCGGAACCATTTCTTTAGAAGGTTTTGATGGAAGAATTGAGCCATTTCATGAATTAATTCATTTGGTTCGTCCGCACAAAGGACAAATTGAAACGGCTCAACAAATCACTGATTTTTTAGAAGGAAGTCAAATTATTAGTCAACCCAAACAACATGTGCAAGATCCGTATTCTTTCCGCTGTATGCCGCAAGTTCATGGAGCCTCAAAGGATACAATTGAATATGTGCGACGTGTTTTTAAAACAGAGATTAATTCGGTTACCGATAATCCAAATATTTTTGTGGGTGAAGATTTGATTGTTTCTGGTGGAAATTTTCACGGTCAACCGCTTGCACTTCCGCTAGATTTTCTAGCCATTGCGTTGGCAGAATTAGGAAGTATCTCCGAAAGAAGAACCTATCAGTTGATTGCAGGATTACGGGGTTTACCCGCGTTTTTAGTAGATAATCCGGGACTGAATTCTGGATTTATGATTCCGCAATACACAGCGGCGAGCATCGTAAGTCAAAATAAACAATTGGCCACTCCAGCCAGTATTGATAGTATTGTTTCCAGCAATGGACAAGAAGACCATGTGTCGATGGGAGCCAATGCAGCGACTAAATGTTTGAAAGTCGTTGAAAACCTTGAACGTATTTTAGCTATTGAATTGATGAATGCTTCACAAGCTTTGGAGTTTAGAAGACCATTGAAATCAAGTGATTTTATAGAAATGTTTATCAAATCTTATCGCGAAGAAGTTTCTTTTGTCAAAGAAGATCGTATTTTGCATTATGATATCGAAAAAACGATTGCTTTTTTGAGGAGTTTTGAGATTGAAGTAGACTAGTTATAGGAAAATTCAATTTCATTTTATATATATATGTATATTAACTTATTGGATATGAAAAATCTTTTGAAATTAATTCTTTTAACCGTTCCTTTTTTTTCTCATGCTCAATTTGAAAACTTTGATTATTCTCTAAAATGGTGTACTTATTTTCACTCAGAAAGCAATGATTTAACGGTGTTAAATTCGGCTATAGATGAGTTAAATCATATTTATATTGTTGGTTCAATTCAAAGTCA
This sequence comes from Flavobacterium sp., assembly GCF_028689845.1. Lineage (GTDB taxonomy): Bacteria > Bacteroidota > Bacteroidia > Flavobacteriales > Flavobacteriaceae > Flavobacterium. Next base: position 9,139 of record NZ_JAQVCH010000018.1, on the reverse strand, counting down.
ATTTGATTTATACAGCGATGACGACTCTTTATATAATCATCATGGTAATTTAGATGGTTTCATCGCAAAATTTGACTCTGACGGAGATTTGATTTGGTTTAGAAATTATGGTGGGACTGAAAATGATAATATTACCCATCTTAAAATAAAAGACAACCATCTTTTTATCATAGGAACAACTGGGAGTACAGATGGAAATATTATTTCTTCCAATAGCTTAAACGGAATCAATGATGGATATGTTGCCAAGTTGACTACAAATGGAGATTTTATTTGGAGTAAATGTATAGGAGGCAATTTATCAGATAATTTATTTAACCTCTCTCTTTCAGAACAAGATGATATTTATCTAGTAGGCGAGAGCAGAAGCACGACCAATTTAGCAACGCCAAACTCCTTTAAAGAATTTAACGAAGAAGGATTTGCTTTGCCTTTTATAGCAAAGTTAGATAGTTTAGGAAATAAAATTTGGGCAACCTATTATGGACCTAATAATTTAAGTTTTCTTAGAAATATTGTTGTCTGTTCAGAAGGGATTTACTTAATGGGAATGGTTTTTTCAAATGAAGCGAGTGGGTTTACTTTTTATAGTACAACCGGGAGTCATAAAGAAACGGCTGATTCTGGTGCCGATTTATTTTTAGCTAAATTTGATTTTGAGGGCAACAGAATTTGGGGAACCTATTTTGGAGGTATAGCTCAGGATTTTGCTTTAGGAAGTAATCACCTTGTAGGGAAAAATAACGAATTATATTTTTGTTTTGCAACAAGTAATAATAACCTTGCCACTCCTGGAGCTTTTCAAGAAGATATAGGCGGAAGTTTTTCTTTTCTTATTTCTAAGATGACTTCTACCGGAGCAATTGAATGGAGCACCTATTCAGGCCGAGCAAATCCAAATGTTTTCAGTCATACTTTGTCTTCTTCTATAGTGCTTCATGAGGATGATTTATATGTCACTGGAACGTCAAGTTTAAGTGAAATGGGCACACCCGGAAGCTATAAACAAGAATTAACTTTAGGTGATACAGATGCGTTTGTTATGAAATATAATCTTGCTGGATATAAATTATGGGGAACCTATTTTGGTCTAGAAAATGGTGATGGTGGGCGTAACGCGATGTTTACAGCGAACGGTTTTTATTTGTTAGGAAACACAAACAATGAGAACCTAAGCACACCCGACTCCTTTATTAATGAATATAACAACGAAAGCGACAATTTTTTGAGTAAATTCTCCTTAGAAAATTTATCAATTAATGAAATAAGTGAAAAGCAGGGTGTTATTTATCCCAATCCTTTTCAAGATTATGTAGCTTTTGATTATCCAAATAAAATAAAAACAATTAAGCTATTTGATCTACTTGGAAAAGAAGTGAAAAGCTATTTAAGTGTTAATTCCGAACGTTTTCAAGTAAATTTAAATACGTTACAGCGTGGAGTTTATTTGGTAGAAATCGAATTTATAAACCATAAAAAAACCATAAAAAAAATTGTAAAATCATTTTAAACTTAAAGACCGAAAATGTATAAACTATTTCGGTCTTTTTTATGTTTTACTTCATCTTAAAATTCTTTTCAATCGCTTTAATCATTTCAGCAGCAATATCTTTATTAGTTGCTCCTTCAATTCCTTCTAAACCGGGAGATGAATTCACTTCTAATAAAAGCGGTCCTTTGCTAGAGCGGATAATATCCACACCCGCCACTTTTAATCCCATGGCTTTTGCGGCTTTAATGGCAATTATTTTTTCTTCTTTTGTAGGCTTGATAACAGAAGCTGTTCCGCCCAAATGGATGTTGGCTCTAAATTCGCCCGCCAACGCTTCCCGTTGTATTGTTGCCACTACTTTTCCGTCAATAACAAACAACCGCAAATCCTTTCCGTTGGCCTCTTTAATAAACTCTTGTACTAAAATATTGGCATTCAAACTTTTAAATGCATTGATAACCGATTCGGCTGCTTTTTTAGTTTCTGCCAAAACAACTCCTTTTCCTTGTGTTCCTTCTAAAAGCTTCACAATCAAGGGCGTTCCGCCAACCATCTTAATCAAATCATCGGTATCTAAGGGTGAATTTGCAAACCCCGTTGTTGGAATATCAATACCATGATTTAAAAGCAATTGCAAGGAATATAATTTATCCCGTGATTGTGTAATAGCAGAAGATGAATTCAGACAAAATACTTTCAAAGCTTCAAATTGTCTCGTTAATGCACAACCATAAAACGTGATGTTGGGACGAATTCGTGGAATTACCGCGTCAAAATTGGTGAGTATTTTTCCGCCACGGTAATGAATTTCTGGTGTATTGGCATCCAACCGCATATAACATTCTTTGATGTTTAGAAACTGCATTTCGTGGCCTCTGCGTTCACCCGCTTCCATGATTCGTTTATTGCTATAGAGTTCAGGATTACTGGCTAATAAGCCAATTCGCAAGCCGCTTTTTTCAGCTAAAACTTCGGGATACATATTTTTTAAATTCGCAGGAGTTGCTTCGCCTAATAAATATTTTTGTTCCGGATCAACTAAGGCTCTGCCGCTCATGGCTTCGCGACCTAGCAACATTCGAAATCCCATGGAATCTCGATTAGTTAAGGTCATTTCGATTGTCCAAGATAATTCACCCAATTGTAATTGCGTTTGAATGACAAATCGTTGCTCCCGAAAACCGCTAGAGCTTTTAACAATTCGTTTATCAATTAACGGTGCTTGACAATGAATAATGGTTTTGACATTATTTTGAATAGGATTAATGTCAAATTTAACCCAATGTTCGCCATCTTTTAAAAACGGACTAATATTAAGGGCATGAAGTGCCGATGTTTTGGCTCCCGAATCAACACGAGCTTTGATAATAGGAATACCAATTTCTGGAAAAGAACACCATTCCTCACTACCAAGAATAAGTTTATTGTCTAACATTTTTGTAATAGATATTTAGATAAAAAAAACCACGTATTCTCGAAAAATACAATTCGTGAATTCGTGGTTTTATTGTAAAATAATTTTTAACTCGTTGGTTTTTCTGCTTTTTTAATTTTTACGGTCAACTCTTCGGCATTGTCCTCTATGTCCATAAAAATTTCATCGCCTTCGCCAATTTTAGAGGTAATTATTTCCTCTGCTAACGAATCTTCTACATATTTTTGAATGGCTCTTTTTAAAGGGCGAGCTCCAAATTGTCTGTCAAATCCTTTTTCTGCAATAAATGCTTTGGCTTTGTCTGATAAATTTAAAGAATAACCTAAATCTTTAATTCGAGCATATAGTTTTTTCAATTCAATTTCGATGATTAAATCAATATGTTCTTTCTCTAACGCATTGAATACAATCACATCGTCAATCCGATTTAAAAATTCGGGTGCAAACGTTTTTTTCAAGGCGTTTTCAATCACACTTTTGGAATGTTCATCGGCCTGCGACACTTTTGCTGCCGTTCCAAAACCAACTCCTTGTCCAAAATCTTTTAATTGACGAGCTCCTACGTTAGAAGTCATAATGATAATCGTATTTCTAAAATCAATTTTACGACCTAAACTGTCGGTCATATAACCGTCGTCCAACACTTGCAGCATCATATTAAATACATCAGGATGTGCTTTTTCGATTTCATCTAATAAAACTACACAATAGGGTTTGCGACGTACTTTTTCTGTTAATTGACCGCCTTCTTCATAGCCTACATAACCAGGAGGAGCACCGACTAATCGTGAAATGGCAAATTTCTCCATGTATTCACTCATGTCAATACGAACTAAAGCATCTTCAGAATCAAATAATTCTTTGGCTAACACTTTCGCCAACTGTGTTTTTCCAACACCAGTTTGGCCTAAGAAAATGAAAGAACCAATTGGGCGATTAGGATCTTTCAAACCTGCTCGGTTCCGTTGAATCGAACGAGCGACTTTCTTTACCGCCTCATCTTGTCCGATTACTTTATTTTGAATTAATTCAGGTAAATGTGCTAATTTATTGCTTTCTGTTTGAGCAATACGGTTCACCGGAATGCCCGTCATCATTGAAACGACATCGGCTACATTGTCTTCGGTAACGGTAATTCGGTTGTTTTTAGAATCAATTTCCCATTGTTCTTGGGCAATTGCTAATTCTTTTTCAATGCGTTTTTCATCATCACGTAATTTGGCAGCTTCCTCGTATTTTTGTTTTTTAACAACAGTATTTTTAGATACTCGCACGTCTTCCAATTGTTTTTCGAGTTCCAAAATTTGTATAGGTACATCAATGTTGGTAATGTGAACGCGTGAGCCTGCTTCATCTAAAGCATCAATAGCCTTGTCTGGTAAAAAGCGGTCAGACATATAGCGACTTGTTAACTTCACACAGGCATCAATCGCTTCTGGCGTGTAAGTCACACTATGGTGGTCTTCATATTTTCCTTTAATGTTATTTAAAATAGTAATCGTTTCTTCAATGGTCGTTGGTTCGACAATAACTTTTTGAAAACGTCTTTCTAATGCTCCATCTTTTTCAATATATTGTCGGTATTCATCCAACGTGGTGGCACCAATACATTGAATTTCACCTCTTGCTAAAGCCGGTTTAAACATGTTGGATGCATCAAGTGAACCTGTTGCTCCACCAGCACCAACGATGGTGTGAATTTCATCGATAAAAAGAATGATATCGTCATTTTTTTCTAATTCATTCATCACCGCTTTCATCCGTTCTTCAAATTGGCCACGGTATTTTGTACCAGCAACCAAACTGGCTAAATCAAGGGTCACGACGCGTTTGTTAAAAAGAATACGAGACACTTTTTTTTGTATAATTCGCAACGCCAATCCTTCGGCAATTGCTGATTTTCCCACACCTGGTTCACCAATTAAAAGCGGATTGTTTTTCTTTCTTCGGCTTAGAATTTGCGAAACGCGTTCAATTTCTTTTTCACGGCCCACTACGGGGTCGAGTTTACCTTCTTCGGCCATTTCGGTTAAATCACGTCCAAAATTATCTAGCACCGGAGTTTTAGATTTTTTATTGGTTTTATTGGCGGGATTATTAAAATTGCCTTCTTTTATACTGTCATCTTGTCCGGAATCATCATTAAATGATTCGCTTTTAGGAAAGCTGTCATTATATTCGTCTTCGTTGTTATTTGGTATCATATTTAAATATTGTTCTTTAGCCGTATCGTAATCGATTTTGAGCTTGTTTAATAATTTAGTCGTCGGATCGTTTTCGTTCCTTAAAATACAGAGCAAAAGATGTGCCGTACTAATCGAAGAACTTTGAAAGACTTTGGCTTCTAAAAAAGTAGTTTTTAAAGCACGTTCCGCTTGACGGGTAAGGTGAAGGTTTTTCTTTTCATTACCTACCTCGGCATTTGGATTTGGCGGACTAAGCACTTCCACTTTTTTTCGTAAATAATCTAAATCAATAGTTAGATTATTGAGTATCGTAATTGCTTTTCCGTTTCCGTCTCTTAAAATTCCTAACATCAAATGTTCTGTACCTATAAAATCATGGCCTAATCGCAAGGCTTCTTCTTTACTGTAGGTAATTACATCTTTGACTCTTGGAGAAAAATTATCATCCATCGCATTTTTTTTAATAAGTAAATTTAGTGAATCTGAGTGGTAAATGCAAAGATTGTACCGATACCATTCTATTGTCAGCTAATTGACAAAAAAATAATGAATAATAAAAGCGAATGTGCTACTAAATTATAAACTAAAAAGAAGGCTTTTTTGTTAATAAATCATGAAAATTACTTCTTGCTTTTGCTTTAAAAAGCGAGAAAAATTCGTATATTAGCACGTTTTGAAATAATTATAATTTTAATCTATAAATACTTATGTCTGAAGGAGAAAAGTTAATTCCTATTAACATCGAGGACGAAATGAAATCAGCTTACATTGATTATTCGATGTCAGTTATTGTTTCACGTGCTTTACCAGATGTTAGAGATGGTTTAAAGCCAGTACACCGTAGAGTTCTTTACGGAATGTATGATTTAGGAGTTTTTTCGAATAGAGCTCACAAAAAATCGGCCAGAATTGTTGGAGAAGTGCTTGGAAAGTATCACCCACATGGTGACACCTCTGTTTATGATGCGATGGTTCGTATGGCTCAAGAGTGGAGTTTGCGTTATTTGCTTGTGGATGGTCAAGGTAACTTTGGTTCGGTAGATGGCGATAGTCCGGCAGCAATGCGTTATACAGAAGCTAGAATGCGAAAGATTTCAGAGGAAATCATGGCGGATATCGAAAAAGAAACCGTTGATTTTCAACTGAATTTTGACGATACGCTTTATGAGCCTAAAGTAATGCCTACAAAAGTGCCTAACCTTTTGATAAATGGAGCTTCAGGTATTGCGGTGGGTATGGCAACAAATATGCCTCCACACAATTTAACAGAAGTTGTCAATGGTATTTTGGCCTATATCGATAATGAAGAAATAGAAATCGACGAATTGATGGATTACATCAAAGCTCCCGATTTCCCAACAGGTGGAATCATTTATGGTTATGAAGGCGTTCGCGAAGCTTTTAAAACAGGACGTGGTCGAATTGTGATGCGTGCCAAAATGAGTTTTGAAGAAAGCAATGGCAGGGAAGCAATTATCGTAACCGAAATTCCATACCAAGTCAATAAAGCAGATATGATTAAAAAAACTGCTGATTTGGTTAATGATAAAAAAATCGAAGGAATTTCAAATATTCGAGACGAGTCCGATAGAAACGGAATGCGTATTGTTTACGAATTGAAGCGTGATGCCGTTCCAAATGTAGTTTTAAATACCTTATATAAGTATACGCAGTTGCAATCTTCGTTCAGTGTGAACAACATTGCTCTTGTGAAAGGTCGTCCGCAAATGTTGAATTTAAAAGATTTGATTCATTATTTTGTAGAACACCGTCATGAAGTAGTCGTTCGAAGAGCTCAATTTGATTTACGCAAAGCGGAAGAAAGAGCTCATATTTTAGAAGGTTTAATCATTGCTTCTGATAATATTGATGAAGTAATCGCTTTAATTCGAAGTTCAAAAGACGGAGACGAGGCCCGATCAAAATTAATTGAGCGTTTTTCACTTTCGGAAATTCAAGCTCGAGCAATTGTCGAAATGCGTTTACGTCAATTAACTGGTCTTGAACAAGATAAGTTGCGAGCAGAGTATGAAGAAATCATGAAATTGATTACGTATTTAAGAGAATTATTAGCTAGCAAAGAAATGCGAATGCAAGTAATTAAAGATGAGTTAGTTGAAATTCGCGATAAATATGGTGATGAGCGTCGTTCTATCATTGAATATGCCGGTGGCGATGTAAGTATTGAAGATTTAATTGCCGATGAAAATGTGGTTATTACAATTTCGCATGCGGGTTATATTAAACGAACCAACTTATCGGAGTATAAAACTCAAAATAGAGGAGGAGTTGGACAAAAAAGTGCGGGGACAAGAGATCAAGATTTCTTAGAACATTTATTTGTTGCAACCAATCACCAATACATGTTGTTTTTTACGCAAAAAGGAAAATGTTTCTGGATGCGGGTTTATGAAATTCCTGAAGGAAGTAAAACAGCAAAAGGCAGAGCGATTCAAAACTTAATCAACATTGAAAATGATGATAAAGTAAAAGCGTTTATTTGTACCCAAGATTTAAAGAACGAAGAATATATCAATAATCATTATGTGATTATGGTTACTAAACAAGGTCAAGTGAAAAAGACTTCGTTAGAACAATATTCTCGCCCGAGACAAAACGGAATTGCAGCGATTACCATCAAAGAAGACGATGAATTATTAGAAGCAAAATTAACAAACGGAAATAGCCAAATTCTAGTAGCGGTTAAATCTGGGAAATTAGTTCGTTTTGAAGAAGGGAAGACCCGTCCGATGGGAAGAAACGCGTCTGGAGTTCGTGGAATTACACTTGCCGATGAGAAAGATGAAGTAATTGGCATGGTTTCTGTAAATAAAGAGTTTATTAACGACACACAATTATTAGTGGTAACTGAAAAAGGATACGGAAAACGAACCAAATTAGTCGATGACGATGGCGTAGATGTTTACCGAATTACAAACCGGGGTGGAAAAGGAGTGAAAACCTTAAATATTACGGAAAAAACAGGAGCTCTTATTTCAATTAGTGCCGTAACAGATGCTGATGATTTAATGATTATTAACAAATCTGGATTAACCATTCGTATGGAAGTTTCTGATTTGCGTGTTATGGGAAGAGCCACACAAGGAGTTCGTCTTATTAATATCAAAGGAAATGATTCTATTGCCGCCGTGACTAAGGTCATGAAAGAAGAAGAAGCAGAAGAAGTCGAATTTGAAGATGTTAGTGAAGAAGTAAAATCAGCTGATAACGAATCACAAACTGATAACGACGAGGAGAACACCGATGAGCAAAATGAAAACCAAGAATAAATATTAATTATAAATTTAAATTACCATGAAAAGTAGATACGTCATTCCAGCGTTTGCTTTATTGTTAAGTATGGGTTCAGTAGCCCAAAAAGATCAATTTAAAGCGTTGGAAAAAGCAACTAAGAATTTTGATGCCAATAATGTAAAGAATACGTTAATGGCTGCAGAATCAGCGGTTGCTAATGCAGGAGATGCAGAAAAAGCACAATTTTATTATTTAAAAGGGAATGCATTATTTGAACTTTCAAAAAACAATGTAGATTCTGGAACTAATCTAGTTGGAGCAGCCAAAGCCTATCAAGATGCGATAGCTTTAGAGAAAACAATTGGGAAATCCAAGTATAGCAATCAGGCAGAAATTGCCTTGTTGTCTGTAAAAGACAATTTGATTAATTCAGCCGTAGAAGACAATAAAAACGATAGGTACAAAGAAGGTACGGTTAAATTGTATGAAGCATATAGAATTAGTCCAAAAGACACTGTTTTTTTATATTATGCGGCTAATGGTGCAATTCGTACAAAAGATTATGATACGGCAATCGACTATTTGGCTCAATTAAAAAACATGAATTACACCGGGAAAGCAACGGAGTATTATGCTGTTGATAAAGGAACCAAAAAAGAAGTTTTATTTAGCTCGAAAGCAGAACGTGATTTATTTATTAAGGCTGGTTCACACGAAAATGCTAGAGATGAAAAAGTAGCTTCAATGCGTGGAGAAATTTATCAGATCGGA
>NZ_JAQVCH010000061.1 GCF_028689845.1 Flavobacterium sp. | reverse complement strand
GCTATATGAGTCGGTTTCTCGCGCTTCAAAACATCCTCAAGCGTATTGACAAAACCAAAAATGGCTCCGGTATTCAATCCTTTAGAATTGGTACGCGGCATACGCATAAAGGCATAATACGCTCTATAAATCAAAGCATAAGCATCGAGCAGAAATAATTTTTTCATGAAACAGGGTTATGTATAATACGTTGTGACAAAATCTATTGGACAAAGATACAAAAAAACTCCGCAAAGCCCATGTGGTTTTTGCGGAGTTTTTTATCTGATAACCGATTCTGTTATTCTGCTTTTTTAGTAGGCTTTTTAGCTGCCGGTTTTTTTGCAGCTGGCTTTTTAACAGCAGGTTTACTTTCTTTTGGTTTTACCTCTTCAGCTTTAGGTGCTGGTGCTGGTTTTTCTTTCATAACTGGTTCAGCAGCCACAGGCGCTGGAGCTGGTTTAGGTTCAATTTTAACTGGAGCAGGTTCTGTCAGTTTACGATAGACAACAGCCGATGCGCCCAACGATACAAATTGAAACACTAACGACACAATAATAATCATAATAATTGGCCACCAAGGAAAAGATACTCCTTCTAGGCTTTCTAATGAATCGAACGCACAACCATTGGTGAAATCCATAAGAGCAAAAAGTGGATACAACAAGACGATGGTTGCCATTAATCCCAAAACAAGCGATATGAAGAACAGTGTCCATTTATAACCATAAGTTAGCTTGTTACTTTGTATCAAGGCTTCACCTGGCGAAACGCCTTTGTCAAGCAAGAGAAAAACAGCTAACGACCACGCAAAGGAAATAACAATAGCTGGCACAAATCCAAATAAAATCAGAGGCAGTAAGGCAATAGAAACAAATCCCAGCAATAAGAAAAATTCTCCCATGTATTTTCTATATTTTGCATCGAAAATAAACAACGGAGAAATCACTTTTCCTTTACTTAATTCGACTGGAATAGAACACATGGCAATAGTAGTTCCTACATTAATGTAAGGAATCCAAATAGTAAGAACATACAAAATCACAGCGCCTAACAACGAAAGCGAGTTTTTCATGCCAATAGCAAAACCTTCGCCAATAACTCCAAAAACGGTAATTTTCTTTTCCATAACCAAATGATTTTAAGATGAATAATTAAATACCAAGAAGCAAAAGTAGTGAAAATTTATCAAAAAAAGTGTTTTATTAATTATTTTGCATAAAGAACCTGTTTAGAGAGGTGACATTGTAAGCATTTATGTACATCACAATAAGCTCGTTTCAATTGAATAAGTGCTTGTGAATCGTAGGCAGAATGAGCTTTCACACCACACAAATCAAAACCTATTACAATATGATTTTTTTCTGGCAACATGGCATTCAATAAATCAAACGAGTGTTGTATTAGCTGTTCATCATTATTTATTTTTCCATAATGAAATAAAAATGGTACGACTGTATTAATCAATAGACTATCAATAGATGCTTTCGACAAACCTTTAGGCGTACTCTTACTTTCTTCACCAAATAAATAATGTGTCTCCCAATAACTAGAAATTTCAATCTTAAACAAGAGACGTAAATTTATATAGGATGGTGTTTCAATAATTTTCGAGAATAATTTACTGGAATTATAAATCAGCCCAGCAAATTGAGCTAAACGCACTGTTGGAAAATTAGCTGGTCGTAATCGTAATAATTTCCACAATGAATTATCAATAGGTTTCAATTGATATTTAGTTTGTAAAAATTGATACTCGTGCTGTAATTCCACAAAATAAGCATCGGAAATGTTTGATTTTTCAAGAAAACCAGCTTGTCCAAACAATAAAGCTTCCAATTGCATTAAGTTATTTTTATGCTTCGCCAAAATATTCAGCGGTAATGATTTCGCCAACAACTCGAACGCCAAAGCATTAGTTGAAAAACCAAAATTACGAGCCAAGATAACATAAAATGCCGCTTCCCAATTATTAACGGTTTGGCTTAATAATTTTTCTATCACCGCCGTTTTCTGTTCCAAACGTTCTACTAAAAGACGATCAAACCAATTATACAAATTAATGGGAAGCGCCTCTGCAATATGTTTCTCGCAAGCAATAAAAGATTTCTGACCTTGTAAAGTCTCATATTGTTGCAACAAATTAGGAGAGAAATTCAAAATTACTTGAGGGATTTCACTGCCATCAACACGATAAATAGGTACGTCAACTTCAAAAACCACATGTAAAATAACAGAATTATAAGAGGGATTATGTGTATGACCGTGACGCATCCAATCACTTGATTTTTGATGAAATTCCACATTGCCAGCCCATAAAGTACTGTTTATTTTCACTTTAGCATTAAACACATCCGGTCCAGCATCCGTATTAAGTTGACCAATATCAACAATCTCAACGGCATCACCTGCCACGGTAACTTGTAACGGTGAAAACAGTTTTTGAAACCATACATAATGTAAAAATTGCTCAGTCATCCTCTAATTAATTTAGGTATTGCAAGCAAAGATATATATTTTATGAAATATGTACACCTAGTTTCATCGCAATTTTTCACGGGAGTTTTTACGTCTTTTGACAATATTTAAATGGGATAATAAGAATTTCAATAAAAAAATATCGAAAAACGATAAAAATATTTGCTTATTCAAAAAATAATAGTTTCCTTTGTACCGAAATTATCAACATTATTTAAATAATAAGAGCATATGAAACGTTTTAAGATTTTATGTACCCTTCTTTTAGTTAGCTTTTTGGTGGCGGTTTTTCAAAATACCGTGATGTCGTTTCTCGAAGGATTTAACTTAGGTTATGGCATCGCCTCTTTTGAAATCGACAATGGATTAACCTCTGAAAATTTTACCTATTTGGATTTAGTGCCAAAAACAGATGAAATTGCACTTAATGCAGATAACGCAAAAGATGGATC
>NZ_JAQVCH010000060.1 GCF_028689845.1 Flavobacterium sp. | reverse complement strand
GAGCAAAGCGGGCGTAGTCTTGACTTTTTTTGCTTACTTTTTTGCGTCAAGGCAAAAAAGTAAGTGGGGTTTTAGGGGCAAAACCCCTGTTTATCAAAATATTTTGTTTAGGTATAATACCTGATACTCGTTTTTTATTTATTTATGAATCTTTTATATCGGATAATTGAATCTGATTTTGTAACTTTATTGTTCTCTTTCTTAAAGAGTAAAAAAAGTTTAAATACGAACAGTATTTCTTTATCTATTTATACGAACAAAAACTTAAAAATAGGGTGTCAAAACTATTTTAAATATTAATCATAATCTAAAAGTAAAATGCTATGGAAGAAATTAAAAAATACATTTTAGGGAACAAGGACAAGTTTATTGAAGAACTTTTCAGTTTAATAAGAATACCAAGTGTTAGTGCTCATAGTCATCGTAATAAAGAGATACAACAGTGTGCCGAAAGATGGAGTCAGTTGTTAGATGATGCAGGTGCTGAAAAAATTAGCATTATGCCAACAAAAGGCAATCCGGTGGTTTTTGCGTCAAAAATCCTCGATGACAAGTTTCCTACCGTTTTGGTTTATGGACATTACGATGTGATGCCGGCAGAACCGCTCGATTTGTGGGTGTCAAAACCTTTTGAACCGGAAATACGCGATGAAAAAATATTTGCTCGTGGTGCTGATGATGATAAAGGTCAGTCGTTTATGCATGCCAAAGCATTTGAATATTTGCTAAAATCAAAGCAGTTGAAGTGCAATGTGAAATTTTTATTGGAAGGAGAAGAAGAAATCAGTTCACCCAGTCTTGAGGATTTTTGTGTAAAAAATAAAGAGTTGCTCCAATGTGATGTTGTTTTGGTGTCAGATACCAGTATGTTGTCAGCAGAAATGCCTAGCATAACTACCGGACTTCGAGGATTAGCTTATTTTCAGATAGAAGTGACTTCTGCCTCACGAGATTTACATTCGGGAATTTTTGGAGGTGCAGTTGCAAATCCGATAAATGAACTTGCAAAAATATTAGCCCAACTTACCGATAAAGATGGTAGGATTACTATTCCGGGATTTTATGACGATGTTGAAGAGGTGTCGGAATATGAAAGAAGTTTAATCGCAAAAATACCTTTCGATGAAAATGAATATAAATCAAATTTAAACATAAAGGATGTCTTTGGAGAAAAAGGCTACAGTACGCTTGAGCGAACAGGAATAAGACCGACATTGGATGTTTGTGGAATTTGGGGCGGATATATTGAAGAAGGTGCAAAAACTGTTTTACCTTCGAAAGCTTTTGCAAAACTATCTACCAGATTGGTTCCTCATCAACATCATGAAATAATTGCACAGTTAGTCGAAAATTACTTAAAGGAAATTGCGCCCGATTATATAAGTTTAGATGTGAATGTGTTACACGGTGCTGAAAGTTATGTGTGTCCGATTGATTCTGTAGAATATAAAGCAGCCGAAAATGCTTATACGAGAGTTTTTGGCAAAAAGCCATTGCCGGTTCGTCGTGGGGGCAGCATAGGTGTTGTACCTATATTCGAAAAAGTGCTAAAAGTAAAACCTATTTTAATGGGTTTCGGGCTTGAATCTGATGCAATACACTCACCAAATGAAAATTTTCCACTGGATTTGTTTTATAAAGGTATTGAAACCATTATCAATTTTTATCTAGAATTGCAGAAAGCTTATTCAAAAGATTGAAATAATAACCCCGTGATTTTGAAGTTTTATCAACTTATCATGCGTTTTCTGTAATAAATTGAAAATTAAACACATAAAAAATTAAATAGTTTTCTAAATGATTAATTCTCAAAAAATTGTATAAAAAATTTTGTGAATTAAAAATATTTCACTAAGTTTATTGCACAATTTGAAACACAATTTTACTAACAATACTAATACTTATTGACATGACGAAAACGATAACATTCAACGACCTTCGTAAAGTGAAGGATTCGCTCCCAAGTGGTAGTATGACCAAGATCGCACAAGAACTTGGTCTGGAAAAAGAAACAGTTCGTAATTATTTTGGCGGTCACAACTATAAAGATGGAAGAAGTGTCGGCGTACATATTGAACCGGGACCTGATGGAGGTTTAGTTATGTTGGATGATACATTAATTCTTGATTTAGCTAAACGAATTTTGGAAGAAAGCAAAGTCTGAAAATTTTAAAGATAGTTGAAAGCAGTGAAAAATAATTTGCACTGCTTTCTTTTTTTGTATACTAATTAATAGTTAAAATGTTATTATGAATAAATCAATGGATTGTCTTTATTGTCAGCGAAACGAGTTGCAAAAAAGTTTAATGATAGAAATTTGTGATTTAAGTGTATCCACCCTTTTTTTGTTTAAAGAACAAAGTCATCCGGGTCGTTGTGTGATAGCTTACAAAGAGCATGTAAATGAATTGTTTGAATTAAGTGAGGCTGATCGTAACGCATTTATGTCTGATGTCTGTAAGGCAGCTCAGGCTATTCAAAATGCTTTTTCTCCCGAAAAGATGAATTACGGAGCGTATTCCGATAAGTTGCCGCATCTTCACTTTCATTTAGTGCCTAAATATAAAGATGGTTTTGAGTATGGTGGAATTTTTGAAATGAATCCACAGAAAATTTATTTGACAAATGCCGAATATGAAAATACTATTCAACACATTAAAAATGCATTATAAATCATTTTTTTATCAGTCAATAAAGTGCTAATTTTGTGAGTTGAGAATTCGAAATTTATTCGGCGAAATTTCCGGCGATTAGTTCCCTAATTTAGAAGAGCTTTAGACGATGTTTCGCCGTTTCGCAAATAGGTAAATGAACAATTAAATTATTGGTATAGGCGTTTAGAGCGCAGGGCTTTTATTACCTTTGCCAAATGGGAAAAGGTTTATATATGGGTTTAAATTCAATTGAATTTCACAGGCGGTTTCAAAGCGATGAAGACTGTTTAGAGTATT
>NZ_JAQVCH010000048.1 GCF_028689845.1 Flavobacterium sp. | reverse complement strand
TGGGTTATTACCTAATAAGGTGAATAAATCAATACTTGGACTGGTGGTACATAAAATTATTGAACCATCGCTTCCTGCATTAGGAGCTGGGTTGATGGTTATGGTGACTGTCGCAGAAGCAATTGGACATTCTGTTGACTCTGAAACGGTATACGTGAAGACATACGGACTTCCAGCAATGGTAAGAAGCGAGATATCTAATGTACCTAAATTACCATTGGATGTTGAAAATGGGCCAGTCCATGTTCCAGAAGTAAAAGGGTTTCCTCCTAGCGAATCAAACAAATTAACAGGAATACCAGTCGTTAAATCAGTTTCACAAAGACTAAAAGTACCATTTTGACCCGCATCATTTATAGGCTGAATCACAACGGTAACTGGCAAACGCTCATCACTTTCGCAAGGAGGGTCAGTTGTAGTTGCATAATAAGTTTGTCCGTCTACCAAAGGAGTATCCAATTCTAAAGGTAAAGCAGAAGTATTTGTTAAATACCAATTATTATTTCCAGTAGCATTTAAATTTGCTATGGTAGGAGGATTTGCTGGATTATTACAAAAATATTGAATCGCAGCTCCTGTAGGAACTGGTACCACGCCGATACTTACAAAAACAGATAACCTTGAGGTAAGACATCCTGTGTTGGGATTGGTTTGGTTGGCATAATAAATAGTATTCGGAATTAATACGGTAGTTGGCAACAAAGGACTTCCGCCTACCGGTACATTATACCATTGCACATTATTTCCTACGGCAATTAGACTTGCAATGGTTGCTTGACTTGGAAAATCGACACAAACTCCTTGAAAATTTTGACCTGTGGGTGCGGAAAATACAGAGACAAACACTTGAACTCTTCCTCCACAATTCCCTGCACTATTATCTGCAAAATAATCTTCACCGTTTATTAAACCAGCGGTTGACAATAATGGTGTAGGCGAAGTAGCCGTAGCAAACCACGCAATTCCACCTCCATTATTTGTGGCTTGCAAACTCGCAATTGTAGGCGATTGAATATCGCAAAACGATTGATTTACATTTGTAACGGTAGGACATTGAGCAAAAGATAAAGTGGTACTAAATACTAAGAATAGCAGAACACAATAATTTTTATATGGAATAAAAATTAAATTAAATTTATCAATTTTTTTATAAAAACTAATCATAAATGAATTAGGTTAGCACTATTAATTGGCAAGTTTAGAATCGGAATCTACATCATATTGCAGGATATAGCCTCCTTGATTAGAATATCCTCCTTCTGGATTTATAACATATTGAAACGTAAAAAGGAGTTGTTCTGTTATTTCATCTTTTGCTGTTGCTTCAAAACTTGCGTCTTGAAACAAGCGAATTATCGCATCATATGTTAAATCAAATCCTTGAAAAACTTGTTCGGATGGCTGTGCATTATATTTCTTTTGAAAAGCTGCTTTAAAGCGATTGATGTCAGCTTGATTTGTTCTTTTCGAAAAGGACGGATACAACATCTTCAAAGCCTTAAATCGCATATCCGACAAGCCTTCGCCAGTAATTGCCTCTTTGGGTTGCAATAAAGCCAATTGAATATCATAAGTGGTTGACTCTTTCAGTAAAATGGTGGTGGTATTTAAAATTAATCCTGTTTTTTCCGTATTTAAAACCACATAATTTTTTCGGTTGTGAATTAATTCATTTTGAAGTGCTTCTGCTTCAATTACTCCTTTATCACTAACGGTTATAAACCTAGCTTTTGGGTAATGATTTTGAATAAATTCAGTTTTATTTGCATTTTCTTCATCGCTTACCACAATTACATTTCCGCTTTTACCTGCGAAATAAGCCAACATCATTTTTGAAAAAATATTTTTAGATGGAATTCCAACATAAGTAGAAGCATAGCTTTTTTCCACTTCATTTTTCTGATTAATGAGCAATGGAATAGTTTCTTTTGATGCAAATTCACTTATTTTTTCAGCATTCATCCCTTCTGAAAATAAAAAAATTGCTTTCGAATTTTCGATTTTATTTTTTTTCAACAAA
Source organism: Flavobacterium sp. (assembly GCF_028689845.1). Lineage (GTDB taxonomy): Bacteria > Bacteroidota > Bacteroidia > Flavobacteriales > Flavobacteriaceae > Flavobacterium. The sequence continues at coordinate 12,040 of NZ_JAQVCH010000048.1, read as the reverse complement.
GACGCGTCTATTTTATTTTCTTTATTTACACTCAATTCCACCGTTTTAACCTCAACCAAGACGTTCATTTTTCTTAAAGAATCAATTGCCATAGTTGCTCCAATATAAAAATCATAATCGCCAATCTTTTCTTTAGTAGCAGCAGTATCGTTAGTATACGCTGTCCATTTATCCATAGAAAAAGGCATTAATAAAGTGACCTCCTTAGACTCTACTTTATTAATTGTTTTTAAAAGTCCTTTTACCTCTACAGAAGGAATCGATTTGACTATTGGTTTTTCAGTAGTGCTTTTACTTTCTTCTTTTACTTCTTCTACAACAGTTGGAATTTTATAGGCAGAAGCTAATTCTGCAGTAATTTTATCTCCTGGAATTTTGATAATCATTCCTGCTTGCACTCCAATTTCTAAATTTGGGTTTTTTTCAATTAATTTTTCTTGCGTTAACCCAGTCATTTTAGACAAACCATATAGCGTTTGCTTTGGTTGAATTTCATAATCAACCCAATCCGATGGTTCGTTTTTTGGAGCAGTAATAGCCGGTTTCTTTGGTTCAACTTTTTCGATAACCGTTTCTTGCTTTACGGTTTCTTGCTTTTCCTTTACTTCTTCCGAAACCACTTCTTGTTTGACTTCTGAACTATTCGATTTCGAATTATAAATAACAACTTGTTGACCCGTTTGCAACATGCGAACAATTTGTGGGTTGTTCCGCTCTAATTCTTCGATAGAAACACCATATCGTTTAGATAATCCGAATTTAGTTTCGCCCGCTTGCACTAAATGATAGTTTGCATTTTCTGTAGCAACCTGTTGTTTTATTTGAGATGGAACTCGAAGCAACTGACCACTTTTTAAAATTCCAGACAAATAATCTTGATTGATACTTTCTAATTGTGGCACTGTAATTCCATGTCTTTTTGAAATGCCATACAGTGTTTCATTTGGCAATACGGTATAAATCTCATACCTATTATTTTGATTTATCGCTGAAGCGGATTGACCCTCTTTTTGAATCGGTTTTGAATCGTTTCCTCCGCGTATTTCAAGTTTATGCTCCGATTGTAAACCCATCACAATATGCGGATTTTGTTGTTCCAATTGAGCTATACTTATTTTAAATCGCTTTGACAACCCGTATTTAGTTTCACCTGGCTGTACCGTGTAATAAATGACGTCTTGCTTCTTTTCTTCAACTTCTACGACTTCCTTTTTTGGTAATTGTTGTGATTTTACAACCGCTGAAGAAGGTATTATTATGATTTGATTCTCTTGAATCCCATTAACTAAGTCTGGATTTAACTGATACAAATCATTTGGTGTGACTTTATATTTTTGAGCAATAGAAAGCACGGTTTCTTCTTTCAGAACCGTATGCTTCATAAGATTTTCCTGAGCAACTAATTGCCCTGAGAATAAACAAATTAGAAGAAAAACAATTAATCCATATTTTTTCATTCTTAACAAATACATTAGTAAATAAAAACTTACTTTTCTATTTTATAAATTTAAAAAAAAACCTTCAAAAGATTTTCGCTTTTAAAGGTTGTTATTAAGATTGTTATTAACAATTTTTAGTAAACAAAAATCGCTCTTTCTCCCATAAAATCATTCACTTCATTTGCTACCTCTTCAAGAATTTCTTCGTTGGTATGGTTAAGAATAACCCGGTCGATTAATTCCACAATAATTTCCATATCGGTTTCAACCAATCCTCGAGTAGTAATTGCTGGTGTTCCAACACGAATTCCTGATGTCACAAAAGGCGATTTATCATCAAAAGGAACCATGTTTTTATTCACAGTAATTTCAGCTTTTACTAAGGCGTTTTCAGCTTCTTTTCCTGTGATGTTTTTGTTACGTAAGTCAATCAACATCATGTGGTTATCCGTTCCGCCTGAAATAATATCGTAGCCTCTTTTCACAAAAGCTGCGGCCATTGCCTTAGCATTTTTTTGCACCTGTAAAGAATAGGTAAAAAATTCATCTGATAAAGCTTCTCCAAAAGCGACCGCTTTAGCTGCAATAATATGCTCTAAAGGCCCGCCTTGATTTCCAGGAAAAACGGCTGAATCTAATAAAGCAGACATCATTCGGGTTTCTCCTTTTGGTGTTTTAATCCCGAACGGATTTTCAAAATCGGCACCCATTAAAATCATTCCGCCTCTTGGTCCGCGTAAGGTTTTATGTGTTGTTGTTGTAATAATATGGCAATGCGGCACCGGATCATTTAGTAGACCTTTGGCAATTAAACCCGCAGGATGCGAAATATCAGCCAAAAGAATAGCTCCTACGCTATCTGCAATTTCTCTAAATCGTTTAAAGTCCATATCTCGAGAATAGGCGGATGCTCCCGCAATAATCATTTTTGGCTTTTCTAACGTTGCGATTTCTTGAATTTTATCATAATTCAAAAGACCTGTTTCTTTTTCCACACCATAAAAAACAGGATTGTATAAACGTCCTGAAAAATTAACAGGCGAACCGTGTGTTAAATGTCCTCCATGGGATAAATCGAATCCTAAAAATTTATCTCCTGGTTTTAAACACGCAAAAAATACTGCTGTATTGGCTTGAGAGCCAGAATGAGGCTGTACATTGGCATAAGCCGCTCCAAAAAGTGCTTTTGCTCGATCAATCGCAATTTGCTCCACCTGGTCTACCACTTCACAACCGCCATAATAGCGTTTACCTGGGTAACCTTCGGCATATTTATTGGTTAATACAGAGCCCGCTGCTTCCATTACTTGATCACTTACAAAGTTTTCTGAAGCAATTAATTCTAATCCGTGAATTTGTCTATCTTGCTCATCTAAAATGAGCTCAAAAATTTGTTCGTCGCGTTGCATTTGATAATATTTCGTTAAATTGAGTTCAAATTTACAAAAATCGTTTGTTAAATTGATAGTTAATAATATATTTGATAGATAATTTTTCAACACTTAAATCTACTTAAAAATGCCTATAACCGCCAACTCGCCTTCTAGAAAATCTTGGTTAGATGTACCAACAATCAGTGACTTTCCCATACAGAACATTCCTTTTGGAGTTTTTTTAACCAAAGATGACATCGTTACCATTGGTACTCGAATTGGAGATTATGCCATTGATTTAGGAGCAATGCAACAACTGAACTACTTTGAAGGTATTGACTTGACCGATGATATGTTTATGCAAGATACGCTTAATGATTTTATATCTGATGGTAAAAAAACATGGCGTTTAGTTCGCAACCGAATTGGTGATTTATTTGACAATACCAATCCGAAATTAAGAGATAATCCTGTTCATCGGGACATCATCATATTCAAAATGGAAGAAGTAGAAATGCAACTTCCAGTTTTAATTGGTGATTACACCGACTTCTATTCGAGTAAAGAACATGCTACGAATGTAGGAAAAATGTTTCGTGATCCTGAAAATGCTTTGTTGCCCAATTGGCTTCACATTCCAGTAGGCTATCACGGCAGAAGCTCCACAATAGTCCCTTCTGGTATTCCAGTGCATCGTCCACTTGGTCAAACTTTACCTAATGGCGAAACACAACCTGTTTTTGGCCCGTCTCGTTTAGTTGATTTTGAACTTGAAATGGCTTTTATCACCACTGATGCTAATATTATGGGAGAAACTATTCCCGTAAACGAAGCAGAAGATTATATTTTTGGGATGGTTTTGTTAAATGACTGGAGTGCTCGCGATATTCAGAAATGGGAATATGTGCCGCTAGGACCATTTTTAGCCAAAAATTTTGCCTCCTCCATTTCACCCTGGATTGTAACGATGGATGCTTTAGAACCTTTTAAAACCAAAGGACCAATTCAATCGCCGGCACCTCTTCCCTACTTGCAGCAGAAAGGCAAACATTCCTTTGACATTAACTTGGAAGCTTATTTAATGCCCGAAAATTCAGAATCTTTGTTGATTAGTAAATCTAACTTTAAGTATATGTATTGGACGATGGCTCAGCAATTGGCACATCACACCTCTAACGGTTGTAAAGTAAATTCTGGCGACATGATGGGTAGTGGAACTATTTCTGGACCAACACCAGACAGCTATGGTTCGATGCTAGAATTAACTTGGGGAGGAAAAAACCCAATCACCATGAAAGATGGTACAGAACGAAAATTTATTAATGATAATGATACGATAACCTTAAAAGGATATTGTCAAAACGGGCAAATCCGAATTGGTTTTGGCGAAGTGAGTTCAAAACTTCTTCCCCCGTTTATCAGACACTAAATTAATTATCCGGATTTATCCGGATTTTTTTATTCCTTTATATAGGATTAGTATATTTGACTGCTAATTTTAATTATCCTAATGAAAAAAATTTCAATTCTGTTACTCTTATCGCTTTTCATCGCTTGTGGCGTTAAACAATCAACCCATTATCTAAATTCTGGAAATTATGATGAGGCAATTTCAATTGCGGTTAACAGTTTGCAAAATAATAAAAATGCAAAAGGGAAACAAGATTATATATCCATATTAGAAGAAGCTTTTGCTAAAGCCAATGAACGCGATTTAAGAAACATCGACTTATGGTCAAAAGAAGCTAATTCGGCCAATTTAGAAAAAATTTATTCTTCTTATGTTGCTTTAAATAATCGGCAAGAAATAATCAGACCACTCTTACCGCTTCGATTATTGAATGAAAACCGAAATGCTATTTTTCATTTTTCAGATTATACTACTGAAATGGTTGGGAGTAAAAATGCTTTTTCAAATTATTTATATACCAACGCAAAAAGTTGTTTATTAACCGCAACTAAACTTGAAGCTAGAACTATTCTCCAAGATTTATCCTATTTAAATCAACTCAATCCTGGCTTCAAAGACGTTTCTAAATTAATTGAAGAAGCCCGTTTGAAAGGAACAAATTTTGTTCATGTTTTTACCAAAAACGAAACAAATTTGATAATTCCTGTTCGATTACAAAACGATTTACTCGACTTTAGCACCTATGGTTTAAACGATAAGTGGACGGTTTATCATAGTAATCGTAAGCCCGATATTCATTATGATTATGGTATAATTTTAAATTTTCGACAAATTGATATTTCGCCTGAACAAATCAGAGAAAAACAAATTATCAAAGAGAAACAAATTAAAGAAGGTGTCAAAAATTTACTAAATGCAAATGGAGGAATTGTAAAAGATAGTTTAGGCAATCCCATTAAAGTTGATAATCTGATTACTGTGAAAGGAAGAGCTATTCAATTTACTCAATTTAAATCCTGTCGAGTAGTGGCAAAAGTAGATTATATTGATTTTACAAACAATCAACTACTCAATACCTATCCGTTGGGAAGTGAATTTATATTTGAACATATTTATGCTACCTTTCGTGGAGATCGACGAGCTTTTGATGAAGAATTAACTCCCTATTTTGGAAATAGAGCTATTCCATTCCCCTCAAATGAACAAATGGTTTTTGATACTGGTGAAGATTTAAAACTGAAATTAAAAGAAATAATTAGTCGAAATAAAATTCAATATTGACGATTTTAATTTGAAATAACTTCTTTTAAAAGCAACGCATCTATTCCGTCATGCGAAGTGGTATAAATACATTTCCCCTCTTTGATAATCAAAATCTGTGGCGATTGATGTATCACTTTAAAGCGGTTTGCAATTTCGCTTGATACCATTCTATATTCCAATAAATCTAAAAAATAAGGTATCAATGCTGATTCTGTAAAATCATATTCTCTTTCAAAATTCTTCAAGGCAAAGCGGCTAATACTGCAACGCGTACTGTGTTTAAAAATTAATACTGGTTTCTCAAAAGAAAGCGTTTCGATTTCCTGTAATTGTCCTAAATCAATCAACTTTCGCCAGCTAATTTCACTAGGTGTTTCTTCTTTATTAGTTCCGAAAAATTTATTTAAAATGCTCATATTTGGCTTGTTTTAAGACATTTTGGCTTGTTTTCTTGCTATAAAAGTTCAAAAATAAGACAATTTGTCTTGTTGTTGTAATTGGAATATTAATTGTCGTAACCTTCACAAAGATAAAAAAAATACACCTCTAATCAAGGTTTAAAAACATAAAAATATGACATTAAACAACTTAACTATTAAATCGCAGGAAGCATTGCAACACGCACAGCAACTTGCTCAAACGCTCGGTCATCAACAAATTGAAAATGAGCATTTATTCAAAGCAATTTTAGAAGTAGACGAAAACGTGACGCCTTTTTTATTAAAAAAACTCAATGTCAACGTTCCGTTATTCATTCAAATTCTAGACAGTACCTTACAGCATTTTCCAAAAGTTAGTGGTGGCGAAATTCAGTATGCTCGAAGTACCTCGCAAACCTTATCGGATGCACTTTCTATTGCCAAAAAAATGAACGATGAATTTGTTTCTATTGAGCATTTGGTTTTGGCCATTTTTAAATCAAAAAGCAAAATAGCTCAAATTTTAAAAGACCAAGGTGTAACCGAAAAAGGACTAGAAACGGCCATTGCGGAAATTCGTAAAGGTGAACGCGTGACATCAGCTTCAGCGGAAGAAACCTACAACGCTCTAAATAAATATGCCAAAAACCTCAACGAATTGGCTAGAAACGGCAAACTTGACCCAGTTATTGGACGTGATGAAGAAATTCGAAGAGTCTTACAAATACTGACTCGTAGAACCAAAAACAATCCGATGCTTGTGGGCGAACCAGGTGTGGGTAAAACAGCAATTGCAGAAGGACTTGCCCACCGAATTGTAGATGGCGATGTGCCTGAAAACTTAAAAGATAAAATCGTTTTTTCACTTGATATGGGTGCCCTAATTGCTGGTGCAAAATATAAAGGTGAGTTTGAAGAGCGATTAAAAGCAGTAGTCAAAGAGGTGACTTCGGCTGAAGGTGATATTGTCTTATTTATTGATGAAATTCACACCCTAGTTGGTGCTGGCGGTGGCGAAGGTGCGATGGATGCTGCTAATATTTTAAAGCCTGCCTTAGCAAGAGGAGAGTTGCGAGCGATTGGTGCAACGACATTGGACGAATATCAAAAATATTTTGAAAAAGACAAAGCCTTGGAACGCCGATTTCAAAAAATTGTAGTTGACGAACCCGATACCGAAAGTGCTATTTCAATTTTGAGAGGAATCAAAGAAAAGTATGAAGCTCACCATAAAGTCCGAATCAAAGATGATGCGATTATTGCTGCAGTGGAACTTTCACAACGGTATATCACCAATCGGTTTTTGCCTGATAAAGCTATTGATTTGATGGATGAAGCCGCTTCTAAACTGCGAATGGAAATCAATTCTAAGCCTGAAGAATTGGATGTTTTGGATAGAAAAATCATGCAATTAGAAATTGAAATTGAAGCAATTAAACGGGAAGATGACGAAATTAAATTGAAATCACTCGGTTTAGATTTGGCCAATTTAAAAGAAGATCGAAACGAAATCTATACAAAGTGGAAATCGGAAAAAGACATTGTTGATGCCATTCAAACCATCAAACAAGAAATTGAAACCTATAAATTAGAAGCAGAAAAAGCAGAACGAGAAGGTGATTATGGTAAAGTAGCAGAAATTCGTTACGGAAAAATTAAAGAGGCACAAGAAAAGTTAGAGGTTTCACAACAGGCTTTAGCCGAGAAACAAGCAGGTGTTTCCTTAATCAAAGAAGAAGTGACTCGAGAAGATATTGCCGAAATAGTTGCAAAATGGACAGGTATTCCGGTCATGAAAATGCTACAAGGTGAAAGAGAAAAACTCTTGCATTTAGAAGATGAATTACACCGCCGTGTTGTTGGTCAAGAAGAAGCCATTGAAGCAATTAGTGATGCCGTAAGAAGAAGTCGTGCTGGTTTACAAGACATGAAAAAACCGTTAGGAACGTTTCTTTTTCTAGGAACTACGGGTGTTGGTAAGACCGAATTAGCAAAAGCATTGGCTGAATATTTATTTGATGATGAAAGTGCTTTGACTAGAATTGACATGAGTGAATATCAGGAACGGCATAGTGTGAGCCGATTAGTTGGAGCTCCTCCAGGCTATGTGGGTTATGAGGAAGGGGGGCAATTAACTGAAGCAGTTCGAAGAAAACCGTATTCCGTTATACTGTTAGATGAAATTGAAAAAGCCCATCCCGATACGTTTAATATATTGTTACAAGTGCTGGATGAAGGACGATTAACCGATAACAAAGGACGATTGGCTGATTTTAAAAACACCATTATTATTATGACTAGTAATATGGGAAGTCAAATCATTCAAGAAAAATTTGAAAACTTAAAAGGCAGCGTAGAAGCAGCGACTGAGGCAGCAAAAATTGAAATTCTCGCACTTTTAAAACAAACGGTGCGGCCTGAATTTATTAACCGTATTGATGAAATTGTGATGTTTACACCTTTAAACCCAGAAAATATTAGAGAAATCGTTGGGTTACAATTAAAAAATGTAACAAAGATGTTAGCTCAACAAAACATTACGATGGATGCCACACCCGAAGCGATTGATTATTTAGCTGAAAAAGGTTTCGATCCACAGTTTGGAGCAAGACCAGTGAAACGAGTTATTCAGCGGGAAGTTTTAAATAAATTATCTAAAGAAATATTGGCAGGTAAAATAACAGCAGACAGTATCATTCTATTAGATAGTTTTGATGGAGAGTTGGTGTTTAGAAATCAATAAAGCCTTAAAACAAAAAAGCGATTAGAAATTCTAATCGCTTTTTTTATTGCTTTTTAAAAATGACTAATTAAAATTATAAGTCAAACCGCCACCTAAACTAAATTGATAAATAGAAGAGTAAGTACTTACTCCAGTGCTCACGCCACCTGAACCGTAGTAAAAACCACCACCCACTGATTGTGCAATAGAGAGTAATTGAGCTTGTAATTTAATTCCAAAATTAGGTGATGCCCAAATAATAGCTCCTCCTTTTAGACCCCAAGCAAATTTTGTAAAATCTTCTGAAATTCTTGCTGCTGGGGTATTCGCGTTATTATCTAAACTACCAATGCCATTCCTAATGAAAATCCACCAAAACCTTCCACCATTGAACCTGACTTTCTAAAACTTTGATTTACACCTAACATAACGTAATTTAAGGCAACATCAAAATTACTGTATTGCGAAAATATACCTCCCGTATAATACTGAATTGGAGCAGTAGTTGTTTCTCTTAAATAAGAAATTTCAATAAAAGCAGAGGGTCTAAATTCAAATTCTAATCCTACGCCATAAAGCATTCCGTCATTGATTTTTCCTTGATAATAATTACCAAAATCATAATAAGAATCTACACTGTCATCAAAGGTGTAAGAGCCGTAAAGGGTAATTCTTTTATTCGCAGTAAAACTTTGTGCCGATAAATCAGGCATAAAGACAAAAGCAACTAAAAGTAAAGTAATAATTTTTTTCATATTTTTAACATTTGTTATAGTTTGCAAAATTAATTAAATAAACGAGTTATTTCATTTTCTAATCAAAAATATAATTACACAATTTTTTTAAACAAAAACAGTTATTTACTTTATAAATATAGCTGTATTTTATTTAGTTTTTGCTCAATTTATAAAACGCTATTAAATTTTAATTTAAGATGAACTATTTCTACTCTTTTTGCTTTTTAATTTTTACAACTATTCTTGTTGCTCAAGAAACAAATTATGCTCAAAATCTAAATCATACTGTCAAAGGTGAACCCGTTTATTTAGAATCGCAAGTAGATAGCAAACCTAAATTGATGTATGGTGAAAATGGCATGTATCGATTTATGTCTAGAAACTTCAAATTTCCTAAAAATGAAGCGGCAGTTCAAAAAATAATTTGTAGTTTCATAGTCGAATTAGACGGCAGTATTTCTGATATTAAAATCGTAAATGATGTTCCAGAGAACTTTAAAAAAGAAGCCATTCGGGTGATGACTAAGTTTGATGAACCCTGGTATCCTGCAATAAAAGACAAAAAACAAGTGCGATGTCAATACATTTTACCTATTGTTATCGATCGCATTTAATAATACACTTTTAAATTAAAAACCTTGAAACCGTTCGCTTTATTTCTTTTATTCACTTCCTTTTGTGTTGGTCAACAAGTCAATTTTATTTCAGATTTGGACTCCGCTTTTACAAAAGCAAAAAAGGAAAACAAATTAGTATTCATTGAATATTATAATACCCAATGTACAATTTGTTTAAGTATTCAACCCTTTTTTGAAAATAAGGAAATGGCCGATTTTTATAATCGCAATTTCATCAATTACAAAATTAACACCAAAGACGGATTAAAAGTAAAAGACAGCCTTTTTATGGCCGAACGGAACCTGAAATTTTCAGGTGTTCCCTTTTTTTTATTCTTTGATGAAGATAAAAATTTTATCCATTATTCTGGTGCAAAAAACGATTTAGAATACTTAATTTCTATCGGAAAGAAAGCAATGAATCCCGAAGAACGCACAGGAAGTCTTGCTCAAAAATATGCATCGGGCGACCGAACTATCAATACACTTTATGCCTATTCCGACTTGGTGCAACTTTATCAAAATCATGCATTAAGCAATACGATTTCAAATGAACTTTTTATTGTTTATCCAAAGCAAAATTTAGGAACAAACCAAAGTTATCTTATTTTAAAAAACAGTGTTTTTAGTATAGACAATGGTTTTTACATTTATTGGTATGAAAATCGTGCAAATTTGAAAGATTTTGAAAAAGGAATACATAAAGGAGAAGAACAAAAAGTACTCGAGCGAATCTTATTAACATCTATTCAAAAAGAAAAAGAAAATTGGAATTTAGAAAAGATAAGAGCAGTTAAAGAAATGACTCTTGCATTGGGATTATCAAATGACCGCGATGATTTTTTATGGGAAGAAGAAGCCCAAGCACTACTCGCTTCTAATCATTCTGAGGAGGCCGTAACATTACTAAAAACAATCTTGGATAAGTCTAAAGAAAATAGTTATTCATCATTATACGTTACCGAAAAATTTATTGGTTTTTTTGATCGTAAGGAAGATTTATTGGTCGTGGTGCAAGAGCTCGACAAGTTAAAATCTTTAACAATGGAACCTGAACAAAAAGGAGAATTACTCTATCAGCAATTGCTTTGTTTTCAAAAAATGAAAAATACATCAAAAACTAATGAATATAAAAAATTAGTTGTCGATTATTTTCAAGAGCAGGGTTTAGATTTATCAACTTTAAAAAATTTATAAAAAAAGGCACCAACCGGCATAGTTGGTGCCTTCAACTTAACAAACTAACAAGATTCTATTGCGAATAATAGATTCTGTTTATCGGAATAAAGACATCTTTTTTCAAGATTACTTTATCATCAGTTATATCCCAAATAGTAGTATTTACAACTTTTTTAGATTCACTATCTTCAAAATAAATTTCAATCTTTAGTTGACTAATATTACCAAAAGCTAAACCTCTAGTTAGGCTAGCAATACGCTGTCTTTTAAGGCTTTTATCTTCTAAAACATCGGTTTTGGGAAATTCAAGGAAATAGATTTCTTCTTTCTCGATTGGCTCAAAGAAAGTGGTTAAGGTTTCCGTCATAGTTACTCTTTTTTAAGTGTAAAACTTAAAAGTTCTATAGATTCTATTAATGGGAATTCCTATACCATGTGTTAATATCACCCGTTTATTGGTAACACCACAAACTTTTGCTTCAACCACTTTTTTAGATTGGTTGTCTTCAAAATAAATCTTAATTTTAAAATAATCAAGATTACCAAATGACAGTGCTAATTTCAATTCGGATATCCGTTGAATAATAGCTTCATTTTTGCTTAATACATCAGATTTAGGAAACACGAGAGAAGAAATTTTCTCGTTTTCAATGGATTCGTAAAGAGTGGCCATAGTGCTAAATTTAAGTTAATAATAGATTTAAGGGGAATCAAATTTAACATAATTTTTGAAATAACACTACTTTTTTTAAAATATTTTTTGATTGTCCGTTTTTTGTCATAATCCTGTAATGCCAGCAATTACTAATCTATCGAATAGTTTTTCTTCAAAATATCTTCTATTTAACTTGTAAACAAACTCATTTAGATATAATTGAAG
>NZ_JAQVCH010000017.1 GCF_028689845.1 Flavobacterium sp. | reverse complement strand
AGAGCAATTGAGATTTTTTTGATGCCTGATTTTGAAAATTGACAAAAAAATAAAATCAAACAACTGATTTTCAGTTAAATAAAAAACAAAAAAGTTCGATTTTAATTTTTATCGGACATTAATGAAAAAAAATCATGAAAATCAACAAACTATTTATCTTACTACTCCTTGCAAGTTTTCACATGGGGTTTTCTCAGGAAATAAAAAATAAAATTTTAGATGAACAGACACCAGAAAAAAAGGAGTTATTAAAACAAGAGGCTAAAGATGAGAAAAGTGCTTTAAAAGAAAAAAAGAGGGAAGAAAAAGCACAAAAGCAATTTCAAAAAGACCAAAAAAAGTTTGAAAAGAAAAAAAAACAATTTGAAAAAAATCAAAAGAACATTGCTTCACAAGAAAAATCATTGCGTAAAAACAAAGATAAATTAGAAAAAACAAGTAAAAATTTAGAAAAAACCAGAGCTAAATTAGAGAAGAACACAAAAAAAGGAAAACTCTCTCCACAAGATATTAACAAAGAGAATAATAAAATTTCAAAGCTTGAAAAGCAAATTGATAATTTGAAAGATGCTATTTTGAAAAAAGAGAAAAACTTATCAAAACTCAGAAATTAGTATAGAAAAGACAACTGCATTCTCTTTTTAAAATTGAATAGATAAAAAAGCTAAAACATACCCACAATAAAGTGAGAATCAATTTTTGTGCAAATTATCTAATTTAAACTAAAACCCAAAAAAAGCCCCAAATAGTAACTAACTTTTTGGGGCTTGTTTATTTTAATGGTATTTTTTACTTTTCAAATTCTTGTAATGTTTTGGTAATGATAGAAACGCAATCTAATAATTGTGTTTCGGTCATCACTAAAGGTGGGGCAAACCGAATGATATTTCCATGTGTTGGCTTGGCCAAAAGTCCGTTTTCGGCTAACTTCATACAAATATCCCAAGCGGTTGAACTGTCTTCTGAATCATTAATAACTATTGCATTTAGCAAACCTTTTCCGCGAACTAAACTTACAATCGTACTTTTCTGAATGTATTCTTGCATTTTAGAGCGGAATAATTCTCCTAATTTTCTAGCATTTTGAATTAAATGTTCGTCTTCAATTACTTCTAAAGCAGCCGTTGCAACAGCTGCTGCTAATGGATTTCCCCCAAAAGTAGAGCCATGTTGTCCTGGTTTGATTACTTGCATAATTTCATCATCTGCTAAAACAGCAGAAACGGGATAAACACCGCCAGAAACAGCTTTTCCTAAAATTAAAATATCCGGCTTGGCATAGGTTTGCTGTTGTTCACAGGCATGCTCACAACTACAATCGCCACAAACAGCTAACAAAGAACCCGTACGAGCAATTCCGGTTTGCACTTCATCAGCAATAAATAAAACATTGTGTTTATTACACAATGCTTTCACTTTTGCTAAATAGTCTTTTGCAGGAACATAAACGCCTGCCTCCCCTTGAATTGGCTCTACTAAAAAACCAGCAATATTATCGTTATTTTCAAATAGTGCTTGAAGGGAGTCAACATCATCATAAGGAATTTTAACAAATCCGTCGGTATATGGTCCGAAATTTTTTCGGGCATTTTCATCATTTGAGAAAGAAATAATCGTTGTTGTACGTCCATGAAAATTATTATCACAAACAACAATCACGGCATCATGCTCATCAATTCCTTTTCGCTCATACGCCCATTTACGACAAAGCTTTATGGCTGTTTCCACTGCTTCTGCACCCGTATTCATGGGTAAAATTTTGTCAAATCCAAATAATCCAGTGATATACTTTTCGTAATCACCTAGTTTATCGTTGTAAAATGCTCTTGAAGTCAACGTTAATTTTTGAGCTTGCTCTATTAAGGCATTGACGATTTTTGGATGACAATGTCCTTGATTTACAGCAGAATAAGCAGATAAAAAATCATAATATTTTTTTCCTTCCACATCCCAAACATAAACCCCTTCGCCTTTAGTCAATACAACAGGTAATGGATGATAATTATGAGCACCATATTGGTCTTCTAAATTAATGAAATGAGAAGAATTGATTTTTTCTAAAATGGCCATTTTGTAAAAATTTTTTAAGTTGAATAGTATCAATTCCTACTTGAAGGAGAGAAATCATCCATACATAGGCAAAAATAAAGAATATTCTTTTAAAAAGCGTACGATAATATCTTAAAGTTAACAAAAAGCATAAGAAATTTAGAATAAAAAAAGTGAATCGAAAAAATAATTATAGGTTTAAAATAGTGTGTTTTTAAGTAAATATTTAGTAACTTTAACTTTATTAACAACATTTAATTTATTACTTTTACACCTTTATTTTTAATTATGAAAAAGACACTTTTTTTATTTTTAAGCTTCACTATATTGAGCTTAATTGGATGTTCTAAAGACGATGACAAAGCCGATGTCAATTATATTACGGCAAAATTTAATGGAATAGAAGAGCGTTTTACAATCATTTCTGTAGATAAAGTAGACTATGATGGCTATACCGATATTGTTGTACGTGCTACACCTAATAACGATTTGACAAAAATTGTGACAATTGGTTCAGAATATGGTGTTGTTGGACCCAATGAAATTTGGGGATTTTCATATGAGACGGATAGTGCCTATTATGAACAAGACGCTTCAAATTTTACTTCTAATATCACAGTCAATTCTGACGGGAATTATGTAGGAACTTTTTCAGGTTCATTAATTGAAGAAAATAATGGAAATGTACTAGTAGTAACTAGTGGAAGTTTTAATATTAAGTACTAACATTTCTTTTCAAATACACTTAAACGTCTTCTTTTTGAAGACGTTTTTGTTTTTTAAAATAAAAAGTATACAAATTTAATTTTCATTCTTGAATAGCTTATTTTTGCCTTATGGGAAGAAAAAATACAGACAAAATAATTTTCACCAAGGTTACTGTTGTTGATGCAGGAGCAAAAGGTGTTTCGGTAGCTAAAGCAGAAGACGGACGGGTTATCTTTATTCCAAATGTAGTACCAGGAGATGTAATCGATATACAAACCTTTAAGAAAAGAAAAGCCTATTTTGAAGGAAAAGCAATCAATTTTCATTCGTATTCTATTGATCGAACCGAACCAGTTTGTCAACATTTTGGAGTTTGTGGTGGTTGTAAATGGCAAAATATGCTCTATGACAAACAATTATTTTATAAAAATAAAGAAGTTTATAATAATTTAAAACGAATTGGAAAAATTGAATTACCTGAATTTGAACCCATTTTAGGTTCTGAAAAACAATTTTTTTATCGAAATAAAATGGAGTTTTCCTTTTCGGATAGCCGATGGTTGACCGAAAATGAGATTCAAGCAGACGACACCATCGACAATCGCAACGCCTTAGGTTTTCATATTCCAAAAATGTGGGATAAAATTTTGGATATAGAAAAATGTCATTTGCAGCAAGATCCTTCAAATGCCATTCGGAATGAAATTAAAAAGTTTGCCGTTGAACATGAATTATCTTTTTTTAATACACGTCATCAAACTGGCTTGCTTCGAACCTTGATGCTTCGAACTACTTCCACTGGTGAAATTATGGTTTTGTTGCAGTTTTTTGAAGAAGACAAACTCAAAAGAGAATTAATTTTAAACCATTTGGTCAAACAATTTCCCGAAATTACTTCCTTATTATATGTCATCAATAACAAAGGAAATGACACCTTATATGACCAAGACATTCAACTTTTTCATGGTCGTGAATATATCTTAGAAGAGATGGAAGGTTTACAATTTTCGATTAACGCCAAATCCTTTTACCAAACAAACTCCGAGCAAGCGTATGAATTATATAAAATTACACGTGATTTTGCAGGATTAACAGGAGAAGAAATCGTGTATGATTTATATACGGGAACGGGAACGATTGCTCAATTTGTTTCTAAAAAAGCTAAAAAAGTAATTGGTGTTGAATCTGTTCCAGAAGCGATTACCGATGCTAAAGAAAATGCCAAACGAAATAACATTACCAACTGTGCATTTTTTGTTGGCGACATGAAAGTTGTTTTTAATGATGCATTTATTGCTAAACACGGTAAGCCAGATGTCATTATTACCGACCCACCCCGAGATGGTATGCATGCCGCTGTAGTAGAACAAATTTTAAAAATAGCACCAGAAAAAATAGTATATGTAAGTTGCAATTCAGCTACACAAGCACGTGATTTGGCTCTATTAGATGTATTATATAAAGTCACGCGTGTGCGACCTGTAGATATGTTTCCGCAGACACATCATGTGGAAAATGTTGTACTTTTAGAAAAAAAATAAATGAAAAAGCTTTTGTCGATAGTAGTGCTATGTCTTTTTCTTTACGGCTGTGAAAAAGATGACATTTGCACACCCGAAACTCCTACTACACCACGGTTAATTATCGAGTTTTATAGCATTGTAAACACCTCTGTTCCAAAAGAAGTAGCAAATCTAGAGATTAAAGGCGAAGGAGCTTCTAGCGTTATCAACTTTAATTTGGTAAGTAAAATCGAATTGCCCTTAAAAACAAATGAAGACGTAACAAGCTATAATTTTACAATTAATTCAACTTCTGAAACGCCCGTTTTTAATGTAGACAAAATTGAAATTAATTATACCCGTAAGGATATTTATATTTCACGAGCCTGTGGTTTTAAAACCTATTTTAGTTTAAATTTATTGAATCCAATCATACAAACAAATCCTGCAGATGATTCGGTTTTATGGATTAAGAATATAGAAATTATAAAAAATAATATCGAAAACGAAGAAGATGTCCATGTCAAAATGTATTTTTAGTATTGGTTTATTCTTGGTTTCCTTTACTGCGTTAGCACAAGTAAAAACCAACGATAGCATTCCGTTAAAAACGGAGCGTTATGGGGTTCGTGTTGGCGTTGATTTATTTAAATTAGGGAAAAGCTTTTTTGAAGAGGGCTATCAAGGACTTGAATTTGTTGGCGATTACCGATTGACTAAAAACTATTATCTTGCAGGTGAATTGGGAAATGAAAACCGAACGGTACAGGAAGATCGCTTAAATTATACCACAAAAGGAACCTATTTTAAAGTTGGTTTTGATTATAATGTGTATGAGAACTGGTTAGATATGGAAAACCTCATTTATCTCGGTTTTCGTGTGGGCGTGTCTGCTCATTCACAAGAACTAAATACCTATAAAGTATATAATACCAATCCGTATTTTGGTGAAGCTCCTGCAACTGTATCTGGTATGAAATATGAAGGTCTATCTGCTCAGTGGGGTGAAATTTTGTTGGGTATAAAAGCCGAATTATTTTCAAACGTTTATGCTGGATTTAGTGCGAGAATTAATTTTTTAGTGAATGAAAAAGAGCCGGATGGATTTGAAAATCTTTATATACCGGGTTTTAATAAAACATACAGTAGTCCGTTTGGCGTTGGATTTAATTATAGTATTTCTTATTTTATTCCGATTTATAAGAAAAAAATTGAACCTAAAAAAGGAAAACCTTAATCTACAATTCTTTAATACTTTTTCTAAAAATCCATTTCATCCAAATCTTAGAGCCTTCTTTGGTTTGAACAAGTTGAAATTTAGGAGCTATCAAAACGGTTACTGCAAAAGCGATAAAAGGAACCCAAAAACCTTCTGACTTTGCAAGCCAAGCAATTAAGTATCGCAAGGGTACAAAAATGACTGCAAAAGTGATAAATTGATATAAAAAGACTTTTATTTTGGGACTCATGGAAATTCAAATTTTGTCAAAAGTACAAAAAAAAACTTTTTAAAAATTTAAATAAAAGTCCGTAATTTTGAATTCATACTGAAATTAAAACAACTATCTACAAAATTTATGTGTAATAATAAAACAAGTTGTCTAAAACAAAGTGACCAATTCAATAATTTATTTATATTTGGATAATGAAAAGTAAATCCAATATTATTTCATTTGTTTTTATTATTACGGCATTATTTCTCGCTGTGATGTTTCATTTAGCCATAAAAAGAAATTATGGAAATGATTTTGAGAATTTTAATTCTTTGCATTTTCTATTAGATGTATTTCTTATTTTAGGTGCAGGCTTATTAATTCGGTTTGTAATTGCACGAAATGACAAACGTAACATTAATATTTTAAAGCAACTTCAAACTATTAATACAGAAATTAAAGATTCTAATGAACGGTATGATATTGTTGCCAAAGCAACCAGTGATACGATTTGGGATTGGAAGATTCAAACAGACGAATTTGTATGGAATAAAGGAATTTATGGTGTTTTTGGTTATAAAAAATCGGACGTAGGAAACACATCAAATTGGTGGTTTGACAGAATTCACCCAGAAGACAGTGTTAAAATGTCCATCAAATTATATTCCTTTTTAGAACAAAAAACAGAGCGATGGCAAGATGAATACCGATTTAAATGTGCAGATGGCACTTATAAATATGTATTCGATAGAGGTTTTTTACTGAAAGACAGTGAAGGAAAAGCAGTTCGGATGATTGGAGCTATTCAAGATGTAACCAAACAGAAAGAAGAAGAACAACGCTTAAAATTGTTAGAAACGGTAATTACACAAACCAAAGATGCAGTTGTAATTACAGATACAGATATTTCTACAAACTCCATTCCCAATATTATTTTTGTCAATGAAGCTTTTACAAAAATGACAGGATATGAACGAAATGAAGTCGTTGGAAAATCACCAGCAATGTTTGCGGGACCAAAATCGGACACCACGGAATTTATTCGATTAGCAGAAGCCATCAAAAAATATAAAGAGTGTTTTATTGAAACCATTAGTTATAAGAAAAATGGGGAAGAATATTGGGTCAATTTCTCTATGATTCCAGTAACTAACAAAGAAGGAGAACATTCACACTGGATTTCAATTCAACGAGATGTAACCACAGAAAAAAATCAGGAACGAGAACGAGAACAATTAATTCAGGAATTGACACGAAATAATAAGGATTTAAAACAATTCTCTTATATTACGTCTCATAATTTCAGAGCTCCTTTATCAAATTTAACGGGCTTATTAAACCTTTTGGATGACGTACCAATTGAAAATGAAGAATTACAAGAAATTCTGAATGGTTTTAAACGCTCAACCCATTTATTAAATGAAACCATCGATGATTTAGTAAAAGTGGTTATTATTAAAGACAATCCTTCTATTCAAAAAGAAGCCGTATTGGTAGAAGAAATTTTTGAAAATGTTTTTTTTCAGTTAAATAATCAAATAACATTACTTAAACCCAACATTAAGATTAATATAGAAGAAGGGCTCCGCATCACTATTAATAAAGCATATTTAGAAAGCATAGTCTTAAATTTACTATCAAACGCTTTAAAATATCGTTCGTTGTCTAAGACTCCAAAAGTGAGTATCAAAGCATTTGAAAAAAACAACCTGATTACCTTAACGGTTAAAGATAACGGAATTGGAATCGATTTAAATAAAAATAGCGATAAAATATTTGGACTATACCAACGCTTTCACAACTATCCAGACAGCAAAGGACTGGGATTATACCTAGTAAAATCACAAGTAGAAGCGATGGGTGGAACGATAGAAGTGGAAAGCCATGTAAATGTTGGAACTCAATTTACTTTAACCTTTAAAAAAGAATAATGTTGAAAACGATACTCTGTGTTGATGATGATCCGATTACACTAATGCTTTGTAAAAAAGTAATTGTAAAAGCCGCTTTTAGTGAGGAAATTATGTTTGCTAATAACGGTCAAGAAGCCTTTGAGTTATTTCAATCAATGGCCGTACAAAAAAAAGAAGACAAGTCCTTTCAATCTCCTCAACTTATCTTTTTAGATTTAAACATGCCGGTGATGAATGGGTGGGAATTTCTAGACTTATTTCAAGAAAGTCTTGTAGAAGATTTTAATGAAACAAAGGTTATTATTCTTTCTTCTACCATTGACCCTTCCGATTATCAAAAAGCAAAAGGATATGAAATGATATCTCATTTTTTATCCAAACCTATAACGGTAGAAATGTTAGAAAACTTAAAACCTTTATATTCATAAAAAAAGCTTTCCGAAAAGGAAAGCTTTTTTATACATCTATATTTATTCAAACTATAATTTCGAAACCATTTTGGTTAACTTCGATTTTAAGTTTGCTGCTTTGTTATCATGAATGATATTTTTCTTAGCTAATTTATCTACCATAGAGATAATAGCAGTTAATTTGCTAGAAGCCTCTGATTTATCAGTTGACAATCTTAACGCTTTAATCGCATTACGAGTGGTTTTGTGTTGGTATTTGTTTAATACTCTTCTCTTTTCGTTACTTCTAATTCTCTTTAGAGCTGACTTATGATTTGCCATTTTTTTTGTAAATAAATATTTTAATAAAAATTTGTAGTCCGTAGGGGAATCGAACCCCTGTTACCAGGATGAAAACCTGGCGTCCTAACCCCTAGACGAACGGACCATTGTTTTCCTCTAGTTAAGTTTTTTTCAATCTCATCTTGAACTTGTAGCCCGTGGGGGAATCGAACCCCCCTTACCAGGATGAAAACCTGGCGTCCTAACCGATAGACGAACGGGCCTATTATCTAATTGCGAGTGCAAAAATACAACTATTTTTGATACTCGCAATAGTTACCAAATTATTTTTTGCTTTTTTTTAATAAGCTTTGGCAAAAAGCACTCTTCCAGCCGATGGTTTTCCAGAAAACATGCAATAACCCTGCTCTTTTTCACTATCTAATGGAATACATCGAATGGTTGCTTTTGTCAATTCTTTAATTTTATCTTCTGTTTCGGCTGTTCCATCCCAATGAGCAGCAAAAAAGCCACCCTTTGAATCTAATAAATTTTTAAATTCATCAAAACTATCTACTTTGGTGATGTGCTCATTTCGATAATTCAATGCTTTGCTAAACATACTTTCTTGAATGGTCTCCAATAAATTTTGAATATAAATCTCAATTCCTTCTTTAGAAACGACTTCTTTGGTTAATGTATCACGTCGAGCCACTTCATAGGTTCCGTTTTCTAGGTCATTTGGGCCGATAGCGATACGAACAGGAACTCCTTTGAGCTCATACTCATTAAACTTAAAACCTGGCTTGTGAGTGGTTCTATTATCAAATTTAACCGAAATATTTAATTTTCGTAAGGCTAACACTAATTGATCTACTTCTTTGGTTATTGCCTCAAATTGTTCTTCAGATTTATAAATAGGAACAATCACTACTTGAATCGGAGCTAAATTTGGAGGGAGAACTAAACCATTGTCATCGGAATGTGTCATTACCAAAGCTCCCATTAAGCGGGTAGACACCCCCCATGAGGTTCCCCAAACATAATCTTGAGTTCCTTCGGCATTGGCAAATTTTACATCAAAAGCTTTAGCAAAATTCTGTCCTAAAAAGTGAGAAGTTCCTGCTTGCAAGGCTTTACCATCTTGCATCAAGGCTTCAATACAATACGTTTCTACAGCACCTGCAAAACGTTCCGATTCCGATTTGATTCCTTTTACCACCGGAATTGCCATAAAGTTCTCTGCAAAATCGGCATACACATTCATCATTTGTACAGATTCTGCAATTGCTTCTGCTTCTGTAGCATGAGCAGTATGTCCTTCTTGCCATAAAAACTCGGCCGTACGTAAAAACAAACGCGTTCGCATTTCCCATCGAACTACGTTGGCCCACTGATTAATTAACAAAGGTAAATCGCGATACGATTGAATCCAATTTTTATAAGTACTCCAAATTATGGCTTCACTTGTTGGTCGAACGATTAATTCTTCTTCTAATTTGGCATTAGGGTCAACCATTAATTTTCCTTTTCGGTCGGGATCATTCTTTAAACGATAATGGGTAACAATCGCACATTCTTTTGCAAAACCTTCTGCATTTTTCTCTTCGGCCTCAAACATACTTTTAGGCACAAACAAAGGAAAATAAGCATTAGAATGACCTGTTTCTTTAAACTTTTTATCTAATTCAGCTTGCATTTTTTCCCAAATGGCATAGCCATACGGTTTAATGACCATACAACCTCTCACGGCAGAATTTTCTGCTAAATCGGCTTTTACGACCAATTCGTTATACCATTTTGAATAGTCTTCGGCTCTTTTGGTTAAATTTTTACTCATTTTGAATTGTTTGGCATAAAAATTGTTTTAATAAATATTAACAGTAAAGTTCAGCAAAACTAGTTATTTTTGTATAAAGAACAATAAAAATGCTTTGATTATGAAAACAAAATATCTCTTATCGTCACCAAAAATTCCTTTTCTATTGCTCTTAGCCATAGGAGGAATTCTTGTTTCTTGTGGTTCGTATCAAAACTCATCCTACAATGACAATGATGGAATATATGCGAATTCACAAAAATCTAACACTAATTCTACCTCACAAGTTGCAGAGGATAACACCAATGCCGCTTATCAAAATTATTTTAAATCTAAACAATTAGCCGCAGAGGATGAAATATTTATTGATGTAGAAGAATACACTTCTGTCAATGATTCAACCGAAACTAAACAAGCAGCTAGCAATAATGGAAGTTGGGGTTCAAACCCAACGTCGGTTACTGTTAATGTTTATAGCTCTGACTGGGGAATTAATTATTGGAACAACTGGTATACCCCTTATTGGGGATATAGTACTTGGTATGGTCCTTATTGGAGTGTAGGTTGGGGTTGGGGAAATCCTTATTATGGTTGGGGAAATCCGTATTACGGCTGGGGATATCCAAACTATGGTTGGGGATATGGAAACGGCTATTATAATGGTTACTACAATGGTTATGCTTACAACCAAGGAATTCGTGGTGGCGGTTATTATACCAATGGCAATAGAGGAAGTTCTGCTTACTCAAATCGCTACTCCAATGGAAGTAGAGGTAATTCAGCCTATTCAAGTCGATATGCCACAGGAAGCAGAGCAAATTCAACTTACCGTAGTCAATTTGGAACTCAAAATTCGGCCACATCGAGAAACCGTATAAATAATGCTGCTCGAAGCACTAGAAGCACAACCACCAACCCGGTAAATTCAGGCACTAGAAACAATCAGTATAATACAACTCGAAACAATACTTCTACTAAAAGCAATAGCACCTATACACCTACTCCAAGAAGCAGTAGCAGCGGAAGCAACAATGGTGGCACTTACTCAGGCGGCACGCGTGGATCTTCTGGAAGTGGATCTTCCGGAGGTGGCCGATCTGGAGGTAGCAGCGGAGGTGGTGGTAGAGGAAGAGGTTAATTTATCAACCTTGTAATATATTATTATAAAAATTTTTATGAAAAAGATATTATTTTTTATTGTAGTCTTAACAACTTTATCGCTACAATCGCAAGAGATTAAAGATGCTGTACGATACAGCATAGATGACATGACAGGAACTGCTCGTTTTAGAGCGATGAGTGGTGCTTTTGGAGCATTGGGTGGAGATTTATCTGCTATTAGCTTAAACCCTGCCGGTTCCGTTATTTTTAGCAGTAACCAAATTGGATTTACCTTTTCATTAGCCAACAGAAACAATAAGTCTACTTATTTTGGAACACAAGCAGAAGAATGTAACACAAGCTTTGATATGAATCAATTTGGTAGTGTTTTTGTTTTTCGTAATACGAGTTCAAAATGGAACAAACTTGCGTTTGCATTCAATTATGACAACGAAAACCGATTTAACAGTACCGTTTTTTCAGCTGGTACAAACCCAACAACTTCTATCGATCGTTATTTTTTAAATTATGCTAACGGAATTCCACTTGGTTCCTTACAAGGAAATCTTTACAACTTGAATTATAATGAACAGCAAGCCTTTTTTGGGTATAACGGCTATATCATAAGTCCGGTTATTGAAAACGTAAACAATACACTGTACATTTCTGAAGTGCCAGAAGGAGGCAATTATTACCAAGAAAATTATGTAGAAAGCAAAGGTTTTAATGGTAAACTAGCATTTAATTTGGCTGCTCAGTATGATGATTTTTTAAGTATTGGAATTAATTTAAACGCTCATTTTGTAGACTATAATCAAGCGAGTAGTTTTTATGAAAAAAACACTAATAACCTAGAAAACGGAGTTCAAAATATAGTTTTTGAAAACTACCTATACACTTATGGTTCAGGGTTTTCGATGCAAGTAGGGACAATCATTAAAGCGACTGACGGCTTGCGTTTAGGGGCTTCTTATGAGTCGCCAACTTGGTACACATTAAACGACGAGTTTTCGCAACGATTATTTGTTACTAATCGCGTGAGTGGAGAAACATTTAACGATGTGGTAGACCCACGAATTTTAAATTTATATCCGACTTATAAAATTCAAACACCAGAAAAATGGTCGGCTAGTGCAGCTTATATATTTGGAAAATCAGGTTTAATCAGCTTTGATTATACCTTAAAGAATTATAGTAATATTAAATTTAAACCTACAAGCAATTCTGACTTCAGAAATTTGAATACGCAAATGGCTAATACGCTAAATAATGCAAATGAATTTAGAGTTGGAGCGGAATATAAAATTAAAGAATTTAGTCTTCGAGGCGGTTATCGTTTTGAAGAAAGTCCGTATAAAAACGGAAAAACAATGGGTGACTTAACGGGATATTCTGCTGGTTTAGGATATGATTTTGGGAACACTAATTTAGATTTTGCTTATAGCCATGCTCAACGAAATACAGAAGAGGGCTTCTTTAATACTGGTTTAACTTCTCCTTCATTGACTAAAATGGACACCAATATGTATACCTTAACCTTATCTTTTAAATTATAATCGATAGAAAATCTATCCTATAAAACCACTCAAACCTTGGGTGGTTTTTTTATTTTATCATTTTCTCGATATAAATAGCTAATTTTGCAGTCCGTTAGAAAAAAATATGAGAACGAAATCAATCAAGAAGAATAAAATTAACGTAGTTACCTTAGGTTGCTCTAAAAATGTATATGACAGTGAAGTGTTGATGGGTCAGCTAAAAGCCAGTGGCAAAGAGGTTGTTCATGAACAAGAAGGCAACATAATTGTGATTAATACCTGTGGATTTATCGACAATGCAAAAGCAGAATCGGTCAATACCATTTTAGAATATGTTGAAAAAAAACAGCAAGGACTTGTCGATAAAGTTTTTGTAACCGGCTGTTTGTCTGAACGCTATAAGCCTGATTTAGAAAAAGAAATTCCAAATGTTGACCAGTATTTTGGGACTTCCGATTTACCTCAATTATTAAAAGTTTTAGGAGCCGATTACAAGCATGAATTACTAGGTGAGCGATTAACTACTACTCCGAAAAACTATGCTTATTTAAAAATTGCCGAAGGCTGCGACCGTCCGTGTAGCTTTTGTGCCATCCCTTTAATGAGAGGGCAACACGTTTCTCAGCCTATAGAAAAATTAGTCCGTGAAACTGAATTATTGGCTAAAAACGGGGTTAAAGAATTAATTTTAATTGCACAGGACCTAACCTATTACGGCTTAGATATTTATAAAAAAAGAAATCTTGCCGAGTTATTAGAAAACTTAGCAAGTGTAGAAGGAATTGAGTGGATTCGATTGCACTATGCTTTTCCAACTGGTTTTCCGATGGATGTGTTAGAATTGATGAAACGAGAGCCTAAAATTTGTAATTATATCGATATTCCGTTGCAACATATTTCCGATTCGGTTTTAAAATCGATGCGAAGAGGAACAACACAAGCAAAAACAACTGCTTTATTAGCTGAATTCAGAAAAGCAGTTCCAGGCATGGCTATTCGAACCACTTTAATTGTTGGATATCCTGGCGAAACGGAAGCAGATTTTCAAATATTAAAAGACTGGGTGGAAGCGATGCGTTTTGAACGATTGGGATGTTTTGCCTATTCGCATGAAGAAAACACGCACGCCTATCAACTTGAGGATGATGTTCCAGCAGAAGTAAAACAACAACGTGTGGCTGAAATCATGGATATTCAATCGCAAATTTCATGGGATTTGAACCAAGAAAAAATCGGACAAACCTTTCGTTGTATTATTGATAGAAAAGAAGGTATGCATTTTATTGGAAGAACTGAATTTGATAGTCCCGATGTGGACAATGAAGTATTAATTGATGCCGCAAAATTTTATGTGAAAGTGGGCGATTTTGCTCAAATAAAAATTATTGATGCCACCGAATTTGATTTATACGGCGAACCCGTTTAAAAAACGATATGATTATTTTTTTATTTTAATCCCTTGAAAACTTCAAGGGATTTCGTTTTTTAAACGCAATACTGATATTTATCATATCGTTGATGGTTTAGAATAGCTAACTTAGTTAAATCAAATTAGACCATTATTAATTAAAACTTTATACCATGATTACTACCCATCCCATCGTTAAAGAATTCCCAGAATTTTTAGACAAGATTCAGGATTTGTATCATCACAATGAAGAGTTTCAAGTACTTTTAACCACCTATCACAGCCTTGATCAAGAAATCTATGAGATTGAAAAAGGAGAAATCCCATTAGATGATGATGTCTTGACTCACAAACGAAAAGATCGTGTATTTCTGAAAGATGAGATATACAATTATTTAAACAAAGAATAATCTAAAGTCTAGGGAATACCATTTTTTTTAACTAACGACCAGTGTTGGTATGACTTACTTTATTTTGAACTATTTAATTGTTAAAGAAGAACTCTTTTAATAGATTTAAAACGTTTGGAATAATAAGCTTCGTTTGTTGATGAAACAATTACACCGCTTTGTACAGAAGCATGAATAAATAAAATTTCATCATCATATACTTCGGTAATCATGCCAACATGGTTAATGGTGCCACGTCCATTAGTAGAAAAAAAGATTAAGTCACCTTTTTGAGCTTTCTTTTTTGATACTTTTTTTCCAATTTGTGATTGATTATTGGAAGAACGGGGTAATTTCAAATCCAATTGATTAAAAGTATAACACATTAACCCTGAACAATCAAAACCACCACCTGATGTTCCGCCACTTCGATAACGTGTTCCAATCTGTTCTGATGCAATTTGAATCAATTGATTAGCTTTTGATCCACTTTCATTGGTATAGGGCACCTCTTCATCAACTTCATCGCCTTCAATATTTGTATTGTCGGAATTGGCAAGAACATTTGTTGTGCTACTGCTTCCTTTTTTGATTATTAATTTATATCCGATTTTAAGTTTGTCGGATAATCTTGGATTGAGTTGTTCGATTTGACTAACACTAAGTTGGTATTTTTTTGAAATTGAAAATAAGGTTTCCCCTTTGGTAATAACATGCGTCACTTCACCTGAATCATCACTTTCTTCCTCTAAATCATCTAAAACAATAACTTGTTCTGAATCAAATTGAGGATTACTGTTTTTCTGTTTTTTAAGATAGATTTTTTCTCCTAATTTTAAATTTCTCTCCGAAACCGAAGGATTAAATTTTCTTAAATCTGAAATACTAATCCCATATTTTTTTGAGATACTAAAAAAAGTGTCACCGCCATTAACAACATGAAAATCAACCGTTTTTTTCTTGGTATTCTTTTTTGAAATTAATAATATCGTTTTTAATTGCAATAAACCACCTTTAGTAGTAGGGTTTAATTCATAAATATCATTTTCAGTAATACCATATTTTTTTGCAATAGAATAAATTGATTCTCCTTTTACAACTTTATGTTCTGTTTGTGCTTGGGCAAAAACAGGGTGTAGGAGCATCAACAAAAACAAAGAAATAAAATATATCCTATTCATTATTAACCTTTAAAATTATTTCTAAAATAAAGTTTGCAAGATAAAAAAACAAAACCAGCTTTCTAGCTGGTTTATGATTTTATAAAGGAATATTTCCGTGTTTTCGTTTTGGAAATTCTACTTCTTTATTCTCTAATGTCTTAAAAGCCTTGATTAATTTTCTTCTCGTAAATTTTGGTTCAATGACTTCATCTACAAAACCTCTTTGTGCTGCAGTATATGGATTTGCAAATAATTCTGCATATTCTGATTCTTTTTGTTTTAATTTTTCATCCGGATTAGAAGCAGCAGCAATTTCATTCTTAAAGATAATTTCCGAAGCCCCCTTTGCTCCCATCACGGCAATTTCGGCACTTGGCCATGCAAAATTCAAATCGGCTCCAATGTGTTTAGAATTCATCACATCATAGGCACCACCGTATGCTTTTCTTGTAATTACCGTAATTCTTGGCACGGTCGCTTCGCTAAAAGCATATAATAATTTAGCTCCGTTTACAATAATCGCATTCCATTCTTGATCGGTTCCGGGTAAAAATCCTGGCACATCTTCTAAAACCAATAACGGTATGTTAAAAGCATCGCAAAAACGAACAAAACGAGCTGCTTTAGTGGAACTATCAACATCTAAAACACCAGCCAAAACCATTGGTTGATTCGCTACTATTCCAATACTTCTTCCTCCTAAACGGGCGAATCCTACAATAATATTTTCAGCAAAAGCAGCATGAATTTCATAAAAACTATCTTCGTCAATGATAGTTCCAATTACCTCATGCATATCATACGGTTTGTTAGCATTGTCTGGTAGAATCGTATTTAATTTTTCTCTAATCTCGTCATTTAGCGTATAAGGCAACTTTGGAGCTGTTTCTTTATTATTTTGAGGCAAATAACTCAACAGTCGCTTAATATCCTCCAAACATTCTACACCATTTGGAGAAGTGATATGAGCTACACCCGATTTGCTTGCATGGGTATGAGCTCCACCCAATTCTTCTGATGTGACTTCCTCATTAGTGACTGTTTTAACCACATTTGGCCCCGTTACAAACATATAGCTTGTGCCTTCTACCATCATCGTAAAATCAGTCATCGCAGGAGAATAAACTGCTCCACCAGCACACGGCCCCAAAATAGCAGAAATTTGTGGGATGATACCACTCGATTTTACATTTCTGTGAAAAATATCAGCATAACCCCCAAGTGACCGGACGCCTTCTTGAATTCGAGCTCCGCCAGAATCGTTTAATCCAATCATGGGAGCACCATTTTTGAGAGCCATATCCATTACTTTACAGATTTTTTCTGCGTGTGTTTCGGATAATGAACCGCCAAAAACGGTAAAATCTTGTGCAAAAATATAAACTAATCGGTCATTGATTGTTCCGTAGCCCGTCACAACCCCATCTCCATAATAGATTTCCTTTTCCATTCCGAAGTCGGTTGTACGATGAGTAACCAACATTCCTATTTCTTCAAAAGAACCGTCGTCTAATAGATATTCAACCCGTTCTCTAGCGGTTAATTTTTTGCTTTTGTGATGTTTGGCAATACGCTTTTCGCCACCACCTTGTTTAGCTAAAGCAATTTTATCGTTTAATATTTTTATTTTATTTTCCATATATTTTGAGATAATAGATGATAGACTAATAGATGATAGATATTTTAGAAAGTCTTTTATCTAACTGTCTTCTTTTTTAATTAGGCAACCTTACCAATTTCAAATCATTCAAATACTGCTTCAAAGCAATTTTAGCTGCAATTTCAGCTTCCAATTTATGTTGGGCTTTTAGTTTTTCAGCATCGTAATATTTCTTAACAAAACCAGTGTCAAATTCACCTGAACGAAAGGCTTCATGTTGCATAACAAATTTCCCGAATCCTAACGTAGTGGCCACACCTTCAATATGATAATTATCGATAGCTTTAGTCATCAAAGCAATGGCTTCTTCCCTATTTTTACCATATGTAATTAATTTTGAAAGCATTGGGTCATAATAAATAGGAACATCCATTCCTTGTTCAATTCCATTATCAACACGAATTCCCTCGCCTTCAGGTAGAACATATTGGCTTAAAAAACCAACATTAGGCAAGAAATCATTCAAAGGATCTTCGGCATAAACCCGAAGTTCTATCGCATGACCGCTAATTTTTAAATCTTCTTGTTTGAATGGTAAAACCTCGCCTTGTGCGACTTTAATTTGCAATTCGACTAAATCTAAACCTGCAATAATTTCTGAAACGGGATGTTCAACTTGCAAACGCGTATTCATTTCAAGAAAATAGAAATTGTGTTTATCATCCAATAAAAACTCAACTGTTCCTGCACCAAGATAATCGCAAGCTTTCGCTACTTTTACAGCAGCTTCACCCATTTTTTTACGTAATTCTGGTGTTAAAACGCATGAAGGAGCTTCTTCCACTACTTTTTGATGTCTTCGTTGAATGCTACATTCGCGTTCGAAAATGTAAATGATATTTCCATGACAATCAGCCATCACTTGGATTTCGATATGTCTTGGTTTCGTTACATATTTTTCAATAAAAACGGAGCCGTCTCCAAAAGCATTTACGGCTTCTGAAATAGCTCTGTCCATTTGTGAGGTAAAATCAGCTTCTTTTTCTACAATTCGCATTCCTTTTCCACCACCACCAGCTGCTGCTTTTATCAAAATTGGAAAGCCGATTTGAGTGGCAATCTTTTTAGCTTCTTCAATGTCGGTAATTGCTTCTTCAGTTCCAGGAACCATGGGAATATCGTATTCTTTCACGGCTTCTTTGGCTGCTAATTTATTACCCATCATTTCAATTGCTTTGGATTTTGGCCCAATGAAAATGATGTTATTTTTTTCGCAAAGTTCAGCAAATTGGGCATTTTCGCTTAAAAATCCATACCCTGGATGAATGGCATCTGCTCCCAATTCTTTCGCCACTTCAATAATTTTATCTCCTCTTAGGTACGATTGACTCGAAGGTGCTTCTCCAATGCAAACAGCTTCATCAGCAAATTTTACATGCAACGCATTTCTATCAACGGTAGAATAAACTGCAACTGTTTTGATGCCCATTTTTTGAGCAGTTTTCATTACTCTAATGGCAATTTCACCACGGTTGGCAATTAGTATTTTTTTAATTTTTTTTATCATTATATTTTTTTTGACCGCAAATTCGCAAATTAATTTAATTGTATAATGTTTCAATCTTTCGCATTCTACTGAACACTATAAACTGAACACTAATTATTCAAACTCAATTAACAATTGTCCTTTTTCAACCGCATTTCCTTTTTCGACAGCGATTGATTTTATAATTCCATCTCTTGGTGAAAGAAAACTGTTTTCCATTTTCATGGCTTCTAAAATCAATAAGGGATCATTTATTTTGACTTCTTGACCAACTGAAACATTAATTTCAAGAATTAAACCTGGCATTGGTGCTTTGATAGCATTCACGACTTTAACTCTTCCTTTTTCAATTCCCATGGCTGTAATTAATTGGTCTAATTCATTAGCAATAGCCACTTCATAAACCGAATCATTAACTTTAACCTTATATTTTTTGGATGAAAAATCAGAAGAAACAACCTCAACCGAATATGGCTTGTTGTCTTTTAAAACGTGAAAGTTATTTTTGGATAATTGAATCTCGTCTAATAGAAGTAAATCGCTCTCATTTAAATCAAATGTATTTTCTTGATTTACAGAAAGTTTATAAGTTGTATGCATGAAATTGTCTTTTAATAGAATTGTAAAACTACAAAAAGAAAACGTTTTCGTAATTTAAAATAAATAAAAAATTGGTGATTTGATATTGTTATAAGACTAACAAACCAATTTCTTTTAAAGAATTTATCGATTTTGAATACCAAAATAATTCGAAATCTTCAAATTGAGTTTCAAAATCAGCTTTCACTTGAGCGAAAGTCAGTGATAAAGGTTGGTCAATTGAGATTTTTTGTAATAACTCAACTAACCAAATTCCCTTTTCTCTTTCCAATGAAATTTCAGAAATTCTTGTTTTAGCATGAAAAGTCAGTTTCGCCATTTCATACGTCTGCTTTTTCTTTGATTTGGTATAAAACGAAAGTAGTGGCTTTCCTCCAATCCAAATAATTTTTGAAGTGGGTTTAGTTTGAAAAGAAGCTGTTGTTTCTAAACTGTTAAAAATATAATCTGCTGGGATTTGTGTTTTTGGAATTTTAAAATCAAACCATTCTTGTAATGGAAAATCAAATCCAATGCCATGCATAAAATTAAAAAGTGACTTTTTTAAACCGAAACTAAATTGTTCGTGATTAATTCCGGTTTTATCTGTAAAGGAAATATCATTATTAGCAAAAGTAATTTCATTTTGATGCGGAATTACACCAAATTCTTCTGAAAACATCCCTACCGGCGAATGAGCAGTCATAGCAAACTGATGCCAAAACCCGGATTGCAACACGCCTATTTCAAATAATTGCCGTACCATTTCCAAACTATCAATAGTTTCTTGAATTGTTTGAGTTGGAAAACCATACATTAAATAGGAATGCACCATAATTCCAGATTCCGTAAAATGTTTGGTAACTTGTGCTACCTGTTCTACCGTTACTCCTTTTTTAATCAACTTCAACAAACGGTCCGAAGCCACTTCTAATCCACCAGAAACGGCAATACATCCGGAAGCTTTTAGCAAATAACACAAATCGGAAGTAAAGCTTTTCTCAAATCGAATATTCGTCCACCACGTGACTGAAAGGTTTCTACGTAAAATTTCTAAGGCCACTTCTCGCATTAAAGCAGGTGGTGCGGCTTCGTCTACAAAATGAAAACCATTTTCGCCTGTTTGAGCAATAAGTTGTTCCATTCTGTCAACCAAAATTTTGGCAGCGATGGGTTCATATAATTTGATATAATCTAAAGAAATATCGCAAAACGTACATTTTCCCCAATAGCATCCATGAGCCATCGTGAGTTTATTCCAACGCCCATCAGACCAAAGACTGTGCATTGGATTGGCAATTTCGATAACGGAAATATATTTATCTAGCAGTAAATCGGAATAATCGGGAGTACCAACCTCGCTTTGCTTATAATCGGGTTTTGTGGAGTTGTTTTTGTAAACTACTTCGTTGTTTTCTAGGAGAAATGTTCGTTTGAAAGGCACTTCTGAACCCACCCCGACTTTCAGGCACCCCTCCAGAGGAGGGGAATTTAAACAATAATCAATTAACAATTGTAAAGGTAATTCTCCATCATCTAACGAAATAAAATCGAAAAACTCAAACACACGTTTGTCTTTCAACTCCCTTAATTCCGTATTTGGAAAACCACCACCCATGGCAATTTTAATTGCTGGAAAATTGGCTTTAATAAATTGAGCACATCGAAAAGCACTGTATAAATTTCCTGGAAAAGGAACCGAAAAACAGATTAATTTGGGTTGCATTTTTTCAATGCTGTTTTTTAAAATTTGGAGTGTAATTTTATCAATAAAAGTAGTTTCTAGCTGTAATTCGTTATATAATTCATCAAACGAATTGGCACTTCTACCCAATCGTTCAGCATAACGACTAAAACCGAAGTTTTCATCGATACATTCTACTATAAAATCGGATAAATCTTCTAAATATAAAGTTGCCAAATGCTTGGCTTTATCTTGCAATCCCATAATTCCAAAAGCATAATCCATTTCATCTAACTGCTCAAAACGTGAAGCTTCGGGCAAGAAATTTCCGGCACAAATTTGCCGAGCTAAGGTGGGCTGTTTTCCTTGCAGAAAAGAAATTACGCTATCAATGGTGCTGACATACTCGTTTTGAAGAGCAAAAATACGTTGGCCATTTTGGGTTATGGGTTGTAGGTTGTAGGATTGAAACATGGAGGTTAATCCTTCTTTTGAAAACAATTCTAAAATCACTTCAATCCCTAAATCCATTTGAAAGGCTTCAATGTTTTTAGTATTTAGAAAACCTTTAATATAAGCCGTTGCCGGATACGGTGTATTCAGTTGGGTAAAAGGTGGCGTGATGAGAAGAAGGTTTTTCAACAATTAAATTTTAAACAAAAGTAAGTTGAAATTTTTAATTATCATTTCCTAACCATTTGTTAAACCTATTTTAACTACTTTTATTTTCTGTATTTTTACGAAAATTTCAAATCTATGCCCAACGACTGTATCAGCTATCAAAAATCAGGTTATTTTTCTAAATTAATGATTGATTATTTAGAGGAAAAAACTGAACTTAAAGTTTTATACAATCGGTTTCCAAAGTTGGAAAATTTTAAATCTCAAATTGAGGAAAAAAAAATCAATTTCAATGACAATAGCAATCAAAAAAGACAAATTCTAGTTGCTACACTTCAAAAACAATACAAATCCATTGAAGCTTCTCCAGCTACTTTAAACAACATTAAACTTTTAAACCATTCAAACACCTTTACGGTTACAACTGGTCATCAGTTGAATTTGTTTACGGGTCCATTATATTTTTTATATAAAATCATTTCAACTATCAACCTTTGTGAACAGTTGAAAACCGCCTATCCCAATCAAAATTTTGTTCCAATTTATTGGATGGCAACCGAAGATCATGATTTTGAAGAAATTAATCATTTTTGGTTTAAAGGGAAAAAAGTTTCTTGGCAGAAAGAAAGCCTTGGTCCAGTTGGAAGATTATCAACGGAAGGTTTAGAAACCGTTTTTGAACAATTTTCTTCCAAATTAGGTTTAGGTGAAAATACTGCTTTTTTAAAAAATTTATTCCAAAAAGGATATGTAGAATATTCAAATTTAGCTGATGCCACGCGATTTATAGCCAATGAGCTTTTTAAAGAAAAAGGCTTAGTAATTTTAGATGGTGATGACGCAAATTTAAAAAGAGTATTCATACCATATGCTAAAGAAGAATTAGTGAATCAGACTTCGAGTAATGAGGTTTTGAAGACGAATGAACTTTTGTCAGAATACAAAGTTCAAGTCAATCCGCGAGAAATTAATTTGTTTTATATTGAAGACAATTTGAGAGAAAGAATCGTTTTTGAAAATAATAAATACAGTGTTTTAAATACAAATTATTCCTTTTCTGAAAGTGAAATCCTAGTAGAATTAGAAAATAATCCTGAAAAATTCAGTCCGAATGTAATTTTACGCCCGTTGTATCAAGAAGTGATTTTGCCTAATTTATGTTATATTGGTGGTGGTGGAGAATTGGCTTATTGGTTAGAATTAAAATCCAATTTTGAAGCGAATAAGGTGGCTTTTCCAATGCTTTTATTACGCAATTCCGTTTTAATTGCAACAGAAAAACAAGTTCAAAAAGCGGATAAATTAGAATTAACATGGGGAGATTTATTTAGTAAACAAGGTGAATTACTGACAAATAAAACAAAAACCTTATCCAATCTAGAAATAGATTTTTCTGTTCAAAAAGCATATCTCAAAAAGCAATTTGAAGATTTACATGAAATAGCGATTAGAACGGACAAATCATTTATTGGAGCGGTAAAAGCACAAGAAATCAAGCAAATAAAAGGGCTAGAAAACTTAGAAAAACGATTGTTAAAAGCTGAAAAAAGAGTTTTAGCCGACAAATTAGAACGAATTACTTCTTTGCAAAACGAATTATTCCCAAACCAAAGTTTACAAGAGCGAAAAGCAAATTTTTCTGAATACTATTTAGAATTTGGAAAGGAATTAATCGATAAATTATTTGAAGATTTGAAACCTTTGGAGGATGAGTTTAAAGTACTGGTTTTGTAAAAAACTTGAAACCTTAGACTTGAAATTTCAAACTAAAACACTATCTTTGCACCCGAATAAAAAAACAAAAAAAACGTTATGGCAACGAATAGAACTTTTACAATGATTAAGCCCGATGGTGTTGAAAATGGACACATTGGAGGAATTTTAAATATGATTACTGAAGGTGGTTTCAGAATTGTAGCAATGAAATTAACACAATTAACTATCGCTGACGCAAAAGAATTTTATGCTGTTCACGCTGAAAGACCATTTTATGGCGAGTTAGTTGAATTTATGACACGTGGCCCGATTGTGGCTGCTATTTTAGAAAAAGATAATGCAGTAGAAGATTTCAGAACATTAATTGGTGCTACAAACCCTGCTAATGCTGCTGAAGGAACTATTCGTAAAAAATATGCAACTTCAATGGGAGAAAATGCCGTTCACGGTTCAGATTCAGATGAGAATGCAGCAATTGAAGGTGCTTTCCATTTTGCTGGAAGAGAAATGTTTTAGTCAGCATTTTGATTAAAAATATAAAATCTCGTTTCAAATTGAAACGAGATTTTTTTGTCAATTCCTAAAAACATCAACGCAAATTCAATTCTTTCACAATATCTTTACGAAGTTCTTCATTAATCATGGCGATTATTTTATGTTTACCATAGGATAATTCTTCTCTCAAAACTGCAGAAGTTAAGGTGACATGAAGTGTACTTCCTTTTAAAATAACTTCTTGGGTATAGTTGTTAACGCCAACTCCCATCAACTCTTTCCAGGCTTTCTCGACATCAATTTTGTCCATGCCGTTTTGAAGCTTATTTTTTTCAATAAACGTTTGGAGAACTTCTGAAATTGAACTTTCGTTACTTAATCGTTTTGCCATTTTATGCTGAATTTATTTCAGTATTATTTAATTGAAAAAGGAATAAATCGTTTGTAATGATAGGTTAAATTATCTTTGTTCTTTAATATTAAAATACTATCTGACAGCAAATTAAGTTCTTCTTTCCATGCGTCAAATTTGGTGGTATAGTAGATATACATGACACCTGC
Source organism: Flavobacterium sp. (assembly GCF_028689845.1). Taxonomy (GTDB): domain Bacteria; phylum Bacteroidota; class Bacteroidia; order Flavobacteriales; family Flavobacteriaceae; genus Flavobacterium. The sequence goes on along the minus strand of NZ_JAQVCH010000017.1, from coordinate 37,742 downwards.
ACTATCTTTAATTTCAATCTGTTCTTGTTCATTATTGACCACGAAAGTACCATCGAATTGAGGTTTTAACTTTTTTCGAAATCCTTTTTCGTCCTTCCATTCAAAAAAATCAATTGTTTCATTGATGGTGTACTGCTTTTCTTGCCCATCTGGAAAAGCAACTTTTTGAATTTCCCAATAACCATTTATTTTGGTTAAATCATCCCGTTTGACCGTGTGCTGACAAGAAAAAAGAACGACGATAAAAACAGCTACAAAATATATTTTTTTCATTACATCAAATAAAATCTAAAATTACAATTAATTTCGTTCAAATAAAAAGTAATTTTAATTAAACCTTTTTCGTTCTTTAGTGTCTTAATTGAAATAATAGCAGCATGAAAACAAGTCTTTATTTCCTAATGTTATTCCTTTTATTTTTGAACTGTGCTTCTGATGATGACACGAATGTATCTGTAGAACCCATGTATTTTCCGCCGTTAAACTCCAATTTATGGGAAACAAAATCTGTTGAAAGTTTGGGTTGGAATCAAAGTGCTGTGCCCGACTTATTGAATTATTTAGAAAATAAAAACACCAAAGGTTTTATCATTTTAGTGAATGGAAAAATCGTGTTAGAAAATTATTTTAATGGCCACGATGCCTCTTCTTCATGGTATTGGGCGAGTGCAGGAAAAACGTTAACCTCAACTATGGTCGGTATTGCAGAAAAAGAGGGTCTTTTAAATAGTCATGCAAAAGTTTCCGATTATTTGGGGAATGGTTGGACCGCCGCACCACTTTCTAAAGAAAATTTAATTACCAATCGACATCTTTTAACGATGACCTCTGGCTTAAATGAAACGTTGGGAAATGATGTTTCTCCAGCAAATCTTCAATTTGTTGCCGATGCAGGAACTCGTTGGGCCTATCATAATGTTTACGTAAAATTGCAAGAGGTAGTTGCACAAGCCACGGGACAGACTTGGTCAGCGTATTTCAATTCACGTTTACGTGACCGAATTGGAATGACTGGAACCTGGATTGCGAATGACGGATTAAGTGTATTTTATAGCAACACTAGAAGCATGGCTCGTTTTGGATTGTTAATGTTAAACAAAGGGAAATGGGAAACGAACGTGATTGTTCCCGAATCTTATTTAACAAATGCGATGACCACTTCGCAAGAAATAAACAAAGCTTATGGTTATTTGTGGTGGTTAAACGGAAAAGATAGTTTTAAATTACCGCAAACACAATTTCATTTTCAAGGTAGTTTAATTCCAAATGCACCAATCGATATGATTTGTGCCTTAGGTAAAAATGATCAAAAAATATATATCATTCCGAGTAAGAAAATGGTGGTTATCCGATTAGGACAAGTAGCAAATCCTGAAAATCCAACCTTTGGATTGAGTGGTTTTGACAATGACTTGTGGGTAAAAATTAATGCAATTATGAATTAATTGCCGTAATTGGATTGAAGCCAATAAACCCATTCTTGTTCATAATAACGGGTGACTAAAATTAATACTAGGGTTAGAATAGTCAACACCCAAGAATATTTTTTAGCTACTACCGTATAAGCCGTCAAAATTCCCATTAAAACAAAAGGAAGAGCAATTATTAAATTTGGAATTAGCCAAGCACCTCTAAGAATTGCAATCGATTTGAGTAGCACAAAAAAGAAAGCATATACCGAAACGATTTTAGTAAAGGAAACTAAATATTTATTAAAAACTAACGGTTCTGCCTCCATTATTTAAAAAAAGAATCTACAAATTCATATTTATTAAAGACTTGTAAATCTTCAATCCCTTCGCCTACACCAATATATTTTACTGGAATTTGAAATTGGTCTGAGATACCAATCACAACGCCGCCTTTTGCTGTTCCATCTAATTTTGTTACCGCCAAGCACGTTACTTCGGTTGCTGCAGTAAATTCTTTTGCTTGTTCAAAAGCATTTTGTCCAGTGGAACCATCTAATACTAACAATACATCATGTGGAGCATCACCTACTACTTTTTGCATCACCCGTTTTACTTTAGTCAACTCATTCATTAAGTTAACTTTATTATGCAAACGTCCAGCTGTATCAATAATTACGACATCAGCATTTTGTGTTACGGCACTTTGTAGGGTATCAAAAGCAACAGAAGCAGGGTCGCTTCCCATTTGTTGCTTCACAATTGGAATACCAACTCGATCGGCCCAGATTTGTAATTGGTCAATTGCGGCGGCTCTAAATGTGTCCGCTGCTCCAAGCACTACTTTATATCCTGCTTTTTTAAGTTGAAAGGCTAATTTTCCGATAGTAGTTGTTTTTCCAACACCATTTACACCCACAACCATAATGACATACGGTTTTTTGTTAGCTGGAATATCAAATTGGGTAGCTTCGCCAGAATTAGTTTCAGATAATAAACCTGCTATTTCTTCCCGGAGGATTTTATTTAGCTCATCGGTACCCATATATTTGTCACGAGCAACCCGAGCTTCAATGCGGTCGATGATTTTTAGAGTGGTTTTTACACCTACATCCGAAGAAATGAGTACTTCTTCTAAATTATCCAATACATCTTCATCAACCGAGGATTTTCCGGCCACGGCTTTGGTTAATTTAGCAAAAAAAGAAGTTTTCGATTGTTCTAATCCTTTATCTAAGGTTTCTTTTTTTTCGGAAGAAAATATTCGTTTGAAAAAACTCATATTCAATTGGTTTAGTAATTTTTAATCTGATAACAAATATAAAAATAAAAAGCTACTTTCAAGGAAAGTAGCTTTAGTATATTATAGTAATGCTGATTATTTTTTTTGTAAAAAATTATCAACAAGCTCTGGAGCCATTACAGATTCAACAAAAGTATAAGCTCCAGATTTTGGAGACTTTACCATTTTAATGGCTTTAGTTAATCTTTTTGACGCTGTTTGTAACGTTGCTACGGTTTTCTTTGCCATTTCTTATCTTATTTAATTTCTTTGTGAATAGTTACTTTCTTCAAGATTGGATTAAATTTTTTAATCTCTAATCTATCTGGTGTATTTTTTTTGTTTTTAGTCGTGATATAACGTGACGTTCCAGGAACTCCTGACGTTTTGTGCTCTGTACACTCTAAAATTACCTGAATTCTATTGCCTTTTTTTGCCATGGTGATATATTATTTAAGCGTTGAATTAAGAAATAAATCCTTTTGCTTTTGCATCTTTCAATACAGCAGACAACCCTTTTTTATTAATTGTTTTAATTGTAGACGCTGCTACTCTAAGCGAAATCCATCTGTCTTCTTCAGCTAGATAGAAACGTTTTTTAACTAAGTTTACAGAAAACTTTCTCTTAGTTTTGTTCATCGCGTGAGAAACATTGTTTCCTACCATCGCTCTTTTACCTGTAAGGTCACAAACTCTTGACATTATGCTTATCTTTTATCGTTATTCAAAATCAGGGTGCAAAGAAACAAAAAAGTAATCTATTACACAAACAAATTTTAGTAGTTTTTTAAAATTTCTTTTAGCAGCATTTCGAGGCCTTTATTTACTGCCCTGTCAATTACTTTTTGACGTGGTTGCCCAAAGTTAAATTCCTCTGAAAACACTCCATTTGGCGTAGCAACTGCGACACAAACTACCCCTAAATCAACTTCTGAGTCTCCTTTTGCTGGCCCAGCATTTCCCGTAGTCGCAATGGCAAAATCGGTTTGCATTAGCTTCTGAACGCCTAACGCCATTGCTTCTGCTACTTCTTTGCTCACAACCGAAAACTCTTTAATGGTAGCCGGCGGCACTTTTAACAAACTTGTTTTAACATCGGTTGCATAAGAAACGATACTCCCGCGAAAATAGTTTGAGGAACCTGCTACACTAGTAATAATTTCGGAAATCATTCCTCCCGTACAACTTTCGGCTGTACTTAAGGTATATTCTTTTTGTGTCAAATACTTTCCTAAAACCACTTCGATGTTGTCCTCTTCTTCAAAACCAACAATAATATCATTAATTAGTTCAGTGAGTTTGATTACTAATTCGGCAATAGTTTTCTGTAAAAGCTTTTCCTCCGTTCCTCTTGCCGTTAATCGCAAGCGAACACGGCCTGGACTAGGCAAATAAGCGAGCTTGACAAAGCTTGGCAAACTATCTTCCCAATCCTCAATTCGTGCTGCTACAATGCTTTCTCCTTGACCATACGTTAGAATGGTTTTATGGATGATATACGGACGTTTATAGGTTTTTACAATTTTAGGAATGAGTTCATTCGTTACGATAGCTCTCATTTCATAAGGAACACCTGGTAAAGAAACGAAAACGGTTTCATCTTTTTGCATCCACATTCCGGGTGCTGTTCCGTGACTGTTTTGTAAAACAATAGCTTTAGAGGGCACCATGGCTTGGTCGCGATTGACTTGTGTTATCGCATAATTCATTTTAGTAAATAAATTCACGATGTGTTCCTCTACCTCGCTGTTGCGTACTAAAACGTCTTGAAAATAAGTGCAAAGTGTTATTTTGGTAATATCGTCTTTTGTTGGACCTAATCCACCGGTAATAATAACAAAATCTACTTGGTTTTGCACCTTGGCAAACGTAGAAAGGATGTGCTCTTGGTTATCACTTATGGAGATCATTTCATGGATTTGAACTCCGATTTTTTCAAAAGCTTTGGCTATAAATCCCGAGTTTGTATCGGTGATTTGACCAATGAGAATTTCGTCGCCAATGGTGATGATGGTTGCTTTCATTTTTTTGAGTTGCTGAGATTCTGAGTTGCTTTCACTAGCCCGGATAGTAGAGAAAAGCCCGGAGCTTGAAAGCCTATTTTTTATTGGCAAAAAAAAAAGCGACTGCAAAGAAGCTTCTTTTTTTGACTTATAAAAAAAGGTTTTTAGCGAGGACTTGTAACGAATAGCCGGATTAGCTTCTTATAATTCGAAATCTTTGTGAATTTCTTTTACAGCCTTTTCGACTTGATTTTCGATGCTTTTAAAAATCTCTTTGATTTCTTTGCGTTTGCCCTCGCGTCGGGTCCACTCTTCTACCTGAAGAATTTCTTCGTAAGCAACATTCATTCCCAATAAATCAAGTGTAGGCTTTATTTTATGAGCGTAGCTATAGGCTAACTTGTGGTTCTTCTCTTCGATACCTTGTTTGACAAACTTTAAATCTTCTGGGATTTCGCTTACAAAAAGGGTAATAATTTGTAGAACGAACTCAGGATCGTTATCAGAAAGTGCATACACTTTGGATAAGTTGTAGTTTAATGCCATTTTTTTATTTTACTTGTATTCGAAATAGTTTTTTTTCTTCAATATATCCTTCAAGGATATCGTTTGGTTTCACTTTTGCCACTCCTTCTGGTGTTCCGGTAAAAAGGATATCGCCAATTTTGAGGGTAAAATAGTGAGAAACATGAGCAATCAATTCGTCAATTTTCCACAACATATGGCTTGAATTTCCTTTTTGAACGGTGATTCCATTCGATTTTAATTCAAAATTAATACTTTCTGTGGATTTGAAATCTTTTTTCGATAAAAAGCTACCAATAACCGCTGAACCGTCAAAAGCTTTGGCTTTTTCCCATGGTAATCCTTTCGCTTTTAATTGTGCTTGTAAATCACGAGCCGTAAAGTCGATTCCCAATCCGATTTCGTCATAATAATTAGCGGCGAATTTAGGCTCAATATATTTGCCTACTTTATTGATTCGAACTAACAATTCTACTTCATGGTGAATATCATCACTAAAAGCTGGAATTACAAACGGATGTTGTTTGAGCAAAACCGCACTGTCGGGTTTTAAAAAAACCACGGGTTCATCGGGACGCTCATTTTGAAGCTCCTCAATGTGTTTGACATAATTTCTTCCGATGCAGATTATTTTCATAAATAAAGTGGGAGATTTTTGGCGGTAGGTTGTGGGTTGTGAAAAAAAACTATACTATTCTCCTACCACCTATGACCTACCACCTAAGGCCTATTTCGTGTTTAACTTTCTCAATTTTATTGCAGTCAATACTTTTTTTGTATATAGAGGAAAATCAGCATTTTGAATCCACCCAAAATAACCGGGTTCTTCTTCTAGTACTTTTTCAACCAAAACGCCTTTGTGTTTTCCGAAACTGAATATTTCTTGTCCTTTATCGTTCAAGGCAATAAAACCGGCAAAATCGACAGATTTCTTTCTGGTTGTAAATTCAGATAAGGTTTTTATATCGTTTTCTAATTCTGGATAACGTTCAAGTTGAGCTAGTAAAATTTCATAGGTTGCCATGGTATCGGCTTCTGCTGAATGAGCATTATCAAGGTTTTTTCCGCAGTAAAATTTATAGCCAGCACTAAGGGTACGTTCTTCCATTTTATGGAAAATAGTTTGTATGTCTACAGAGACTCTGTTTTTCATATCGAAGTCGACGCCTGCACGCAACAATTCTTCTGCCAATAATGGAATATCAAATCGATCGGAGTTAAAACCTGCTAAATCAGAATCTTTTATCATGTTATAAACTTGTCCTGATAATTCTTTGAACGTAGGCTCATTGGCAACTTTTTCATCTGTGATTCCATGAATTTGAGAAACCACAAAAGGAATCGGCATTTCTGGATTAACCAGCCAGGTTTTGCTCTCTTTGTTACCGTTGGGATACACTTTAAAAATTGAAATTTCGACAATTCTGTCTTTTGCCACTTCAACACCAGTTGTTTCAAGGTCAAAAAAGCAAATAGGTCTGTTTAATTTAAGTTCCATTTTGAAATTTTAGGATTACAAAGATAAGTGATTGAAATGACCTATCCTGAAAGTTTTGGGTTTTTAGTGCTTTTTAGATTGTATCGTTTCGAAATCTATTGAATTAAAAAACCCTGTTAGCGATGAATTGCGAACAGGGTTTAAAAAATATAATTTCTAGAATTTAAAACTCTCTGTTTTCATTAAATCCTTCTAAATAATCAGCGACTCTTTTCACAAATTGTCCGCCTAACGAGCCATCTACCACCCGATGGTCATAACTGTGTGACAAGAACATTTTGTGACGAATTCCAATATAATCTCCCGACGGAGCTTCGATTACCGCTGGTACTTTTCGGATTGCTCCTAAAGCTAAAATAGCCACTTGTGGTTGGTTGATAATTGGAGTTCCGAAAACACTTCCAAAAGTCCCCACATTAGTCACGGTATACGTTCCTCCTTGAATTTCGTCTGGTTTCAATTGGTTGTTTCTTGCCCGATTAGCCAAATCATTTACGGTTTTGGTTAGTCCTACTAGATTCAACATATCCGCATTTTTTATTACCGGCACAATTAAATTACCATTTGGTAACGCAGCGGCCATTCCGAGGTTGATGTTTTTCTTTTTAATAATATAATCACCTTCCACTGAAATATTTATCATTGGAAAATCTTTAATGGCTTTGGCAACGGCTTCCATAAAAATCGGAGTAAAAGTAAGCTTTTCTCCTTCTCTTTTCTCAAAAGCAGCTTTCACTTTATTTCGCCAGTTTACCATATTTGTCACATCCACTTCAATAAAGGATTGCACGTGAGCCGAAGTTTGTAAAGACGAAACCATGTAGCCCGAAATCAGTTTTCGCATGCGATCCATTTCAATAATCTCATCTTGTCCGTTGACGGAAACTGGGATTTTCTTTTCGGGAGTAGCAGCAACTTTTGGGGCCTCAATAGTTTTTGGAGCTTCTGCAACACTTTCTGCTTTTGGAGCTTCCACTGTTACTGTTTCCGCTTTTGGAGCAACTGCTACGGGTTGAGCACTTCTATTTTTAACATAAGAAAGGATATCGTCTTTGGTCACGCGATTGTCTTTTCCTGTTCCAGCAATTTGTTCTAATTCGGCAATAGAAACGCCTTCTTCCTTAGCAATGTTTTTTACCAACGGGGAAAAGAATTTTTCTGATTCGGAAAAATCAACTGGTTTTACTGCTACCGGTTGGTGCGGAACATGAGCGACTTCAACCGTTTGCTCTTTGGATACTTCGGCAGCTGAAACTGTTGCTGTTTCTGCAGCTTTCGGTGCTTCTGGAACGACGCTTCCGCCTTCTGTATCAATAATACCAATTGTCTGGCCTACTTTTACCACATCGTCAACGTTAAATAAAATTTCAACCAAGGTTCCTGCTACTTCAGAAGGAACTTCGCTATCTACTTTATCTGTTGCGATTTCTAAAACAGCTTCATCTGCTTCAATTTTCTCTCCAACTTTTTTAAGCCAATTGGTAATGGTTGCTTCTGCAACACTTTCTCCCATTTTGGGCAATTTCAATTCAAATTTTGCCATATTTTTAACCTAAAGGTGTGCTATTATTTTCTGTTTGCGAAATTAATAAAATTATATCTACTTTAATGTGTTTTCAATAATTATTCGATGAATGAGAACTTTTAACGGACAAAAAAATAATTATTCTAAAAAAACAACTTCGCCTCTTTCATTACTACTATTGCTCCCGATAAGGAAATTAGCGTGAGGCAATAAGAATTTAAAAGTGTACTGAGTATTTTTATTTGCCTCCATTAACTGTATAGCTTTTTTGTAACTAACTGAATTTAAATCAATAATAAATTCTGTTCGTTCTGCGTTTTTCGAAAAATCTATTGTGGAAAACACTTCCTGAACGTTGAAGTTTTTTAACAATGCTCTATTTTCTTTTTTTTCAGTTACAAAAATAAAATTTGCTGGTTTCGTTTTTGAAACAGTTCTTCCTTGAAACATTTTAAGTACGGAAAAGAAAGCTGCTCCAATTTTCATCATGACGTCAAAAATAAACGATTGATTAAAATGTTTTTTATAAAAGAATTGCATCGCTTCTCGAAAACGTTTCATGTATAAACCATCACGAATGGTACTTTCGCCTTTAAAATGAATCACCGTAGTTTCATGAAAATAAAAATTCGATTTTCCTTTTTTCAAAGCCATATAGCTCAGATCGATATCATCGGAATACATAAAACAATTTTCATCAAAACCGCCTAAATCGGTATATAATTCTCGCTTCATCACCATAAAGGCTCCAACCAATATAGCCACTTTTCCAGATTGATTGACTGCGAGCTGTTGTGCATAATATTGATTCATCACTTTCCACTTCGGGAAGATTTTATATAATCCAAAAATTTTAGTAAAAGCAACCCAAGGCGTTGGAACACCTCGTTTAGATTCTGGAAGAAATTTTCCGGTACCATCAATTAATTTACAACCAATGATGCCAAGTTTGGAGTTTGGAGTTTGGAGTTTGGAGTTTAAAATTTTTAAAAATGTATCTTCGGCAACGACCGTATCTGGATTTAAAATACAAATATATTCGCCTTTTGCTTGAGCGACACCGATATTATTTCCTTTAGGGAAACCAGTATTTTCTTTGTTTTCGATGAGTTTGACTTGTGGAAAACGTTCTTTCATCATCTGGCAACTCTCATCAGTCGAGTTGTTGTCGACTACAATAATTTCAGCATCCAAACCTTCGATTGCTTTTTGAACACTGCTCACGCAAAGCTCTAAAAAGTAGCGAACGTTATAATTGAGGATGATGACGGATAGTTGCATGGGGCAAATTTAAAGCAACTTATTTAATTCTTCTGGATTTTTTTGATTGTTCCAAAATAAAAGAAGTTCGATTGATTAAGCTTTATCATTAATTCTATAAAATAAAGTTGTTTGCTTTGAAATTATAAATGAGTAATTATTTTTAAATTTCATTTTTTCTAACGATGGATTTTGAAAAGTCTTTCTAATTCATTTTCTACTAATTTCTCAAATTTCAAAACTTCTTTTTGATTCCATTTGAAGTAAATGAACTCGATTTCTTCATAATAAGAATTTAGTGCAGAAAAAGTCCAATCGATGTGAAAACTCATTTTAAAAAAGGATATCTTTCTTTGATTCTATTCATTGCTTCTTCGTGTGAAATAACATTTCCTTCTTTATGATTTTTTTTAGATTTTTCTATTAGTTTCACTGAAACCGGATGTAATTCTTCTTCTTGAGTAGCTTTTTTTTCTACATTATAATCAGTGATTGACTCTTCAACTTTGTTGATGTGTTTTTTTTCGTGGCTTGGATCCTTTTTGCTCATAAAAAAACATTAAAGTATAAATATATGGATTTTATTTCAATTGAAAAACCCAACTACATTTCCCTCCTAACCCCGATTGCAATGAAAATCCTGTCATTGCGACCGCAAATTTTGTTTCGGAGATTGCTTCGTCCCTCGCAATGACAGATTGTAATGGAAAGCGGGAACACGGATTACTGATAATGCCCAAGCCATTCGTTTCAGAAAGAATAAAGCATTACTTTTGCACTTCTAAATTCTAATTTCAGAATTCTAAATTTAAAAAATGAACTATCTTTCAGTAGAAAATATATCTAAATCCTTCGGCGAACGCGTGTTGTTTGACAACATTTCGTTTGGTATTAACAAAGACCAAAAAATTGCTTTTATTGCCAAAAATGGTTCGGGAAAAACGACCATTATGAACATTATTAATGGTTTTGATGAACCGGATACGGGTCAAGTGGTGGTTCGAAAAAATATCCGAATGGCGTTTTTATCGCAAAAAAATGAATTGCAAGATGAATTGACAATTGAGGAAAGCATTTTTGCAAGTGATAATGAAACGTTGAAAGTGATTGAGCAATATGAAAAAGCGTTGGAAAACCCTGAAAATGAAGAAGCGTATCAAAGAGCTTTTGATTTGATGGACCAACATAATGCGTGGGATTTTGAAACGCAATTCAAGCAAATTTTGTTTAAATTGAAGTTGGAAGATTTTAAATTGAAAGTCAAAAGTCTTTCGGGTGGACAGAAAAAAAGGCTTTCGTTAGCGATAATTTTGATTAACCGTCCGGATTTATTGATTTTGGATGAGCCTACGAACCACTTGGATTTGGAGATGATTGAATGGTTGGAAAGTTATTTTGCCAAAGAAAATATCACGTTGTTTATGGTAACGCACGACCGTTTTTTTTTGGAACGTGTTTGCAATGAAATTATCGAATTGGACAACGGAAAACTATACCAATACAAAGGAAATTACTCGTATTATTTGCAAAAAAAGGAAGAACGAATTACTTCTGAAAATGCGAGTATCGACAAAGCTCAGAATCTTTTTGTGAAAGAATTAGCGTGGATGCGTCGCCAACCAAAAGCGAGAACGACCAAATCGAAATCGCGTCAGGACGATTTTTATGTGATTAAAGAAAAAGCCGAGAGTCGCAGAAAAGAAAATGTGGTGGAGCTTGAAATCAATATGGAACGAATGGGAAGCAAGATTATTGAGCTTCATAAATTGTATAAAAAATTCAAAGACCGAGTGATTCTTGATAATTTTTCGTATGATTTTCAGCGTGGTGAACGCATTGGAATTATCGGAAAAAACGGAACCGGAAAATCGACTTTTTTGAATATTTTAACCAAAACGATGTTGCCCGATGCCGGAAAAGTGGTGATTGGTGAAACGATTAAAGTTGGTTATTATACGCAAAGTGGCATCAACCCAAAACCGGGTCAGAAAGTAATTGATATTATTAAGGAGTACGGTGAATATATTCCGCTTACAAAAGGAAAAATTATTTCGGCTTCGCAATTGTTGGAACGTTTTCTTTTTGATGCGAAAAAGCAATATGATTTTGTAGAAAAATTAAGTGGTGGCGAATTGAAACGCTTGTATTTGTGTACGGTTTTGATTCAGAATCCGAACTTTTTGATTTTGGATGAGCCAACGAATGATTTAGACATTGTAACGTTGAATGTTTTGGAAAGTTTTTTATTAGATTTTCCTGGATGTTTGCTAGTGGTTTCGCACGATCGTTATTTTATGGATAAAATTGTAGATCACTTATTTGTGTTTAGAGGCGAAGGTGAAATTGAAGATTTTCCTGGTAATTATTCCGATTTTAGAGCGTATGAAGACAGTGCTGATGTGGCGTTAAAAGAAGAAAACAAAGCCGATAAAAAAGCATGGAAGCAAAATAATCCGGTCGGAAATTTATCGTTTAATGAACAGAAAGAATTTCAAAAAATAGAACGTGAAATCAAAGATTTGGAGTTTGAGAAAAAGCAAATCGAACAATTGTTTGCTGATGGTAAAGTAACTGATGATGCTATTGAGAAAAAAGCGAATGAGTTGCAAGTGATAATAAAGAAATTGGAAGAAAAGGAAGAACGTTGGTTTGAACTTTCTTCGAAAATTGAGTAATTTAGCTCGCAAAGACGCAGAGTCGCCAAGAAAAACTGCGTCTTTGCGACTTTGCGAGAAATGATACAAATTATAAAATCATATCTAAAATTCATCTGGAACTCCAAAAACCAACACGGAGTGCATTCGCCATTTGTGTTTGATTTGGTCACCAACTGTTTTTATGACAAGAAAATATATCAAGAATATACAGTTTTAAAAAAATATAGAATTTCGCTTTTAGAAAATAAAAACTTTATTGAAGTCACCGATTTTGGTGCTGGCTCCAGAGTTTTCAAAACCAACAAAAGAGAAATTGCAAAAATTGCAAAAACAGCAGGAATTTCTGTTAAAAGAGCAGAACTATTATTTCGTGTTGTCAATTATTTTCAACCGAAAACCATATTAGAAATTGGAACTTCGTTAGGATTAGCCACTGCTGCCCTATCACTTGGAAATAAAACTGCAAAAATAATTTCGTTAGAAGGCTGCCCAAAAACTCAAGAAATCGCAAAAAATCAGTGTCAATCTCAAAAATTATCAAACCTTAACTTTATAACCACAAAATTTGAAGATTACCTTTCAGCCAACGACCTACACCCTACACCCTACGACCTAATCTACTTCGACGGCAATCATTCCAAAAAAGCTACTTTAGACTATTTTGAAAGGTTACTTCCAACCATAACAAATGATTCCGTTTGGATTTTTGACGATATTCATTGGTCAAAAGAGATGGAAGAAGCCTGGGGAATCATAAAAAATCATCCAAAAGTAAAAGTAACAATCGATACTTTTCAATGGGGATTTGTATTCTTTAGAGCAGAACAAGAAAAAGAACATTTCACTATCCGCATCTAATATTTTCAATAAAACTGTAACAATTTCATACTTTATTCTACTAATTGATTAAATTTGGAATCAACCAAAATAGTAATCTACAAGCTAGAAAATCATGGCAGAACCACTTATCAAAATAACCAACATCAAACGCAATTTTGAACTAGGAAATGAAACGATTTATGTTCTTAAAGGTATTGATTTAGAAATCAACAAAGGCGAATATGTAGCGTTAATGGGGCCTTCGGGTTCCGGAAAATCTACCTTGATGAATATTTTAGGTTGTTTAGACACGCCAACTTCTGGTGATTACATTTTAAACAATAAAGATGTCAGTAAAATGCTAGATGATGAATTGGCGGATATTCGAAACAAAGAAATTGGTTTTGTCTTTCAAACATTTAATTTGATGCCTAGAACAAGTGCGTTAGACAATGTAGCCCTCCCGATGGTTTATGCTGGATATTCAAAAACTGACCGAAATGTTCGTGCCACCGAAGTGTTATCCCAAGTGGGTTTGGCTGACCGAATGGATCATAAATCTAACGAACTTTCGGGTGGACAAAGGCAACGTGTTGCTATCGCGAGAGCATTAGTAAACAGACCTTCAATTATTTTAGCCGATGAGCCAACAGGAAATTTAGATAGTAAAACTTCGGTTGAAATCATGAACTTATTTAATGATATTCATGCCAATGGAAACACTGTGATTTTGGTTACCCATGAAGAAGATATTGCCGCTTATGCTCATCGAATCATCCGTTTGCGAGATGGAATGGTGGAAAAAGATGAAAAAATAAAATAAAAAATTCACGATATAATCCTTCAAGTTATAGCCATGAAAACTGTACTCTTCGCTTTAGTTTTTTTATTTATAGCTGTAATTATTTTTGGAAGAATTGCAAATAAACAAAGAGGAATTCGAAGAAACCGCAGTTTTAAAACGAATTATTATTCTAAAAAGAAAAAATAATACCATGAAACTTGGCATTTTAACTTGCGAACAATTACCCGATTTATTAGTCTCTGATCAAAAATTAATTCCGCTTTTTGCTGCTCATCACTTTGAAGTTGAAGCAGTTATTTGGGACAACCCTTCCGTTGATTGGTCTTCTTTTGATTTTTTGATTTTCAGAAATACGTGGGACTATTATGAAAAAGAAGCCGTTTTTAATCAATGGTTACTGAAAATTACAGCTTTAGAAATTCCAACGTTTAATTCGATTGAAACCATTCAAAAAAATAAACATAAATTTTATCTAAGAACGTTACAATCGCTTGGAGTGCAGATTTTGCCTACAATTTTTTTAGAAAAAAACACTTCGAAACCACTTATAGAATTAATACCGCAACATTGGCAAAAAGTAGTTATTAAGCCTGCTTTTTCGGCTGGAAGTTATTTGACGAAATTAGTAGACAAAGAAGCACTTGGCGATTTAGAAACTGAATTTGCAGAGCATTTTAAAACGAAAGATTTTTTAATACAAGACTATTTTCCTGAAATTAAAAGCAGCGGTGAAACTTCGTTTATTTTTTTTAACGGTCAGTTTTCGCATGCAGTTACAAAAAAACCGATTGAAAATGATTTCCGAGTCCAATTTCAATATGGTGGAAAATATAAAGTAGTCGAGCCCACTACTGATTTAATTCAGCAAGCAGCAACTATTCTGACTCATTTTCCAGAAAAATTAGTATATGCTCGCGTGGATGGAATTATAATTAAAGATCAATTGCATCTAATGGAAGTAGAACTTATTGAACCGGACTTATATTTTGATTTAGCCGATGGAACTCGCGAACGTTTTGTAAATGCTTTTTTGGATAGAATTAAGTAACCAATTAAACGTTTAAAATATAGTTAACACACAATGAAACCCAAAAAAATCTCAGTAACTTAGCATCTTGTTAACTAAGCAACTCAATTACATGAAAATATATACTAAAACTGGAGATGGCGGAACCACAGCACTTTTTGGTGGAACAAGAGTGCCCAAACACCACATTCGAATTGAAAGTTATGGAACGGTTGACGAATTAAATTCGCATATCGGATTAATTCGCGACCAAGAAATAGACCCACATTACAAAACCGTTTTGGCTGAAATTCAAGACCGATTATTTACTGTTGGAGCTATTTTAGCAACCCCGCCTGATAAAGAAACGTTGAAAAACGGTCAGCCGCGACTTCAAAATTTAGGTTTAGTTCAAACTGACATTGAATTTCTAGAAAATGAAATTGATACTATGGAGAAATCACTTCCTCAAATGACGCATTTTGTCTTACCGGGCGGCCATACTACTGTGTCATTTTGTCATATTGCTCGCTGCGTTTGTCGTCGGACAGAACGTTTAGCGACGCATCTTCATGAGCTTGAACCGACAAATGAGCAGGTCTTAAAATACCTAAACCGTCTTTCTGACTATCTGTTTGTATTGGCACGAAAGTTGACATTTGACCTCCAAGCGGAAGAAGTACAATGGATTCCGAGGAAGTAGTTTACAGTATTCAGTGACAGTAAACAGCTCATAAGTTAAACAATTTATGAAGGATATTTACCGAAAACTACGACCGAAAACTGCAACTAAAAAAAACGTTCATAAATTTAAAGTAAAATAAAGTGATTTTTACTTGACTATATCAGTAATAAATTTATTTTTGCATAAAATTAAAATCAGAAGAAGATGTATTGGACATTAGAATTAGCATCCTACTTAAGTGATGCCCCGTGGCCAGCCACCAAAGACGAGCTTATTGACTATGCAATTAGAACTGGTGCACCTCTCGAAGTCGTGGAAAACCTTCAGTCTATTGAAGACGAAGGAGAAATCTACGAATCGATGGAAGAAATTTGGCCAGATTATCCTACAGACGAAGATTATCTTTGGAATGAGGATGAATATTAAAAAAATAAAAAACTAACGAAAAAGTCTCACTAGAGGCTTTTTTTTTGTATAAATTTGCACACTTAAAAAAACAAACTATTATGAGTTTTATCAATAGTATTCTCAAAGCCTTTGTTGGAGATAAATCCGAGAAAGATGTAAAAGCAATACAACCCTTAATTGCAAAAATCAAGACTTTTGAAAGTAGTCTAGCGGCTCTTTCTCATGATGAATTGAGGGCAAAAACAACGTTCTTTAAGGAAACTATTCGTCAAGCTCGTGCAGATAAAGACAGCAAAATTGCTAGTTTAAAAACAGAAGTAGAACAAATTCTTGATATTGACAAACGAGAAGATTTATACTTAGCTATAGATGCATTAGAAAAAGAAGCGTACGAAATTACTGAAAAAGTATTAATGGACATTCTTCCAGAAGCGTTTGCTGAGGTAAAAGAAACAGCGAAACGATTCAAAGATAACACCGAAATCAAGGTAAAAGCTACACCAAAAGATATCGAATTCTCTGCCGCTAAACCCTATGTTTCACTCGAGGATGATTATGCTGTTTGGGCTAATTCATGGAATGCAGCGGGAAAAGAAATCACCTGGGACATGATTCACTACGATGTACAGTTGATTGGTGGTGTGGTTTTACATCAAGGTAAAATTGCCGAAATGCAAACGGGCGAAGGAAAAACCTTAGTGGCTACTCTTCCTCTTTATCTTAACGCATTAACTGGGAATGGCGTACATTTAGTAACTGTCAATGATTATTTGGCAAAACGAGATAGTACTTGGAAAGCTCCCTTATTTGAATTCCATGGCATGATGGTCGATTGTATTGACAATCATCAACCGAATACCGATGCAAGACGAAAAGCCTATGAAGCGGATATTACTTACGGTACAAATAACGAATTTGGTTTTGATTATTTGAGAGATAATATGGCTCATTCGCCAACCGATTTGGTACAACGAAAACATAATTATGCAATTGTCGATGAGGTCGATTCCGTTTTAATTGATGATGCTAGAACTCCTTTAATTATATCTGGACCTGTACCACAAGGCGATCGTCATGAATTTAACGAATTAAAACCAAAGGTAGAAAACCTCGTTTCGTTACAACGTAATTTAGCGACTGGTTTTTTAACTGAGGCCAAACGTTTAATCAAAGAAGGAAACACGAAAGACGGTGGATTTCAGTTGTTAAGAGCGTATCGGGCTTTGCCAAAAAATAAAGCGTTGATTAAGTTTTTAAGTGAAGAAGGCATTAAGCAACTTCTTCAAAAAACAGAAAATCACTATATGCAAGATAATAATCGCGAAATGCCCAAAGTGGATGAAGCATTATATTTTGTGATTGAAGAAAAAAACAACCAAGTAGAATTAACCGATAACGGAATCCAATATTTATCACAGGATACCGATGGAAAATTCTTTGTTCTTCCCGATATCGGAACAGAAATTGCCCGTATTGAGAAGATGAATTTGGAAAAAGATGCAGAAGCGGAAGAAAAAGAAAAATTATTTCAAGATTTTTCGATTAAATCGGAACGAATTCATACGTTAACGCAATTATTGAAAGCGTATTCACTTTTTGAAAAAGATGTAGAATACGTCATCATGGAAGATAAAATCATGATTGTCGATGAACAAACCGGTCGTATTATGGATGGTCGTCGCTATTCAGATGGCTTACACCAAGCCATTGAAGCGAAAGAAAATGTAAAAATTGAAGCGGCAACGCAAACTTTCGCAACGATTACCTTGCAAAACTATTTCCGTATGTACAGCAAATTAAGCGGTATGACCGGAACTGCAGTGACAGAAGCAGGTGAACTTTGGCAGATTTATAAATTGGATGTAGTTGAAATTCCAACCAACCGTCCGATGGCTCGAAAAGACAAAGAAGATTTGATTTATAAAACTACACGCGAAAAATTTAATGCCGTCATTGAAGATGTTACTAAATTATCGCTAGAAGGAAGACCTGTCTTGATTGGAACTACTTCGGTTGAAATTTCTGAATTATTGAGTCGTATGTTGAAAATGCGAAACATTCCGCACAATGTGTTGAATGCTAAAATGCATAAAAAAGAAGCAGAAATTGTAGCAGAAGCTGGAAAAGCTGGCATTGTAACGATTGCAACCAATATGGCTGGTCGTGGTACCGATATTAAATTGTCGCCAGAAGTAAAAGCGGCAGGCGGTTTAGCAATTGTCGGAACAGAACGTCATGATTCTCGTCGCGTAGACCGTCAGTTAAGAGGTCGTGCAGGTCGTCAAGGTGATCCAGGAAGCTCGCAATTTTATGTTTCGTTAGAAGATAACTTAATGCGATTATTTGGTTCTGAACGCGTTGCGAAAGTGATGGACAGAATGGGATTGAAAGAAGGAGAAGTGATTCAACATTCAATGATGTCTAAATCGATTGAACGGGCTCAGAAAAAAGTGGAAGAGAACAACTTTGGTGTTCGTAAACGATTGTTAGAATATGATGATGTCATGAATTCACAACGTGAAGTAATTTACAAACGAAGAAAACATGCGTTGCATGGCGAACGCTTGAAAGTTGACATCGCCAACATGATGTATGATACGTGTGAAAATATCGTCAATGAAAATAAAATGAGTTCAAACTTCAAAAATTTTGAGTTTGAATTAATTCGCTATTTTTCAATTACCTCTCCAATTTCAGAAGCCGAATTTAATAAGCTTAATGAAATGGAAATTACCGGAAAAATATATAAAACTGCTTTAGCCTATTATGAAGAGAAAAATGCTCGTGATGCCCGCGAAGCTTTCCCGATTATTAAAAATGTATATGAAAATCCTACTAATCATTACGAGCGAATTGTTGTTCCGTTTAGCGATGGTCAAAAATCACTGAATGTGGTTACTGATTTGAAAAAAGCGTATGATTCTGAAGGTAAACAATTGGTTGCCGATTTTGAAAAAAACATTACGCTTGCTATTGTGGATGAAGCTTGGAAAAAGCATTTACGAAAAATGGACGAATTGAAACAATCAGTACAATTAGCGGTTCACGAACAAAAAGACCCCTTATTGATTTACAAATTTGAAGCGTTTAATTTGTTCAGAACGATGCTTGATAAAGTCAATAAAGAAGTGATTTCATTCTTGTTTAAAGGTGATTTACCTAATCAAGGGAATGCAGCTATTCAAGAAGCAAAACAGGTTAGAACTAAAGAAAACTATACCGAATCGAAAGCAGCAACTGAAATAAGTGACGGAGCCCAAGCAAACAAACAAGCAGGCGAAATGGCTAGTCAACGACCAGCCGTAACCGAAACGATTGTACGCGAAATGCCAAAAATCAACCGAAATGATACCGTGACCATCAAACATGTAATGAGTGGAAAATCGGAAACAATGAAGTTTAAAAAAGCGGAGAGCATGATTGCTAGTGGTGAATGGGTTTTAGTATAAAAAGTTTATAGTCTCAGTTTACAGTTTGAAGCTGCTTTAAAAAACAATAATCCTCAATTAGTTCATACTATTGAGGATTTTTTTATATTTGAAAAAAATACACATGAAAAATATAATTCCTTTTTTGTTTTTGTTCTTTTACGTTCAATCCTCATTTTCGCAAGATAAAACCAACATTTTACTTGAGCCTAAAAATATTTTTAAAGTAACGACTGAAACCAACGTATTTAACTATTATGAAGGTGACGAATTGATTTTAAATCCGCCAAGTTCAAAAGTAAAAATTGAATTATTAAACTATAAAAAATTTGATAGCGGAACCGTTAGCTTTCATTATCCGTCTAATTTTGCCTTTGAATCAGACAAAGATTTCGGTTATACCAATTGGTCTTTTGATGGAAATAATGTGGTGGTTCTCTATTTTGAAATTGACAACGACACCAAAATGCAAGAATACATCGACATGATGATTGATCAATTTGGAAAGAAAAATTGTAAAACAGAAAAAAAACAAATGCAATTGGGCGGAAAAATGCTTTCTGGAACAAGAATTAATATTTCTTTGATTGGTCAACTGTTGAGTTTAGAATTTTTTGAAATTCCACTTGGCGATTATAAAACACGTTTCATTGCCTTTCAAGATTCTAAAGATGAAGAAGGAAATAACTCAAAAGAATTAGCCGACACACTAAAAATGGTCGATTCTACCATTACTTTTGCAGAAAATTAAACCAACTGTTATGAAAAAGAAATTGTTAGTCCTATTCTTTTTAACCGTCACCTCGCTTGGGTTTTCTCAAACGCTAGACCAACTAAAAACGGATGTTAAACTGTTTTATGAGGCTCAATACAACATGGATTTCGAAAAAATTGTTTCGTATATGCATCCAAACGTATTTGAAACGATAACGAAGGAAGAACTCCTTTTCGTCTTAGAGCAATCGTATCAAAATGAACAATTTAGAATACGATTAGTTTTGCCACAAGTACCGTTTACCTTTTCGGAAATTAAAGAAATCGAAGGGAAAAAAGTTTGTAAAGTGGAATATCCGCAAACAGTCCGAATGATTTTGGAGAATCCCATTTCAGAAGATGAAAAAACTGTCATTGAACAAGCTATTCTTGCTTCTAAACCTTCTTTAAAAGTACGTTTTGAAAAAGATAGAAATGCATTTTATATAGAAGGAGTCGAAATTTTAATCGCTATTGCTGATACTTCTACGCAAAATACATGGAAGTTAATCCTTTACGACCAAAGTCAGCAGCAGGAAATCACCACTATTTTGGGAGAAAATGTGATTAATGCATTAGGGTTGTAATTTCAAAAAAAATATTCCTATCTTTACTCTATTGCTTCAAATAGCAAACCTAAAATTATGGCAAAGAGTCAAGACGCTAAGAAAAACGTAAAGAAAGAGCCGCTTAAAACGGCCAAGGAGAAAAAAGAAGAAAAACGCGACAAGAAAAACAAAAGGGATTAAAAATTAATCCCTTTTGTTTTTATATTTTTTGATAAACTCTGAAATAGTTGTTCCATAAATTATATTTAAAAAAAAACTCAATAATTACGGTAAAATCTTCCCAGGATTTAAAATTCCATTCGGGTCAAAAACATATTTTAAGCGTTCCATCAATTCTAAATGCGGTTTTGAAAAGGCGATTTCCATGTAGTCCTTTTGCACATAACCAATCCCGTGTTCGCCAGATAAAGTTCCTTTTAAGGCTATAGTGAGTTCAAAAATTTCGCGAATTCCTTTTGGAACTTGAATAGCCCAATCACTCTCTGACAAATCGCCTTTGATGATATTAACATGTAAATTTCCATCGCCCGCATGGCCATAACAAACCGATTGAAAACCATATTTTTTTCCGATACTTTTGATGCCTTTCAATAATTTTGGTAATTCATAACGCGGCACAACCGTATCTTCTTCTTTGTAGACAGAATTCGATTTTACTGCTTCACCCACACTGCGACGCATTTTCCATAAGGCATTTTTCTCGTCTTCAGTATCAGCAAAAAGAATATCATCAATTTGAAATTGTTCCACAACTCCCATTATTTTTTCGGCTTCTGCCATTAAAATTTCAGGATAATTTCCGTCCACTTCAATCAACAAATGTGCTCGTACAGCCTCTTTTACTTCGATTTGAATAGTATCATTAAATTTTAAAGACCAATCAATCGCATCGCGTTCCATAAATTCTAACGCACTCGGAACTATACCTTCTCTAAAAATAGCAGAAACCGCTTCACAGGCTTGATCCGCTTCATAAAAAGGAACAAGCATGAGCACATTATGTTTTTGTTGTGGAATTAATTTCAAGACAATTTTAGTAATGATTCCCAAAGTCCCTTCGCTTCCCACCATGAACTGAGTTAAGTTATAACCTGTGGAATTTTTTAAAGTATTTGCTCCTGTCCAAATAATTTCACCCGTTGGCAAAACGACTTCTAAATTGAGCACGTAATCTTTCGTAACACCATATTTTACAGCTCTCGCTCCCCCCGCATTCTCAGCTACATTTCCTCCAATGAAACAACTTCCCATGCTACTTGGATCAACGGGATAACATAAGCCTTTTTCGGCAACTGTTTGGCGTAATACCTGCGTGATAACGCCTGGCTCAGTGATTACCTGTAAATTTTGCTCATCAAGCACTAAAATTTGATTGAACCGTTCCATTGCTAATCCGATTCCACCTTGTACAGAAAGAGCTCCGCCGCTTAATCCCGTTCTTGCACCAATTGGAACAACAGGGATTTTATGTTTATTGGCTATTTTTAAAATTTCACTAATTTCTGCAGCTGTTCTAGGTTTAACAACCACATGTGGCGGAAAATTATAATCTTCGGTTTCATCGTGACCATATTCTTTTCGTGTATCTTGATCAGTAAACACAAAAGCTTGTCCGACAATTTGTTCGAGTTGGGCTATAATAATTGGAGAAAGAGAATCGTTTTTCATTTGTAAAAAGGAATTGCTATATAGTAAAAAATAGTATTTCAAAAATAGTAATTATTTGGTTTTAAATTGAAAAGAAATATAGTATTATGAACCTATACTCCTTATAAAAACCAACTTCACTAGCCCTGATAGTAGTGAAAATTCTTTTTTAGGAAAAGGCTATTTTTTACAAGTTAAAAAAAGCGACCGAAGGAAGCTCTTTTTTGACTTAGTAAAAAAAGCATTTTACCAAAAAGATTGTAACGGATAGCAGGAAATAGCTTCTAGACCACCCTACTTTTCTTCTT
Organism: Flavobacterium sp.; assembly: GCF_028689845.1. Lineage (GTDB taxonomy): Bacteria > Bacteroidota > Bacteroidia > Flavobacteriales > Flavobacteriaceae > Flavobacterium. The sequence goes on along the minus strand of NZ_JAQVCH010000017.1, from coordinate 15,155 downwards.
TTTTAAATTGGGTAAAAACACCGCAATCATACCAATTAACGGAAGGAAAGCACAAAGTTGATAAACATATTCGATGCTCGTGTGATCAGCTAAATTTCCTAAGAGAGCCGAGCCCAAACCGCCCATTCCGAACGCAAAACCATAAAAAAGTCCAGAAACCATTCCGAGATTTTTAGGCAATAACTCTTGAGCATAAACTAAAATAGCTGGAAAAGCAGAGGACATTATCATTCCGATAACGACAGAGAGCACGCCGGTCCAAAATAAATCGACAAACGGTAAAAGTAAGGTAAATGGAGCAGCACCCAAAATGGAAAACCAAATGACATATTTTCGTCCAAATTTATCACCTAGCGGGCCGCCGATTAGAGTTCCCACCGCACAAGCAGCCAAATATAAAAACAAATGAAATTGGGCATCGCGAATGGAGAGTTGGAATTTATCCATCAAGAAAAACGTGAAATAACTCGAAATACTAGCCGAATAAAAGAACTTAGAAAATATGATAACTAATAAAACCGCTACCGAAAGATAGGTTTTTCGTTTGGATAAATCAGGTAAACTAATTTGCGTATTCTTAGTCGTTCTTAAAATCAGATGATTTTTATACCACTTTGCAATTTTGGATAAAACCACAAGAGCGACCACGGCTACTAAGACAAACCAAACAATGTAGCGTTGCGAGTTGGGCACTACTATCATAGCTACTAACAAAGGACCAATAGCCGTTCCGGCATTTCCACCCAATTGAAAAATAGACTGAGCTAAACCTCTTTTTCCGCCAGAAGCCAAGAAAGCAATTCGTGAAGCCTCGGGATGAAAAATAGAGGAACCAATGCCAACAAAAACAACAGACAGAATTAGTAACGGAAAAGAATTGGCGAACGCCAAGGCCACCATTCCGATTAGAGAAAAAGACATGCCAACCAATTGAGAATAAGGTTTTGGCCGCTTATCAGTATAAAATCCCACCAACGGTTGCAACAAAGAAGCAGCCAGTTGATAAGAAAAAGTGATTAGTCCGATTTGTGTAAACGAAAGGTTGTAATTCTCTTTTAAAATGGGATAAGAAGCTGGAATAATTGCTTGCAATAAATCATTAAGCAAATGAGCAAAAGCTATAGAAAACAGGATGGGGTAAACTGTTTTGAGCGATTCATTTTTAATTATTGTCGTTTGACTCATCTTATAAAATTTGTAAAATCCAATACCAAAAAGCAAGAGTTATAAAGGACAACGGAATGCCGATACCAATCATCATACTACTTAATTTGGGTTTTAAACCATAAGTTGATGCTAAAATTGCTCCTGTAATCATGGGAGCCATGGCTGATTCCATAATAGAAACATCCACTACGAGCCCTTCGCCATTTAAAATAAACTTATACAAAATAATAAAAAATAAAGGAGTGAGCATTAGTTTAAAAAATAAACCAAAGGCTAAAAAATTCCAGTGTTTGCTGTATTTATCAATTTTGAGTTGTAAACCAACAGAGACTAGAGCGATAGTGGTAACCGTTCCTCCTACTTTTTGAAACACCGATTGTAGAAACAAAGGAAAATCAACAGCAGTAAAATTCAAAATACAAGCTACAACAAAAGCGATAAAAGGAGGAAAAAACACTATTTTTTTGATAATCATTTTAGCTTGCACTTCTCCTTTTGAAAAAAAAGAAGCCACTGTAATACCTAAGGTAGCCATCACTACAAAAGACCCCGGTTGATCTACGATAATTGCGGTTTGCAATCCCTCTTGTCCATACAAAGCCTCAATAATTGGGAAGCCAACAAAAGACGTGTTTCCTAATCCGGTAGTAAGAATCAAACATCCTATTAACTTTTTTGACCAGCCTAGCCATTTTCCTATACTATAAAAGAAAATAAAAGATAGTGCAAAACCGAGCCAAGCCACACCCAACGGATACAACAAAGCCGAACTCACTTCAATTTTCGGAATATAATATAAAGCCAAAGCAGGCAATGAAATATAAATTACAAAATGATTGAGGGCAACGTATCCATTTTGAGGAAAGGATTTTAAAAATTGCAATCCAAATCCTAAAACAAGACAAAGAAAAACTAAAAACAGATTATCCATAAAGGGAAATAAGGGCTCAAAATTACAATTTTCTATTGATAATTATAGAGGAAAGCAAGAGAAGCTTTTTTCTTTTTTGTAACTTTACTTTTTAAATTTTACATCGTGACCAAACCCAATTCAAAACCATCCGCTTTACAGGAAAAAGAAGGAATTACGCCGCCTGATATTCTGAATTTACATTCGGTGAAAGTCATTCAACAATTCAGGAGAAAAACGCAAACTGCAGCGGAATTAGTTCGCGAAATCTTAAAAGGAAACATTACCGCATTGAGTCGTGCTATAACATTAGTGGAAAGCACCAATGCGTCTCATTTAGACAAAGCCAATGAAGTCATTCAACATTGCTTACCACATGCCAATAAATCCATACGCATCGGTATAACAGGAGTTCCGGGCGTTGGGAAAAGCACATTTATTGAAGCATTTGGTAAACATTTAACCAATTTAGGAAAAAAAGTAGCTGTTTTAGCAGTTGACCCAAGTAGCACCATTTCTAGTGGAAGTATTTTAGGCGATAAAACAAGAATGGAAGAATTAGTAAAAGATGAAAATGCCTATATTCGACCCAGTGCTTCAGGCGATACTTTGGGCGGCGTTGCCCGAAAAACCAGAGAAACTATTATTTTATGTGAAGCCGCTGGTTTTGATACCATTATTATCGAAACCGTTGGCGTCGGCCAAAGTGAAACAGCTGTACATAGTATGGTTGACTTTTTTTTGTTATTAAAAATTTCAGGAGCGGGAGATGAATTACAAGGAATTAAACGCGGTATTATGGAAATGGCAGATGCCATCGTAATAAACAAAGCCGATGGCGATAACATCAAAAAAGCTCAATTTGCCAGGGCCGAATTTAATCGAGCTTTACATCTATTTCCTGCCAAACAATCAGGTTGGCAGCCCACTGTTTCAACGTGTAGTTCGTATACAAAAGAAGGAATTGAAGCCGTGTGGAATACCATTTCAAACTATTTGGAATTGACCAAAGAAAATGGTTTTTTTGAAGAAAAACGAAAAGACCAGAATCAGTATTGGATGCTAGAAACCATCAATGAACAATTGAAAAGTCACTTTTATACACATCCTGAAATTATTTCTTTATTAGAACAAAAGAAAAAAGAAATACACAACAATGAAATTTCACCTTTTGTAGCGGCTTTAAAATTGCTCTCGACTTACTTCAAATAAATAAAATCTTATACCCTATCAAATATAATTTAATAAAAAAATGTTTTTTTATACCATAAAGGGTATTAAAAATAAAAAATATCTAAAAATGTACCTTTTTTGATATAAATTATCGATATTTTTGTATATTTGAAGCTTAAAGGGTATAACTATGCGAGAAAATCAAACTGATTTAAGTTATCACATTAAATTAAAAAGGAAGCAAAACCAACTTACACAACCAGAACTAGCTTTAAAAGCAGGCGTAGGATTGCGATTTGTACGTGATTTAGAGCAAGGAAAAAAAACCTTGCGAATGGATAAAGTAAATGATGTTTTAAAACTTTTTGGAGAGGAGCTGGGTCCCGTAGCATTAGACAGAGAAAAATTACTAAACGATGAATAGAAGTGGAAATGTATTTATGAAAAATATGTTTTGTGGCGTTGTCAGTGAAACTGATAATGGCTACCAATTTACCTATACCAATGCGTATTTAAAAAATGAAACTGCCCAGGCAGTAAGCATAACGCTACCATTACGCGAAAAAGCGTATGAAAGCAAAACTCTTTTTGCCTTTTTTGATGGATTAATTCCAGAAGGTTGGTTATTGGATATCGCAGAAAAAAATTGGAAAATAAACTATAAAGACCGAATGGGTTTGCTTCTCACGTGTTGCAAAGATTGTATAGGAGCCGTAAGCGTTCAAAAAAATGAAGAATTATAAAAAAAAATACTTAGAAAGACTGCAACAATCTACTGCGGAAGCTCAAGAACCAAGAACTTCTTATGCTAGACGCTGTTTGTATTGCTATGAACCTCTTCACGATAGTAGTTCCGATTTTCACGAAGCATGTAACAAACGTTTTTTTGGACAATTAAAGACACCACTACTGAATTATAATTTGGGAAACTTGCAGGAGTTAGCTTCAAAAATAATCCAAAGTCAGGTGGCGGTTACAGGAGTTCAGGCAAAAGTTTCGTTAAGTTTATACAGAAAAGAAGAGAAAAATTTAACCAAAAAACTCACTATCGTTGGACTTTATGGTGATTATATATTAAAACCGCCATCGGAGCATTATGAGCAGTTACCGGAATTGGAAAGTGCTACGATGCACATGGCATATGTTTGCGGAATAAATGTCGTGCCACATAGTTTAGTAAAGTTACAAGATGGAACACTTTGCTACATCACAAAACGTGTTGACAGAACCCGAAAAAGCAAACTTCGTATGGAAGACATGTGCCAACTCAGTGAGCGACTTACCGAAGACAAATACAAAGGAAGTCACGAGCAAGTTGCCAAGCTAATCTTGAAATATTCAAGTACGCCACTTTTGGATGTAAGTAATTTTTATGAGCAAGTGTTGTTTAGTTTTTTCAGCGGAAACTCGGATATGCATTTAAAGAATTTTTCTCTTTTGGAAAAAGAAGGACAAGGTTTAAGTTTATGCCCGGCTTATGATTTGGTTCCAACCACTTTAGTTAATCCAACAGACACCGAAGAATTAGCACTTACTTTAAATGCGAAAAAAAGAAGACTCAACTATGCAGACTTTTTAGCGGCCTATGAAAATGGTGGTTTAAGTAAGAAGGTTTTGGATAATACTTTGGAACTATTTTATTATTGTAAACCCGAAATGGAAACTGTTTTAGAAAAAAGTTTTGTTAGTGATGAGTATAAACAAAAATACCTAACCTTACTCCATCAACGGTATCAACGATTAAACTTAATGTAAAAGCCGATTCAAAATAAAATGAGTCGGCTTTTTTAGTAAAAAACAATTATAAAATTTATTCTTTTACAATTCTAAATTCTTTCGTTTGATTTTCTATTAGAAAACATTTAACCATATCATAATTTACTCCTCATAGCGTTCCATTTCTCTGTCGTAAAAAATTCCTGCCAATTCAATTAATTTTTCCATTTCGGTTTCGAGGTCTTTTTCATCTTCTTCCTCAATTTCTTCTAAAAATTCAACTTCGTCATCTTTTAAATTAATTAAAAAACGCGGATAGTCTAAATGAATGATAAAAATATCTTCTGGGAAATCGGTATTATCGGCTAAAACAAATTTTGGTAAATCCATGTGGGAAAAGTTATGAGTTATGAGTTGTGCGTTTTTTATTTGTATTCAAATGTACCAAATTCACTGGTTATGGTTAATTTTTTATGTTCGGAAGCCTCTACTCGACCGACAATTTGGGCATCAACATGAAATGATTTTGAAATTTCAATAATTTCCGAAGCAATTGCGGCTGGAACATATAATTCCATTCGGTGACCACAATTGAAAACTTGATACATTTCTTTCCAATCGGTTTTAGATTGCTCTTGAATCAATTGAAATAAGGGCGGAATTGGAAATAAATTATCTTTGATAATATGTAAATTATCTATAAAATGTAAAATCTTAGTTTGTGCTCCGCCACTGCAGTGTACCATGCCGTGAATTTCTTTAGGTGAAAATTTTTCTAGTATTTTTTTGATAATTGGAGCATAGGTTCTTGTGGGCGAAAGCACTAATTTCCCAGCATCAATCGGACTGTTTTTTACTTTATCGGTTAATTTTACTTGACCGGAATAAACTAAATCAGCAGGAACAGCCGCATCAAAACTTTCAGGATATTTATTGGCTAAATACTTGCCAAAAACATCGTGACGGGCAGACGTTAAGCCGTTGCTTCCCATTCCGCCATTGTATTCATTCTCATACGAGGCTTGTCCAAAAGAAGCTAATCCCACAATCACATCACCTGCTTTAATGTTGGCATTATCAATTACCTCACTTCGTTTCATTCGAGCAGTTACCGTAGAATCGACAATAATGGTTCGCACTAAATCGCCTACATCAGCCGTTTCGCCACCTGTAGAATGAATTGTGACACCAAATGATTTTAATTCTTGTATTAATTCTTCTGTTCCGTTGATGATGGCCGAAAGAACTTCGCCTGGTATGCGGTTTTTATTTCGACCAATGGTTGAGGAAAGCATGATATTATCGGTTGCACCAACACAAAGTAAATCGTCAATATTCATGATTAATGCATCTTGTGCGATGCCTTTCCAAACTGAAATATCACCGGTTTCTTTCCAATACAAATAGGCTAAAGAAGATTTTGTTCCAGCTCCATCGGCATGCATAAGCAAACAATAATCTTCATCTCCCGTTAAATAATCGGGTACAATTTTGCAAAATGCTTTGGGAAAAAGACCTTTATCGATATTTTTAATGGCTTGATGCACCTCTTCTTTTTCGGCCGAAACTCCTCGAAGAGCATAGCGTTTACTCGTATCAGAACTCATAGTTGTGTTGTTGTTTGAACTGAACATGATTCAGTTGCCAATGGTTGTGTGGCAAAGATAGGATTAATGTGAAAATGTAGCAATTTTAAATAGCCGCATACTTATTTATTTTTCAAGAATACGCAATTCAACGCGTCGATTGGCAATTCGCTCGGCTTCATTTTTTTCCGGAAGTGGATAAATGGGTCGCGAAGAGGCAAATCCTTTATACTTCATTCGTTCTGTGTCAATTCCGTTTGCGACTAAGAAATCATAAACAGTTTTGGCTCTTTTGGTAGAAATATCTTGCACTTCTAACGGATTACAGCAAATATGTCCTTGAATTTCAATCTTTAATTGTGGGTTTGCACGCATAATTTGAAGCAATTCCTCTAAAATAGGTAATGATTCGGGAAGCATCACTTCACTCATATTATAAAAATTCATTCCTTTTAAATTGAGTAATTCGCCTACTGTAGCTTTTTTCATTTTATCTGAAAAAGAAACCTCATTCAAATTGATATGATAGAAAAAAACAACTTTTCGATTTTCAGCTTGGTTGGATGAAAAATCAAATACTTCACCAAAAGGAATGATTCGAATTGAATCGCTAATTTTGATTTTGTTTTGATTGAGAATAGATTCAACAGCTTTAATTCGTCGTTCGGCTAATTTCAAATTGTAGCTTTGAGTATCCACCGTATCGCAATAGCCTTCTATTTGATATACCTCAGCAGTTGGATTTTCTTTCATCCACTGCTTTATTATACTTTTAGATTGCGAATTTGGTTCATTGTGATTAAAATCAAAAAAGAGTTCCACCTTTTCTTGAGCAAAAAGTGAGGTGCAAAAAAGGAGGAAACATAGGATTATTTTCAATTTTTGATAATTTCAATTTCAACCCGACGATTTGCAGCTCGCTCTTCTTCATTTTTTTCTGGCAAGGGATAAAGAGGTTTCGTACTTCCAAAGCCTTGGTAGGAGACACGAGCATTTTCAATTCCGTTCATTCGAAGAAAGTTGCTAATTGCTTTTGCCCTTTGGTTCGAAAGGTTAGTTCGATCGACAGCCATACAACACAAATGGCCTTGAATATCAATTGACAATTCGGGATTTTGTTGTAAAACGATGAGTAATTCATACAGTTTTCCACGACTTTCATTGACAATCGCAAAGGTATTAATTTGAAAATTTAAGTTATCCAACTTGAGTTTTTCGCCTGGTTTTGCTTCGTCAATTTGTTTCATAAAGTTAGTGTCCAATTCAAATACGGACTTTGTTCCGTTTGGATTCTGGATTTCAATTACCTCTGGAAAAATTCGGGCCGGTTTAGGTTTTTCAATTGGAATTTCTTTTTTAATTCCTAAAATCTCGTCTTCACGAACTAAATCTTTTGGAAAAATATAAAAAATCGACACTTTTCTATTTTCTGCTTTATTGACTTTATGTTGATGTAGTTCTCCAAAACTTCGGGTTTTAAAATCTTCTCTAATTTTAATTCTTCCTTCTACTAATCGATAAATAAAATCTACTCTTTTTTGAGCTAACGTATCATTGAATCCGGAAGTTCCATCTTCATCTGTAAATCCATTAATGGCAACAATTTTGACAGAAGGAAAAGTAGTCATCCATTCATTTAATTTCTGTAATTCGCTTTTTTGGAGTTCTGATTTGTTAGAATCAAAATAAAAAATCACTTCTTCTTGGGCCAAAAGCGGTTGAAGAAAAAAAAGAAAAAAAAGTATTTTTAGAACTGATTGCATGAACTCATTTTTACTACTAACGAAAATACAACAAAATAATTTCAATTGTATAAAAACAAAGTGGGATAACTTTCGTCATCCCACTCGCTTTAGTGTTAATTTGTTGGAAACTTAGTTTTTTTGTGATCAAAATCAAAAGATTTTGATGTAGTATTTTTGAACACAGAAAACTCACTGTAAAATACCACTATACTTCCACGGTTTTATATTTTAGATTTTTTAATGCGGGGGCATTGTAAGCTAAAAGGCATTGAAAACAGTCTTAAAGCACGACGAATATATAAAAATAATTTTTGAATACAAATTTTTAACATTTTAAATTTTATTTGCAATTTATAACGAAGTGCGTTTTGGACTATAAATCAAACTGTAGAAATAACCTCGTAAACCCTATTTTTAAATTCTAAAAGATTTGCAAACCTTATTTCAATGGATACCTAACATAGTAAATTCAAAATAATAACTTGCATTTTTGTGAAATCTCTAGAATATAATGAGTTAATCCCAAAAAAAGAATATTTTTGCAGAAATTTAAAAATATATGAGAAAAATTATCTCTTTATTATCCTTATCCATCTTTTCTTTTTCATTTGGACAAAGTACCGTTAAGACCATTAACGCTGGAAGCGTTGTTGCAGGAAATGGTATGATTTCTGTTGGCGAAATTTTTATTCCCTCACAAAATCAAGTAGCAAACGGAACTGGAATACTTGCAATTGTTTCACAAGTCAATCAAAATCTAACTGTTGATTCCTATGCAGTTTCAGAGGGCATTACCGTATTTCCAAATCCAACTGTTTCTACATTACATTTTTCTACCAAGGCCGATTTATTTGGAGAAAAAGTCGCAATTTTTGATATGTCTGGAAAGATGATTCGTCAACAAACGATTGAATCAAACAATTCAATTGATTTATCAACACTTACAGTTGGAACTTACCTGCTTCAATTTGAAAACAAGAATTACAACTCATTTAAAATTATAAAAAACTAAACAATACCCTTTTATGAAAAATATTTTTACACTAACCTTACTACTGTTATCAAGCATTTTGTTTTCGCAAGTTCCACAAGGAATTTCATATCAAGCCATAGCGTTAAATAGTTCAGGTAATCCAGTGGCAAATGCAACAGTTACAACCCGTTTATCTGTTTTAAACCTGACGGCTACAGGTGCTGTTTTATATGCCGAAACACATTCAAAAACAACAAACGCACAAGGGCTTTACAACTTAGTTATTGGTCAAGGATCAGTTGTATCCGGTGTTTTTAATACAATCAATTGGGGCAATAGTGCAAAGTTTTTAAAAGTGGAACTTGATATTAACGGTGGAAGCAACTATGCCTTAGTAGGTACGACACAATTGTTAACAGTGCCTTACGCATTTACAGCTAGCCAATTGGTTACTTTGCCTGGGCAAGGAATTACGTTGGTTTCTCCAAATGGAACACCTTTTCAGGTAGCAGTAAATAATAACGGAGAATTATCATTACCAACTTCAAACAATCCAAGTACTACACCAACACAACTGTATTTGTATGGTACTTTTAATAATTACAATGCTGCAACTGCCATCCAATTTGGCAATTTTTTTAGTGAATTCTTAGGCTATAAATACTTTACAGCAGGAACACAATTCAAATTTTTAGGAGCTCAAAATGAAAGTGTTGTTTATGGAGTAAGTAGTAATAGTAATTTTGGACAATTAGTACTTAATGGTCCCGCTTATACTATCCCATCAACTGGTTTTTATAAAATAACTTTAAACCAAAGTAATTACTTTGAAATTAATTCAATTAATGTAGAATTAAACCAAAACTACACCGTTAACACAACGATGCAATACAACACTGCCCAAAATTATTTTTTTGCAACATCTAATTATGGCGAAATAAAATTTAAAGTAGCTGGATTGGACTATGGCGATAATTTAGCAGACGGAACAATTGAATATGATGGAGCAACAATTATCAGCAATCAAGGAACAAACTATCAATATCGTTTATTTTTGAATTTTAATGGCTCTGGAAATTATACAAAAATTCAGCAATAGTCACTTTTTTTGAAAAAACAGATTGCTTTCTTAGCTTAAAATTACTACTAATTCAAAAGCCTCTTTCAACTAATTGAAAGAGGCTTTTTTATATATGTTTATTGAAAATTATCGTGTAAACAACAATTCTCGGTATTTTGTCATTGGCCAAACCTCATCATCTACTAGTAATTCTAATTTATCACAATGACTTCTGATGATTTCAAAATAGGGTTTTACTTTATCACAATACATTTCGGCCATTAATTGAGCATCGGTTAACGCGTTGGCTTTCTTACGCATTTCAATCATGGCTTCAACATTAGAATTGATTCCTTCGATGTGTGCTGAAATTTCTTTAATTAGTACAATTTGTTCTTTGGCAATTTTTTCAAAATCTTTTCCAAAAATTTCTTTTAAACCTCGGACATTTTCGATTAACGTATTTTGATAACGAATTGCTGTTGGAATGATATGGTTACGAGCAATATCTCCTAAAACACGCCCTTCTATTTGAATTCTTTTGGTATACTCTTCCAATTCAATTTCATAGCGAGATTCAACTTCTATATGATTCATCACTTTAACACTTTCAAACAAATCAAATGCTTTTTTAGAAATTTTTGCTTTTAAAGCAGCAGGTGTCGATTTATGATTGCTCAACCCTCTTTTTTCTGCTTCTTTTTCCCATGCTTCACTATAGCCATCGCCTTCAAAAAGAATATTTTTAGTCGATTTGATGTATTCTCTCAACACATTAAAAATCGCTTCATCTTTTTTCAAACCTTTCAAATCAATCAAAGTATCGACTTCATTTTTGAAATCTTTTAATTGTTTGGCAACGATAGAATTTAAAGTGGTCATTGCATTGGCACAATTAGCGGTTGAACCCACTGCTCTAAATTCAAATTTATTTCCTGTAAAAGCAAACGGTGACGTTCTATTTCTATCCGTATTGTCTAACATGACATCTGGTAATTTGCCAACAACGTTTAATTTTAAATCAGTTTTTTCTTCAGGAGAAAGTTTTCCTTTAGAAACACCTTCTAATTCTGCTAAAACTTTGGTTAATTGTTCACCAATAAATACCGAAATTATTGCCGGAGGAGCTTCGTTAGCACCCAATCTATGGTCGTTACTCGCTGTTGCGATACATGCTCTGATTAATTCTTCATAATCGTGAACCGCTTTAATCGTATTAATAAAAAAAGACAAATACTGTAAATTACTCATTGGTGTTTTGCCTGGACTCAAGAGGTTGACGCCCGTATCAGTTGCCAATGACCAATTGTTATGTTTACCAGAACCATTTACGCCTTTGAATGGTTTTTCATGAAAAAGCACTTTAAAATCATGACGTTCAGCTACTTTTGACATTACATCCATTAATAAGGAGTTGTGGTCAACTGCTAAATTAGTTTCTTCAAAAATGGGAGCTAATTCAAATTGGTTTGGAGCCACTTCATTGTGACGTGTTTTTACCGGAATTCCGAGCAACATACATTCTTCTTCTAATTCTCTCATATAATTTAAAGCACGAGAAGGAATTGAGCCAAAATAATGGTCGTCTAATTGTTGCCCTTTTGCGGAAGTATGACCTAATAAAGTTCGACCTGTTAACATTAAATCAGGACGAGAATTAGCCAACGAAATATCAATTAAAAAATATTCTTGTTCCCAACCTAAAGTGGCAGTTACTTTTTTTACATTTTTATCAAAGTATTTACACACTTCAGTTGCAGCTTCATCCACCGCGTTTAACGCTTTTAATAATGGGGTTTTATAATCTAATGCTTCTCCCGTGTACGAAATAAAAACGGTAGGAATACATAAAGTGGTACCAAAAATAAAAGCAGGAGAAGTAGGATCCCAAGCGGTATAACCACGAGCTTCAAATGTGTTTCTAATTCCTCCATTTGGAAATGAAGAAGCATCTGGCTCTTGCTGAACTAGTTGTCCGCCACCAAATTTTTCTACTGGGTCAGAACCATCAGGAGAAGTTTCAAAAAAGGCATCGTGCTTTTCTGCAGTTGAACCCGTTAAGGGTTGAAACCAATGCGTATAATGCGTGACTCCTTTTGACAAAGACCATTCTTTCATGCCCATGGCAATGTAATCGGCAAGTTTCCGATCTATTTTTGTGCCGTGTTGCATCGCATCTTTCACCCCTTGATAAGCATCAGGAGTTAGAAATTGCCTCATTGATTTATCATTAAATACATTAGAAGCAAAAAGATCCGACTTTCTTCCGGATTCTACAAATTTTGATGGTTTTCGTCTAGAGGCATCTTTTAAAGCTTGGAATCGCAAAGTTGACATACGCTATTATTTAGTTAAATTTTACACTTTTTTTCAGTGCAAATATAAATAAATATTAAAGTAAAAATTATTTATCCCTATTTTTTTAGGGGGTTAACCCGTAAAAAACATATTTAATCGACAAAATACCTTACTTTTCAGACAAAAATAAAATTAACCCCCTTAAAAATAAGGCCTAACTAAAAGTCATAAATACAAACAGAACATATCCAGCCACTAAAATGATACCTGCTTTGCGATCTAGAAATCCTTTTTTGGGCATTAAAACAAGAGGAACAAGAATTAGAGCAAAACCTAACATCCAAAGCATATCAAATGAAAGTAATCGGCTATCCATAAATTTAATTGGGTGAATAATAGCAGAAAGCCCAATAACTGAAAGAATATTAAAGATATTAGAACCTAGCACATTACCGATAGAAATAGCACTTTCCTTTTTAATAGCCGCAATTAAAGAAGCCGATAATTCGGGAATACTGGTTCCAATTGCCACTACGGTAACAGCAATTACTCGGTCTGAAACACCAAAAGTACTCGCTACATTCACTGCTCCTTTAATTAATAACTCAGAACCCGCATATAACGCAATTCCACCAATGACTAAAAACCAAATGATTTTATACATTTTCATAGTATCTTCTAACGGAATCTCTATTTCAGGAACACTGCTTTTTTGTGATTTAATCAAATAAACTACAAAGACAATTAATAATAAAAATAAGATAACGCCATCGATTCGGCTAATTTCACCATCATATAAAAGCATTCCATATAATAATAAGGAAGAAGCCATTACCGCTGGCCAATCGGTTTTAAAAAAAGAAACATCAACCCGCATGCTACTAATAATCATCACGACTCCTAAAATCAACCCAATATTGGCAATATTAGAACCCACCACATTCCCAATAGCAATATCAGGAAATCCAGCCATAGCAGATTTAACACTAACAATCAATTCTGGTGCAGATGTCGCAAAGGAAACAACCGTCATCCCAATGATAATTTTAGAAATATTTAATCGTAAGGACATTCCTACTGCTGATTTTAATAACCAATCTCCACCTAAAACCAAAAACACTAATCCGACAACGATAAAAAGAAAATCCATAATACTATTTTATATAGGATGCGAAATTATAAATAAGAAGACAAAAAAAAAGGTCTTTTAACAGACCTTTTTAAAATATTTTTTAGTTTACTTTATTGACTTGACGTCTTTCTCGGATAGCTTTAATTTTTGCATTACGTTTTCGTAATTAGTATAGTCCATTTTTCCACCAAACGAAGCCGGAACCAATACAATTCTGAAGGTTTGATTTTGTGTCCAAACAGGGTCTATAAAAGCAACATCAAAATCTAAAGAACTGATAAATAAATTGACATCAAATCGTGTAAAATCATAATTATATTGCAAATCGCCTTCAAACAATTGCACGGTTTGAGGCATTAAACGCCAAACTGGAGTCCCATCATTTTGAACATCCCATAAAATATAAACTAAAACCACGTCTGAAGAAAAAATTGGCGGATTAAAAGTAATCAAACTACTAAAATCATTTTGAGGCGAGAAGCTTCTTGTTACTTCAAATACTTTACTAAACGTATCATTATCGTAACCGCTATTTTCTTCGATGGTACATCCTTGCAGTGTAATCATCCCGATTAGCACTAAAATTAAGGTAATTTTTTTCATAATTATTTTTTTATTGATTCCTATTATTTTAAATAAACCAATACTTGTGCCAAAGTTATCTTTTTTGCTTTATTTGCCCTAATTTTATTTTTATTACTTTTGAGGATGGAAGAAAAAAATTATTTATTTATGGTGCTTTTGGGATGCCGACCCAAAGGACGTTTGACTGAACAGCACGATGTTTTCTTCGGAATTGCACCAAGTTTACGCCACTTAGTTCCGAGTATGAAACAATTTTGGCCAGAAGCAAAAGGTAAAATTCATATTGATGCCTGGCGAAAAATAACGCAAGTTGATGGTTTTTCAATTGAAATTAGTTCTCGCACTGAAGAGTTAACTAAAGATAACCATTTATTTTTCATTAACCTTGGCGGATATAAAGAGAATGATTTTGAAGAATACCATTATAAAGTTCTAACCATCGCAAAATCGAAATCTGAAGCCATTAAAAAAAGTAAAAAAACAACTTTCTTTAAACATTGTGGTTTTGGCGTTGCTGGAGCCTCGCACATTGATGATAAATTTGGTGTTGATGTTGACGATATTTTTAGGATTAAAGATATTTTGGCTTCCGTATTCAAAGATAAATTCAGTTTAAAGATAACAGAAACCAAATCGGTAGTTGAAGATGTATTGGAAATTGGTTATTTAAAAATAGACAAACTTAATATTGATTGTCCGTTTTTTGTCATAATCCTGTAATGCCAGCAATTACTAATCTATCGAATAGTTTTTCTTCAAAATATCTTCTATTTAACTTGTAAACAAACTCATTTAGATATAATTGAAGAT